>JAOTWP010000170.1 GCA_029862975.1 Acidobacteriota bacterium
ACGGCCGCCCGGTCGCTCCAGGCGAGGAGGTCGAAACGGCCGTCGCCGTCGAAGTCTTCGACCTCCAGCCGGGCGCCGCCCAGGCGCGGCAGCTCGAGACCCCAGCTCGCCGAGACGTCCTCGAGCGCTCCGGAGCGGGGGTTCGAGAGCAGCCGCAGACCGTCCCCCGTGGCGACGGCGAGATCGAGGTCCCCGTCGTCGTCGAAGTCGGCCGAGGCGAGGGCGGTCACCGTCTCGCCGGCGATCGCCGCGATCATCGCGGGCTCCTCGAGCCAGGTGCCGTCGCCGTTGTTTCGCAGGTAGCGCGGGCCCGTCGCCGTGGCCACGACGAGATCGACGTCCCCCTCGAGATCGCAGTCGACGGGGTAGACGCCGAGGATCGGGGCCCCGGGAGTCACGATCGCCGGCGAGTCCGTCGCCGTGCCGTGGAGCGCCAGAGTGCCGTCGCGCTCGACGAGGAGGTCGGAGCGACCGTCCTGGTCGAAGTCGAGGGTGCTCCAGACGCGATCGGCCGGCAGCTCGCTCACGGGATCGGAGCGCCAGCGCCCGTCCGTCTCCGTGAGGCGCACGAGGCCGGCCGTGGAGTCCGCGAGCAGGGTGTCGCGGTCCGCCGTGGCGTCGACCCGCAGCGGCGAGCGCAGCTCCGCGGGAGGCGCGGGGGCCGCCGCCGCCGGGACCTCCACGAAGGCGATGGCGATGTCCTGCCCGCCCTGGATCGACTTGGGCAGCGGCGGCTCGAAATCGAGCTGCACGAAGGCTCCCCGCGGGCCCAGGGAGCCGGCGAGGGGAATGAGATTCTGGCGGTAGAGCTCGCTCGGGCGGAGGATGTTGCGGATCCCGAGGGCGCGCGGGTAGAGGCCCCTGGTCTCGCCCGCGAGCAGGGCGGCGCGCAGATCCTCGGCCTGGCTCTCGAGCACGTCGTCGAAGCCGCCGAGGCGATCCTCGACGGCGTAGAGGGCATCCTCGGTCGCGGCGCCGAGGCCCGCCTGGGCCGCCGTCGCCAGGCGGTCGGCCAGCAGCACGAGGTTCTCGGGGTCGCGGTCCACCGCCGCCTCGGCGGCGCGGTACGCGGCGTCCCCGTCGCCGCTCTCCTCGAACGCGCGCAGGCGCAGGAAGTAGGGCCGCGGGTCGCCGGGATGGACGCTCGCGTAGTGGTCCAGGGTGCGCTCCCAGGCGTCGCGGTCGTCGAGGGCGTCGTAGATCCGCGCCAGCGCGTAGAGCAGCAGGGGGTTGTCCGGGGCCAGCTGCCGGGCGCGCTCGGCGGCGCGCTCGGCGGCATCCACCTCGCCCGCCTGCAGGTGGGCGACGGCGAGGTCGAGCGGCGCGATCAGGTTGTCGGGCAGGATCTCTTCGAGCGCCGCCCAGAGCTCGATCGCCGCCGCCCAATCCTCGCCGTCCATGGCCGCCAGGGCGGCGCCGCGCAGCCGCGCGGCCTCCCGGTAGGTCGCCTCGAGGCCCGTGGCGGCCGCCGGCCGCGGCACGGCTCCGCCGCGGCCGCCGCAGGCGGCGCAGAGCAGGGCGGCGAGAGCGATGAGGTGGCGGCCGGTCACGAGTCCCGGCTACTCTAGCGAAAGCGTCTCGTAGCCACTGAGCCCCTGGCGAATGCGGATCCTCTGGTTGGCGCGGACCGCCGCGACGGTCTGCCTCTCTCCCCCCGGCCAGAGGATCTCGAGGTCGACGGCGGCGGCCGCGCCGAGGCCGAACTCGAGGGCGAGCGACTGCTGGCTCAGATAGGCGTCGCCGGCGGTGACCGCGCGCCAGACCTGGAGGCCGGCCCCGTCCGCGGCGACGACCTGCGCGCCCACGGCGTCGCGGTTGACCCCGCGCCCCGGATCGCCGACCAGCTCGACCGCCAGCCAGCCGGCCCCCGGCGCCGGCGCGTCGTTGCGGAACAGGCGGGCCGCGTCGTGGAAGGTGGAGAGCGCGAGGTCGAGGTCGCCGTCGCGGTCGTAGTCGAGCAGCGCCGCGCCGCGCGAGTTGATGCCGTCGAGCTCGACGCTCGAGGCGACGCGGACGAACCGCAGGGGCCCGCCGTCGTGGCGCAGCAGCCAGTTCGGCTCGTTGCCGTTGTTGGTGGGGTAGAAGGACTCGGCGTTCGCCGGATCCGGACGCATCTGCGTGAACGTGAGGTAGTCGGTGAACCCGTTGGCGATGAAGAGATCGTCGTCGCCGTCGAGGTCGTAGTCGAAGAAGTCGGCGGCCCAGGACCAGCCGGTGTCGTAGCCGAGAAACTCCGGATCGTCGTGACGGTGGTAGACGACTCCGTCGTCGCGGCGCGCGGAGAGGAGCAGCGAGTTCGATTCGTCGATGCGCTGCTCGATGGTGCTCCACGACCAGATGTTGGTGACGAAGATGTCGGCCAGCCGGTCGCCATTGAGATCGGCGAACGAGACGTTCATCCCGTGATGCTCGTCGTCGCTGCCGGTGGCGGCGCCGGCGCGGGTGAAGCGGCCGGCGCCGTCGTTGAGCAGCAGCTCGTTGCGGCCGAAGTCGTTGGCGACGTACAGGTCCTGGTCGCCGTCGGCGTCGACGTCGCAGTGCGACAGGGCCTGCGACCAGCCCGTGTCGCCGACGCCGGCGGCCGCCGAGACGTCCTCGAACTGGAGGTTGCCGAGATTGCGGTAGAGGCGGTTGGGCTGGGCGTTGTCGGCGGCGCGGATCTGCCAGGGGGTCGCGCCGCCGAGATAGTCGCCGAAGTTGCCGACGTAGAGATCGAGGAGCGAGTCGCCGTCGACGTCGGCCGCCACCGCAGCGCCGCTGACGTCGCCGAGCCGCTCGAGGCCGGAGCTGGCCGTCACATCGCGAAAGACTCCCTGCCCGTCGTTGGCGAAGATCCGGTTGGTGTCGCGGGCGTAGGTCACGAAGACGTCGCGGTCGCCGTCGTTGTCCAGATCGGCGATGACCGCCATGCGCGCCTCGCCGTCGACGCCGAGGCCGCTTTCGGCCGTCACGTCGGCGAACGTGCCGTCGCGCCGGTTGCGGAAGGCGGCGCATCCGCGGCCGCCGCAGAAGACGAGATCGTCCCAGCCGTCGCCGTCGAGGTCGCCGGCGGACACGCCGCCACCGCTGAACGTGGGCGCCGTCGTGCCGTAGCGCCGGTGCCGTGACAGCCAGGCGGAGGTGACGTGGCGGAACTGCACTCCCGAGCCGGCCGTGACGTCCGTGAACGGACCGTCGAGGACGACGCGGAGCGCCGGCTGCACCGCGGGGTCGCCGCCCTGCTCGAGCGTCTTGGCCGCCGCGCGCAGGTGGCGGGTCTGCACGTGGGAGGCGAGCTCGCGCTTGGCGTGGAGACCGGCGACCCGCAGCAGCAGCAGAGCGTAGGCGTTGATGCCGGCGTGGAAGGCGTCGATGGCCTCCGGTTCCATCGGCACCGGGCTTTCGGCCGTCGCGAGCGACGCCGGATCGATGGCCGAGAGGATCTGCCAGGCGAAGCCGCTGTCCGCGAAGGCCTCGAGGTCGACCGTCTCGACCACGAGGCGGCCGGTGGGCGGCTGTTGCGGGAAGAAGACCAGTTCGCCGTACGGGGTGGCTTCGCGCGGCAGGACCTGTGCCATCAGCCCGTCGACGAAGTCGGCGGGAATGACTTCGAGGCCGGTCTGCCGGGCGACCGTCTGCAGGGTCGCGAAGAGGCCGACGGCGGCGCTCGCGGTGACCCGCTCCGCCGTGCCGAGCACGCGCCCGAGCTCCTCGGTCTCCGAGGGCAGCAGATAGCGCACGAAGTACCGCGACAGATTGCGGATCAAGAGCTGCTCGGGCGCCTCGTGGGCGCCGTGGCCGGCCTCGAGCTGCGCGAGGCGGGCGGCGGCGTGGCCGGCGAGCGCCGGGTCCCGGGCCGCCAGCGGAGCCGCCGCCGGCAGGGCGATCAGGCACTGGGCGATCAGGCAGCGGGCGATCAGGCGCCGGGCGATCAGGAACTGGGCCACCCAGGATGGCTTGCGGGGCCTCACGACGGTGCCAGGGCTCAGGGCTCGGTGATCTCGATCAGCGAGCCCACGGCGAGTCCGTCGGTGACCACCTGCTCCCGGCCCGACGGCCAGGCGACGACGATCCGGTCGATCGCCTGCGCCTCCCCCAGGCCGAAGTAGAGCGGCAGCGAGCTCTGCGACAGATAGCCCGACTTGCCGTCGTGGTACTGGACCAGCCGCGCGCCGCCCGATTCCACGGTGACCTTGGCGCCCAGGCCGTCGCGGTTCGAGGCGGTGCCGACGAGGCGGATCTTGGCGAAGCGCACCGGCCGCCGGTCGCTCAGGTCGCTGATCAGGACCTGGGGGCGGTCGTTGAACTCGCCGGTGACGATGTCGAGGTCGCCGTCGTCGTCGAGGTCGAAGATCGCCGCCGTGCGGGTTCCCAGGTTGCCCAGCGCGACGAGGTCCCCGCCGCGCCCTATGCACAGGGGGTGCGCGGCGTCGGGGCCGCCGCAGGCCAGCTCGAACCAGGGCTTCTTGGTCGCCAGCCAGGGGCGCTGGGGGTCGTAGGAGGCGCGCCGGGGGAGGTCGGAGCGCGGCTCGATCCCGAGGAGGAACTCGCTGTCGAGAAAGCCCCGCCCGCGGTTGTTGAGCAGCATCGTGTTGATCCCGTAGCGATAGGGGAAGTTCATGCTCGAGGTGATGAGGATGTCGCCGTAGCCGTCGGCGTTGACGTCGGCGACGCTCACCCCCCAGGGCCAGTAGTTCTCGACCCCGAGCTCGTCCGAGCGCTCGCGCCAGGTGCCGTCCGGCTGCTGCTCGTAGAAGGCGTTGCCGAAGAGGTTGTTCTCCGAGCCCTGCAGGGTCGCCTCCGGCCACTGCATCAACGACTTGAGCTTCTCGAGGCTGCCGGGCACGATCTCGCGGCTCATGTCGGAGTGCATGTCGGTCACCACCAGGTCCATGAGGCCGTCCTGATTGTGGTCGAAGAACTTGATCCCCATGGCGCCCCAGGGAGTCTTTGGGAAGTGCTCGGCGGTCGTCTCGACGAACCGCTCGCCCCCCTCGTTGTGCCAGTAGTGGTCGTCGCCCTGCATGTTGGTGACGTAGAGGTCGGGGTAGCGGTCGCCGTCGAAGTCGACGAAGGTGGCGTCTCCGTTCCAGCCGGGCTCGGAGAGCCCCACGCGCTCCGAGACGTCCGCGAAACGGCCGCCGCCCAGATTGCGGTAGAGGATGCTGTACTCGGTGCGTTCGGGGAACAGGTG
This sequence comes from Acidobacteriota bacterium, assembly GCA_029862975.1. Taxonomy (GTDB): domain Bacteria; phylum Acidobacteriota; class Thermoanaerobaculia; order Multivoradales; family JAHEKO01; genus CALZKB01. Next base: position 5,174 of record JAOTWP010000170.1, read on the forward strand.
GCCGTCGAAGGCGTTGGCCGCGCCCTCCTGCCCGATACCCAGCCAGTGGCCGCCCGGGATCTGGCGGTCCTCCGTGTAGACGCCCACGTTGGTCACGAAGAGATCGAGCCACCCGTCGAGGTCGAAATCGAGGAACACGGCGCCCGAGGAATGCCCGGAGTGCGCCACCCCGGCCTCTGCCGTGACGTCGGTGAAGTTGCCCCGGCCGTCGTTGACGAAGAGCACGTTGCCGGCGCGCACGGAGGTCACGAACAGATCGGGATCGCCGTCGTTGTCGACGTCGCCGAACGAGCCGGCCACCGAGTCGCGGTCCGCCAGCGCCACGCCGGCACGCGCCGTGATGTTCTCGAACCGCCCGCCGCCGAGGTTGCGCCACAGCTCGTTGCCGCCGGACTGGGTGAGGAAGTAGACGTCGTAGAGCAGGTCGCCGTCGACGTCGGCGACTGCGAGCCCGTTGCCGTGGTCGTAGTGGTTGGGCTGGTAGTACTTGGCGGAGTCCACGGTGCACCGGTGCACGAAGGTGATGCCGCTGGCGTCGCGGCGGTCGACGAAGCGGAAGTCGTGATCGACGTCGAAGCGGGGGCGGGTCTGCTCCTGGGCGTGAGCGAGAACCTCCAGCATCTCCCACCCCCAGTCGATGGCCGGGACGGGAACGGCCTCCTTGCGCGGCGCGGGCGGGGCCTGCGCACCGAGCGCCGCCGCGCCGGCCGCCAGGGTCAGCCAGCCAAGCGCCAGGGTGCGTGCACATCGGTTCATCGGCAGGGACTCCTCGGGGAGTGGATGCGGGCGGGAGCGAGGCTGTCGCAGCCATCGGTCCGCGGCCCGGATCGACGCGCCCGAACGGGCTGCCGAACGAGCTGCCGGACGGGGCGGCGGCGACCGGATCGTAGCACAGCGACCGGGCCGGAGCCCCGGTCCGGCGGCCTGCGCGGGCGGCGCGGTCGAAGCTTCCCGCTTGCTAGGATGGCCGCCGGGTCGAGGAGCGGGTCGCCCCGCGACCGGCTCCCGAGTCCGGCTCCCGAGCCTGGGCACCCGACGGCAGATGACCACCCGAATCCACATGAGTTCCTTCGCATCGAGATCCGGCACCACGGCGGCGGCGCTCGGCCTCCTGGCCGCCGTCGCGAGCGGCGCCGCGGAGGCGCCGCCGGGGCCCATCACGCTGATCGACGCCAGCGCCGCGACGGGCCTCGAGTTCACGCACTTCAACGGCATGGTCGGCGAGCTCTACTTCTCCGAGATGATGGGCTCGGGGCTGGGCCTTCTCGACTACGACGGCGACGGCGACCTCGATCTCTACCTGGTTCAGGGGTCGTGGCTCCCGGGCCGCCCCGAGGCGGAGTCGGCGACCCGCCCCACCGACCGCCTGCTGCGCGCCGACGCCGTGGCCGGCGGCGAGGGCGGGCTGCGCTGGGTCGACGTGAGCGAGGCGAGCGGCCTGGCGGCCGACGGGTACGGCATGGGGGTCGCCACCGCCGACTTCGACGGCGACGGGTTCGTCGACCTCTACGTCACCAACCTCGGGCCGAACCAGCTCTGGCGCAACCGTGGGGACGGTACGTTCGCCGACGTCACGGCGGCGGCGCGGGTGGGCGACGCGCGGTGGGCCGTCTCGGCGAGCTTCGCCGACCTCGACCGCGACGGCCTGCTCGATCTCTACGTCGGCAACTACGTCGACTACCGGGCCGCGACCCACAAGGAGTGCCTGTCGACGACCGGGGCGGTCGACTACTGCGGCCCGCTGGCCTACGCGCCGGAGCCCGACGTGCTCTACCGCAACCTGGGCGGCGGCGTCTTCGAGGACGTCTCCAAGCGCGCCGGGATCGAGGAGCAGCCCGGCGGGGCCCTGGGGGTCGTCGCCCTCGACCTCGACGGCGACGGCTGGACCGACGTCTACGTGGCCAACGACCAGGTGC
>JAOTWP010000171.1 GCA_029862975.1 Acidobacteriota bacterium
ACGATGTCGTTGAGCCACCGGGCCTGCGTCTCGATCGCCTGGATGCGCTCCGCCGGGGCGAGCGTCTGGGCCGCGAGCGCGCCCTGTCCGAGCGCCGCGAGGACCACCGCCAGCGCGAGCCCCATCGTGCTCGAAGTTCGAAGGACCATTTCTCTATCTCCCGTGGTCGTGGCCGCTCCTTCGAGGCTCGCACCGACGATCGGCGGCCCCCGGGAGCGGAGTTCGCTTCCCACTGTAGCAAGACCGGTGCCCACGGCCAGGCCTCGGCCTCAGCCTCGCAACCTTGAGGGCGCTCGTGACCCGCTGGCAGGAGGTCATCAAGCGCCGCGTCGAGGGCGGCGACCTGCGCCCCGACTACCGGCTGGGCGACTTCGCGTCCTACAGCGAGGCGATGTCGGAGACGCTGCGGCTGGCGGAGAAGGTGGCGCGGGGCGACGGCTCGGTGCTCATCACCGGCGAGACCGGCGTGGGCAAGGAGTGGATGGCGCGCGCGCTCCACGCCGCCAGCCGCCGCTCGGCCGGACCCTTCATCGGCCTCAACTGCGCGGCGATCCCCAACGAGCTGCTCGAGAGCGAGCTGTTCGGGCACGAGAAGGGAGCGTTCACCGGCGCCGTCCGGGCCCACCGCGGCTACTTCGAGCTGGCGCACGCCGGCACCTTGCTGCTCGACGAGATCGGCGACATGACGCCCGTGCTCCAGGCCAAGCTGCTGCGCGTCCTGGACGAGAAGGCCGTGCGCCGGGTCGGGGCGGAGACCTCGATGCTCTTCGACGTGCGGGTGATCGCGGCGACCCGGCGCGACCTGCCCGCGGAGCTCGCGGCCGGCCGCTTCCGCGAGGACCTCTTCTACCGCCTCGCCGTCGTCACCCTCGACGTGCCCCCCCTGCGGCGCCGGCGGGAGGACATCCCGCATCTCGCCGTGAACCACCTCGAGAGGATCGGCACCCGGATGACGGTTTCCGCGCGGACGATCGAGGACGACGCCATGGCGGCGCTCGTCGATTACCCGTGGCCCGGCAACGTGCGCGAGCTGATCAACGTCATGGAGCGCGCCGCGCTGCTCAGCGACCGGTCGAGCATCGGCCGGGATCACCTGCCCGCCATCATCGTCGGCCAGCGGGCCGCCGCGGCCGACGTGCTCCCCGGCGGGTTTCTCCAGCTGAGCCTGCCCGACTGGAAGACGGCGAAGCTCGGCGAGGTCCGGCGCCAGGCCCTCGAAGCCGTCGAGCGCGCCGTCCTGGCGGACCGCCTCCGCCGCTACGAAGGGCGGATCGCCGCCACCGCCAGGAGCTGCGGCCTCGATCCGCGCTCGGTCTACGACAAGATGAAGCGGCTGGGCCTCGACAAGGCCGACTTCAAGCCGCGGCCCGGCGGCGGCGGGCAGCCGGACCGGGGAGCCGATGAGGGCTAGAGGGACCCCGCGATCGCCCGGAGATGCGCTACGCTCTACGGGCGTGAGCCCGCCGTGGGACGCCCTGGTTCGCCCCGGCGCGCGAGTCGCCCACCCATGAGAACGATGCTCCATCGCGAGACGACCGCGGAGACGGACATTCTCGACCTGACGCCCGAGGTCGGCCGCTTCGTGGCGCAGTCGGGAGTGCAGGAGGGCTGGGCGCTGCTCTTCGTTCCCGGCTCGACGGCGGCGCTCACCACCCTCGAGTTCGAGTCCGGCGCGGTCCGCGACCTCGAGCGGGCGGTCGAGCGCCTGGCGCCACGCGACGCCGAGTACGAGCACAACCTTCGCTGGCACGACGGCAACGGCTACTCCCACGTCCGCGCGGCGCTCTTGGGGCCGTCGCTCAGCGTGCCGATCGTCGGCGGCGAGCTCGCCACCGGCACCTGGCAGCAGATCGTGCTGTGCGACTTCGACAACAAGCCGCGCAACCGGCGGATCCTCCTCGAGATCCACGCCACGGCGAGCGCCGAGTAGCCGGAAAGGGCCGGCGGAGTGAAGAGGCACGGGACGGTCGACGAGTTCCTCGCCGCGGCGCGGGAGGTCGAATTCCGTCGCCACGCGCGGCGGAGCCCCCTTCTCGTCGTCCTGCCTGGAGTCTTTTCTGCGACTGTCCGCCCGAGCGTGTTCGTCGCCTGAGCCTCTCTGTCATGCGGGCCGGCCGGTGATGAGCCCGCCGGCTGGGAGTAGACTGAGCCCGCCGTGAAGACCTTGCTTCTCACCCAGTCGGAGGTGCGCTCCGCCCTGACGATGGAGGCGGCCGTTGCGGCCGTCGAGGAGGCATTCGCGGCGCACGGCCGGGGCGAGACGTTGATGCCGGGGAAGGTCTACCTCGACCTGCCGCAGCACGCCGGGGACTTCCGCGCCATGCCGGCCTACGCCGGCGGCTCGGCGGGGGTGAAGTGGGTCAACTCCCATCCCGAGAACCCCGAGCGCTTCGGCCTGCCGACGGTGCTCGGGATCTACGTGCTCAGCGACGCGGCCACGGCCGAGCCGCTGGCGGTGATGGACGCCACCTATCTCACGGCGGCGCGCACCGGCGCGGCGGCGGCCGTCGCCTCCCGCCACCTGGCGCGGCCCGGCAGCCGGACGGTGGGCTTCGTGGGCTGCGGCGTCCAGGCGCCCACGGCCCTGGCGGCGCTGCGCGTCGTCTTCGGCGACCTCGAGGTCCTCGCGCACGACCGCAAGCCGGAGGCGGCCGAGGCCTTCGCCGCCGACGCGGGCGGCCGCGCGGCCGGCGCCGCGGAGGCCTGCGGCTGCGACATCGTGTGCACCGCCACGCCGTCCCACCACCCGGTCGTCGAGCGCGACTGGATCCGGCCGGGGACGCACGTCAACGCCCTCGGCGCCGACGGGCCGGGCAAGCAGGAGCTCGACGGCGGCATCCTGCGCGCCGGCAAGGTCGTCGTCGACGATCTCCACCAGGCGATCGCGGGCGGCGAGATCAACGTCCCGCTGGCCGCCGGCCAGCTCGCCCTGGAGGCCCTCCACGCCACCCTCGGCGAGATCGTCGCCGGCGCCGCGCCGGGCCGCGAGAACGACGGCGAGATCACCATCTTCGACTCGACGGGCCTCGCCATCCAGGACGTCGCCGTCGCCCGGCTCGTCTACGACGAAGCCCGGCGCCGGGGCCTCGGCCGGCGGATCGACTTCCGCGCCTGAGGGCGCGGACGGCACGGGCCCGTCGCGGCGCTCCGCAAGCTCCCGAGCGAGCGCCGCAACGCCGTGCCGCCGTCGCCACGCGCGGCGCCCATCCCGCGGCGGGGGGGTGCAACGGGGCCCGCACTTGCTAGAGTGCGGCCAGCGATGGCGCCGGCGGCCGACAGCGTTGCGGAATGGGTGCGACTCGACGAGATCGAGCCGCGGCATTGCGGCATCGTGCGCGAGTTCGTGCCCGGCGAGGGGGACGTCGATGCGCTCAAGGCGATGGGGGTCTGCCTCGGCCGCAAGGTCATGCTGGTCCGGGCCGGGGATCCGCTGATCCTCAAGGTCCTGGGGACCCGCCTGGGTCTGTCGGCGCGCCTCGCCGCGCGGGTGCTCGTCGAGCCCTGCGGCGGCAACGCCTTCGGGCGTATGGCGGCGGAGGGCGACGGCCATTCGAGCTGAGACGGCCATCGTGGACGGCGCGGCGCGCGGCGCCCGGCCCGAGACGCTCGTCGCCCTCGTCGGCAATCCGAACGCGGGCAAGACGACCCTCTTCAACGCGCTCACCGGGCTGCGGGCCAAGACGGCCAACTTCCCCGGCACGACCATCGAGCGGCGGGTCGGCCACACCGAGCTGGGCGGGCGCCGGGCGAAGCTGCTCGACCTGCCGGGGCTCTACAGCATGTCGGGCTCGACGCCCGACGAGCGGGTGGCCCGCGACGCCCTGCTCGGCGAGCTGCCCGGGCATCCGCGGCCGGATCTCGTCCTGCTGCTCGTGGATGCCACCAACCTCGAGCGCAATCTGTATCTGGCGAGCCAGGTGCTGGAGCTCGGCCTGCCGACCGTGATCGCCCTCAACATGATCGACCTCGCGGAGCAGGCGGGGATCCAGGTCGACGCCGAGCGCCTCTCCGCCGAGCTGGGGTGCCCGGTGGTGCCGGTCGCGGCGCGCAGCGGCCGCGGGTTGGCGCAGCTCCAGGTTCACCTCGAGACGGCCGTCGTCCGGCCCTGGGCGCCGCGGCCGCGTGCCGTGCCCGCCGCCGAGGACTGCGAAGGCTGTCCCTTCAAGGCGCGCTTCGACTGGGCGGAATCGGTCGGCGTGAGCTGCTCGGCCGGCCGGCCGTCGACCCACGGCCAGCGCACCGACCGCATGGACCGCTGGCTCACCCATCCGGTGGTCGGGGTCACGGCGTTTCTCGGGGTCATGTTCGTGGTCTTCGCGCTCATCTTCTGGGTCGCGCAGTACCCGATGGACTGGATCGACGCCGGGTTCTCGTGGGCCGGCGCGGCGATCGGCGACCTCGTGCCGGCGGGAATCCTCGAGAGCCTGCTGGTGGAAGGGGTGATCGGCGGCGTAGGCGGCGTCCTCGTCTTCCTGCCCCAGATCTGCATCCTCTTCTTCTTCCTGTCGCTGCTCGAGGACACCGGCTACCTGGCCCGCGCCGCGTTCGTCATGGATCGGATGATGCGGCGCGTGGGGCTGCCGGGGAAGGCCTTCGTGCCGATGATCTCGGCCCACGCCTGCGCCGTGCCGGCGATCATGTCGACCCGAGTCATCGAGGACTGGCGCGACCGCCTGGTCACGATTCTCGTGCTGCCGCTCTTCAGCTGCTCCGCGCGGATTCCCGTGTACGCGATCCTCACGGCGCTGCTCTTCCCCCACCGGCCGCTGCTCGCCGGCCTCGTCTTCACGGCCGCGTACGTGCTGGGGATCGGCTCGGCGCTGGGCATGGCGCTGGTCTTCAAGCGCACGATCCTGCCGGGCGAGACGCGGCCCCTGGTGCTCGAGCTGCCGAGCTACAAGCTCCCGAGCCTCAAGACCGCCGCGCTCAGCATGTGGGATCGTGGGCGGGTCTTCGTGCGGCGGGCGGGGTCGATCATCCTCGTGGTCTCGATCCTGCTATGGGCGCTCTCCACCTTCCCGCGCACCGCCCCGCCGGCCGCGGCCGTGGCGCTGCTGGAAGAGGCCGCGGTCCTGCAGGCGGCCGGCGACGCCGCGGGCGCCGGCGAGCTGGCCCGCGCCGCCGACAACCTGACGAGCCAGGCCGCCCTGGCGAGGTCCTTCGCCGGCCGTTTCGGCAACTTCATCGAGCCGGCCCTGCGCCCCCTGGGCTTCGACTGGCAGATCGGCGTCGGCATCCTGAGCTCGTTCGCCGCCCGCGAGGTGATCGTCTCGACGCTCGCCGTCGTCTACGGAGTGGGCGAGAGCGGCGCCGAGGACGACTCGAAGTCGCTCTTCGCGACCCTGCAGAACGCCCGCCGCACCGACGGCAGCCCCGTGTTCACGCTGGCGACCTCCGCCAGCCTGCTCATCTTCTACGTCCTGGCCATGCAGTGCCTGTCGACCCAGGCCGTCACCCGCCGCGAGACGGGAGGCTGGCGCTGGCCGCTCGTGCAGCTGGGCTACATGACCGCCCTGGCCTACGCCGCCTCGTTCGCCACCTACCAGGTGCTGCGGGCGAGCGGCGTCGCGTAGCCGGCCCGGCACGAAATCGCCGTCCTCGAGCCTTGGTTCCCGAGTCGCGCATCGTCGGCAAGAACTCCGCACCCGTGAGGTCGGGAGGCGAGTACGTGCTGTACTGGATGATCGCCAGCCGCCGGGTGCGCTGGAACTTCGCGCTCGACCGCGCCGCCGAGTGGGCCGCCGAGCTCGGAAAGCCGATCTTGATCCTCGAGGCGCTGCGGACCGACTACCCGTGGGCGAGCGACCGGATCCACCGCTTCGTCGTGGACGGGATGCGCGACAACGCGGCGGCCCTCTCCGACTCCGGAATCGGCTACCACCCCTACGTCGAGCCGAGCAGGGGAGCGGGCAAGGGACTACTGGCGGCGCTGGCGGCGCGGGCCTCCGTGGTCGTGACCGACGAGTTCCCCTGCTTCTTCCTGCCGCGGATGGTCGCGGCGGCGGCGGCGCGGCTCGACGTGAAGCTCGAGACGGTCGACTCGAACGGCCTGCTGCCGCTCGCGGCCCCCGGCAAGGCCTTCCAGCGGGCGTTCGATTTCCGGCGCTACCTGCAGCGGGAGCTGCCGGATCATCTCGGAGACCCGCCGCGGCGTAGCGTGCAGGAAGGACCGGCGCCCCCTCGTTTCAAGGGGCTCCCCAAAGACGTCCGCGGGCGCTGGCCGCGAGCCGCCGACGATCTGCTGGCGGGAAGGCGGGACCTCGCGGCTCTGCCCATCGACCACGCCGTGAATCCGGTCGCGGAGTCGGGCGGCTACGTGGCGGGGCAGCGAGCCCTGCGGCGCTTCCTCCGGGAGAGGCTCTCCCGTTACGGCGCGGAGCGCAACCAGCCCGACGTCGCGGCGGCGAGCGAGCTGTCGGCCTACCTGCATTTCGGCCACGTCTCGGCCCACCAGGTCCTCGACGCCGTGGCGCGGGAGACGGGCTGGTCGCCCTTTGCGATCGACGGCCCGGCCGGCGGCCAGCGCCGCGGCTGGTGGGGTCTCGACGAGTCGACGGAGTCGTTCCTCGACGAGCTCGTCACCTGGCGCGAGCTCGGCTACGGGTTCTGCTTCCACCGCCCGGACTACGCCGAGTACGGATCGCTCTCCGACTGGGCCCTCGAGACGCTCGCCGAGCACGAGAGAGACCCGAGACCCTGGCTCTACGGCCGTGAGGACTTCGAGCAGGCGGCCACCCACGACGAGATCTGGAACGCGGCCCAGCGCGAGCTCAAGGCCCGCGGGCGGATCCACAACTACCTGCGCATGCTGTGGGGCAAGAAGATCCTCCACTGGACGCGCACCCCGCGCGCGGCCCTGCACGTGATGATCGAGCTCAACAACAAGTACGCGATCGACGGCCGCAACCCCAACTCCTACAGCGGCATCTTCTGGGTCCTCGGCCGCTTCGACCGCGCCTGGGGACCGGAGCGCGAGGTCTTCGGCAAGGTGCGCTACATGAGCTCGCGCAACACCCGCCGCAAGCTCCGCCTCGACGGCTACCTGAAACGCTGGGGCGAGCAACCGCCGAAGACCTCGCGC
>JAOTWP010000046.1 GCA_029862975.1 Acidobacteriota bacterium
AAGCGCCGCTACGGAGGCGGCCGGGGCCGGAGACTCGCCCGGGCGGCCCGGGCTGCGGCCGGAGGGCGGCCCGGCCGCGGGCGCATCGCCGCATAGAATGCCGCGATGCGGGGAGACGGGCGGGCAGGGTGACGAGATCGCTAGCGACGCCGTTCACCCGGCACGCCGGGGTCGCCGTGCCGCTGATCGGGGGGCCGATGTACCCGTGCAGCAATCCGGAGCTGGTGGCGGCGGTGTCGGCGGCGGGCGGCCTGGGCGTCGTGCAGCCGGTCTCGCTGACCTACGTGCACGGCCACGGCTTCCGGGAGGGCATCCGCTACATCCGCTCCCTGACGGACAAGCCGATCGGCATGAACGCGCTGATCGAGGCGTCGTCGAAGAAGTACTTCCAGCGGATGAGCGCGTGGATCGACGTCGCTCTCGAAGAGGGCGTCCGCTTCTTCATCACCTCGCTGGGCAATCCGCGGTGGGTCGTGGAGCGGGTACACGCCGTGGGCGGGGTGGTCTACCACGACGTGACCTCGGCGAAGTGGGCCGAGAAGGGCCTCGCCGGCGGCGTCGACGGCTTGATCGCGGTGAACCGGCGGGCCGGCGGCCACGCCGGCGACAAGAGCCCCGAGGAGCTCTTCGTGGAGCTCTCCCGCTTCGAGGTCCCCCTCGTCTGTGCCGGCGGCGTCGCCAGCGGCGAGCGCTTCGCTCACGCCATCCGCCTGGGCTACGCGGCCGTGCAGATCGGCACCCGGCTCATCGCCACCCGCGAGTGCACGGCGGCCGAGCCCTACAAGCAGGCCATCGTCGGCGCCGGCGAGGAGGACATCGTGCTCAGCGAGCGCTTGACCGGCGTCCCCGTGGCCGTCATCGACACGCCCTACGTCCGGCGCATGGGGCTGCGCGCGAGCCCCTTCGAGCGCTGGATGCTGCGCGGCCGCCGCCGCAAGCACTGGATGCGGATGGCCTACGCCTTGAAGTCCCTCTGGCAGCTCAAGCGCGCCTCGCTCGACGAGACCGGCCGCCGCGACTACTGGCAGGCCGGCAAGAGCGCCGGCGACGTCCACTCGATCGTCTCCGTCCGCGAGATCGTCGACGAGCTCGCCGCCGCGCTGGAGGCTTTGCCGGCCAGGGTACAATGACCGGCGGAGGAGAGGAGGGTCCTTATGGCCGTTGCCGGAGCTGCGAAGTCCATCGACCGTATCGAAGAGCTGCTCGGGGACGAGGCCGAGTCGCTCCTGCGTCACGAGTGCCGGGGGATCTCCCGGGACCGGATCCACGCGCCGGGCCCCGGCCATCTCGAGGACGTCTTCGGGATCTCGGATCGCGGGCCGCGCGTCCTCGGGAGCCTGGCGCGGCTGCGCGATCACGGCCGCCTCGCGGGCACCGGGTACCTGTCGATCCTGCCCGTCGACCAGGGCATCGAGCACTCGGGCGCCGCGTCCTTCGCGCCCAACCCGGCCTACTTCGACCCCGAGAGCATCGTCCAGCTGGCGGTCGAGGGCGGCTGCAACGCCGTCGCCTCGACCCTCGGCGTCCTGGGGTCGATGTCGCGGCGCTGGGCGCACCGCATCCCGTTCGTGGTCAAGCTCAACCACAACGAGATGCTCACCTACCCCAACGTCTACCGGCAGACGCTCTACGCCCACGTGGAGCAGGCCTGGCAGCTCGGCGCGGCCGCCGTCGGGGCGACGATCTACTTCGGCAACGAAGACTGCGCCCGCGAGGTGGAGGAGATCTCGGAGGCCTTCGCCCAGGCCCACGAGCTGGGGCTCGCCACCATCCTCTGGTGCTACCTGCGCAACCCGGCCTTCAAGAAGGACGGCGTCGACTACCACGACGCGGCCGACTTGACCGGCCAGGCCAACCACCTCGGCGTCACCATCCAGGCCGACATCGTCAAGCAGAAGCTGCCGACCAAGAACGGCGGCTACCCGGCCATCGGCTTCGGCAAGACCCACGCCGCGGTCTACGGCCAGCTGGTCTCGGATCACCCGGTCGACCTCGTGCGCTGGCAGGTCGCCAACTGCTACATGGGGCGGGTCGGGCTGATCAACTCCGGCGGCTCGTCGGGCGGCGCCGGTGACCTGGCGGCGGCCGTGCGCACCGCCGTCCTCAACAAGCGCGGCGGCGGCTGCGGCCTGATCTCCGGCCGCAAGGCCTTCCAGCGCCCGATGAACGAGGGCGTCGAGCTGCTCAACGCCATCCAGGACGTCTTCCTCTGCCCCGACGTGACGGTGGCGTAGGCGCCGCCCCGCTGCGGACCCTGGTCGTCCTCGCCGGCCTGCTCCTCGCCCCGGTCCTGGCCGCCGACGAGATCCTCACGCTGGCCGGCGCGCCGCTGGCGATTCCGGAGCCGGCCGACGACTTCCGGTTGTTGCAGGAGGCGCTCCTCGCCACGGCGCTGGAAGCCCGGGCGGCGGCGCCGGACGACGCCGACGCCTGGATCTGGGTGGGGCGGCGGCAGGCCTACCTGGGCCGCTTCGAGGACGCCGTCGCCACCTTCGGAGAGGGACTCGAGCGGTTCCCCGGGGACGCGAGGTTCCTGCGCCACCGCGGCCATCGCCGGATCACCCAGCGCCGCCTGGCAGCGGCGATCGCCGACCTCGAGCGGGCCGCCGAGCTCGTGGCCGGCCGGCCCGACGAGGTCGAGCCCGACGGCCTGCCCAACGAGCGCGGTATCCCCACGAGCACGCTGCAGACCAACATCTGGTACCACCTCGGCCTGGCGCGGTATCTCGAGGCCGACTTCGCGGGGGCGGCCGGGGCCTGGGAGCGCTGCCGCGACCTCGCGGCCAATCCCGACATGCTCGTGGCGGCCACCTACTGGCTCTACCTGAGCCTGCGCCGCGCCGGCGAGGAGGAGGCTGCGACCCGGGCCCTCGCGCCCATCGGCGAAGACCTCGACGTGATCGAGAACGACAGCTACTACGACCTGTTGCGGGCCTTCGAGCACGGGACCGGGGTCGAGGCGCTGCTCGCCGAGGCGGAGGCCGACCGCGCGGCCGTCGCCTACCCCACGACGGCCTACGGCGCCGCCGCCTGGACGCTTCTCGAGGGCGAGGCCGCGGCCGCCCGGCGGATCTTCGCGGCCATCCTGGACTCGCCGGCGGTGACCGCCTTCGGCTACATCGCCGCCGAGGCCGAGCTCGCCCGCTTGGCGGGATTGTGAGCGGGCGCTAGCCTCCGGCCAGCATCCGCTCGAGCTCGGCCGCGTCGGCCTCGTGCTCGTGGGTGAGCGCCGGGTTGGCGGCGAAGGCGGAGCGCAGGATGTCGAGGGCGCGGCGGGCGAGCTCGGGGCGCTGCTGCCGGGGTGCCTGGCGCGCCTGCAGCTTGAGGAGGACGGCCTCGAGCGCGATGGACTCGCTGAGCGCCGGGTTCGCCGCCAACGCCCGCTCGGCGAGCCGCAGCCCATCGCTCAGGAGGGCGGACGCCGGGGCGCCTTGGGAGAGGCTCCATTCGGCCTCGTAGCGGCGTGCCAGGGCCTCGAGGTAGAAGAGCTCGGGGGCCTCCGAGGCGAGGGCTCGGGCCTGGCGAATGGACTCCTCGGCCCCGCGGACGGCGGCGCTCGGGCTCGCCCCGCGGGCCAGGGCGCCGCGGGCCCGCAGGAGATCGAGCGCCGCGTACTCCATGAAGTTCTCGGGGTCGGAGGCGTTGAGCTCGATGGCCCGGCGGATCGCGTCCTCGGCCGCTTGCTCGGCCGCCGCCGAGTCGGCGCCGGCCGCGATCAGGGAGCGTGCCCTGAGCCGCTCGGTGAAGGCCAGGTTGTAGAGACCGATGGCGTACTCGGGCTGGATCTCCAGGGCGCGCAGGTAGCTGGCGGCCGCGGCGTCGAGGTGCTGGCGCGGATCCCCACCCCGTTGCAGCTGCCACAGCGCCAGCGTGTTGTGCGCGTTCCCGAGGTTGTTGTGGAGCTGGAGGTGGTTGGGGTTGATGGCGACGGCCTGCTCGAGGGCCGCGAGCGCCCGGGTGATCGCGCTCGTGGGGTCGACTCCGCGCGCCATCTGCCAGTCGGCCCGGGTCGTCCAGGCGTCGCCGAGGTTGAGCAGCGACGGCGTGTAGACCGGGTTGAGATCCACCGCCTTCTCGTAGCTCGCGATGGCCTGGTCCAGCCGTGCCTCCGGGTCGCCCCCGCGGCCGATCTCGAGCCGGGCGATGAGGAGGTTGGCGTTGCCCAGGCTGTTGTGGCCGGTGGCCACGTCCGGCTGGTGCTCGATGGCCCGCTGCGCGGCGCTGACGGACTGCTCCAGAGCCGGCAGCGCGTCGATCCCCCGCAGCATCTGCCAGCTGCCGAGCAGCCGGCTCGCAGCCGCCAGGCTCTGATGGGCGGAGCTGCTCTCGGGGCTCTTGGCGATCGCCGTCTGCGCCGCGGCGATGGCGAGCTCGAGGCGCGGCCGCGGATCCTCGCCGCGGCGGCTGAGGACGTCGGCCCAGCGCCACTGGATCCGCGACTCCAGGCCGTAGGCCTGGGCGAAGTCGGGATCGAGCTCGAGGGCCCGGCCGCAGGCGGCGAGCGCCTCATCCACGTGGTCCGCCAGCAGGCGGTTGAGCGCCCGGTAGGCCTCGTTGCGCTGGCTCCGGCAGCGGCAGATCGAGACCTCGAGCTCGGCGTCGTTGCGCGCCACGTTCGCCACCTCGAGGTAGACGGCCTCGGCGCGGGCGAAATGCTCGAGAGCCTCGTCGTACTCCCCGGCGTGGGCCGCCTCCTGGCCGCGAGTCTCGTGGATCCGGCCGACCAGGCGGCGCGCCTCGTAGAACCAGGGCCTGGCGGCGTAGGCCGCGTCGGCGGCTTCGACGGCCTCGTCGTAGCGCCCCTCGTAGAAGGCGATGAGAGCCTGGATGAAGCGCCCCGAGCTGTCCCCGCTTCCCGCCCGCAGGTACTCGAGGGCGGGGTTGCGGAAGACCCGCTCGAGCTCCTCGCGGGTGGCCGCCGCGACGAGGGTGCTCAGCGGCGCGGGGCTCACGTAGGTCGCCTCCTCGTAGAGCTCGCCGATCGTCTGCCCCAGGGCGACGGCCACCTCGGCACCCTGGTAGCCGGATTCCCAGGCCAGCTCGAGGTGGCGCTTGGCCTGCTCGTAGCGGCGCAGGGCGAGATAGGTGCGGCCCAGCGCGTAGTGGCCGGGGCCGAAGGCCAGCGGCCCGAGCCGGTCCATCTCGCCGCCGAGCCTGGCGATCTGGGCCTCGAGAGCCGCCCGGTGGCCGCCCGCGGCGCGCGCCGGCAGGAGCACCGCGTAGCGCATCGCGGCCTCCATGTCCTTGACCTCCTCGCTGAAGCGTCGCGCCATCTCGGCCCGCTGGCGGGTCCGCCGCTGCGAGACGAGGCCGAAGGCGCCGAGCGCGACGAGGCTCGCGAGGCCAAGCGCGCCGGCCAGCGCCACCCAGCGATGGCGGCGGAGCCACTTGCGGGCGACGTAGGAGAGGCTCGCCGAATGCGCCTGGATCGGCTCGCCGCTGACGAACCTCTCGAGATCTCGCAGCAGCTCCGCGGCGCTGCCATAGCGGTCGGTCGCCTCCCTGGCGAGGCACTTGAGCACGATGGCGTCGAGGTCGCGGGGGATCGACGGCTCGAGCGCGCTCGGTGGCTGCGGGTCGGCTTCGGAGATCAGCTTCAGGGTCTGGCCGATGTTGCGGCCGCGGAACGGCACCCGCCCGGTCAGCAGCTCGTAGAGCACGACCCCCAGGCTGTAGATGTCGGTCCGGTGGTCGACGGCGTCGCCCCGCAGCTGCTCGGGAGCCAGGTAGTCCGGCGTGCCGGCGACCTCCTCGCCGTCGCCGACCCGGCCGGCGACCGTCTGGGCGAGGCCGAAGTCCACGATGATGCAGCGCAGCGCCCCCTGCTGGTTCGTCGTGACGAGGATGTTGCCGGGCTTGACGTCGCGGTGGATGAGGCCCTTCTGGTGGGCGGCGCGCAGCCCGTCGGCGACCTGCTGGACGAGGCGGATCTTCGTGATCAGGGGGAATCGGGACGCGGTCTCGAAGAGCGGCCGGCCGTCGATGAAGCGCATGGCGATGTAGGGCTGCTCCTCGACCTCGCCGACCTCGTACACCTGGCAGATCAGCGGGTGCTCGACCTGCGCCTGGGCCCGGGCCTCGTCGAGGAAGGCGCGGGCGTGCTGGCGGTCCTTCGTGTGCAGGAACTTCAGGGCCACGAAGCGGTTGAGCTGCGGGTCGAACGCCTTGAACACCGACCCCATGCCGCCGGCGCCGAGCCGCGAGAAGATGTGGTAACGGTCCCAGTTCTCGGGCACCGGCGCCTTGGGCTCCTCCGGCGTCGGCAGCGGCTCCTCGGCCTCGGGGTCGAGCTGGCGGATCAGGCGGATGAGCCCCATCTCGTCCAGGTGCCCGGACTCGATGAGGCGCGAGATCCACGGTCCCCAGGCCGCGCCGTCGGGCGTCCGCCCCGGCTCGGTGGGCTGGGGAACGGCCTCCAGGTCCTCCCAGGTGAGGAGACCCTGCTCGATGGCGAGGCGCAGGAGCCGGATGTCGGCGCGCAGGCTCACCTTACCCATGGTCGTGCCCACCGCCTGGCCCGTTACCGTTCAGGAGCCGCTCGATCTCGTCGAAGCGCGCTTCGGCGTCGGCCTCGCCGATCTCCATCAGGCGCTCGAGGTACTCCGGCTGGAACATCAACAGGCTCAGGAAGTCCGGGCTCGCCGTGCGCCGGGTGCCGAGTCCCCGGGTGACGAACCGGAAGGCGCCGGGCAGCCGCTCCTCGTAGGCGGCCGCCAGCCGGCCGATGTCCTGGGACGGTCGCAGCACGAGCAGCTCGAGCGGCCGCAGGTGGCCTCGGCGCTCGCCCGCGAGCAGCATGTTGATGCGCTCGAGGTGGAGGGCGTCGTGGTCGAGGCTGTCGAGGAAGACGGCGTTGAGCATCGTGCCGAGGATCTGGGCCGGCGGCGGGTAGCCGGCGACGGCCGGGTCCGACGCCTCGGCGAGGGTGCGTCCGTAACGGGTCGAGATCGCGAGGATGCGGTTCGCTCCCAGGTGGATGGCCGGCGCCAGGGGGGTGAGCGAGCGCACGCCGCCGTCGCCGTACCAGCCGTCCCCGAGCTTCTGGGCGGGGAACACGACGGGGAGCGCCGACGACGCCATGACGTGCTCCGCCGTGATCTCCCCGCGGACTCCGAGCCGGTGGGGGCGGACCCAGGACTCGATCTCGCGGCCCTGCACCCAGGTCACCGTCTGGCCCGTCGCGTACTTCAACGTGGAGACGGCCAGCGACTCCAGGCGTCCGGCCGCGAGGTTCTCGGCGATCCCGGGAATGCGTCCCCGCCCGTCCTCGAGCTCCGCCTCGAGGAGCTTGCGCAGCGGCGTCGTATCGAGCAGCCCGCGCAGCTGGGGGTCGCCGTGGCCTCCGGAGAGCAGACCCAGCCCCCAGTGCAACGCCGTCCGCGCCAGGAACCAGGAATGGATGTGGAAGACCTTGTCGACCGAGAGACCCGACCACAAGCGGGTCAGCTTCTCGGCGGCGGCGGGCAGGCCGCCGCGATGCGCCGCCAGGAACACCGCGTTGATCGCCCCCGCCGAGACGCCGGTGATCACGGGCACGGTCAGGGCTGGCATCTTGCGCGCCAGGCAGCGCAGGAATCCCACCTGGTAGGCGGCGCGGGCGCCGCCGCCCGTGAGCACGATGCCGAGCTTTCCCTCTTCCCCCATGCGGGCAGCGATCCTACCAAGCCGGCGCCGGCGCACGTGGCGGAGCGATCCGCTTCCGTCTCGACGCCCTCCGGGCCTTCCGATACACTCGCCAGCCCATGCGCCTGGGCTCACTCGACCTGCAGCTGGTCAGCGACGGGGGCTTCAAGCTCGACGGCGGCGCCATGTTCGGCGTCGTGCCGCGCGTCCTGTGGGAGCGGGAGGTCCCGGCCGACGAGAGCCACCGGATCCCGATGGCGACGAACTGCCTCCTCGTGCGCTCCGGCGACGAGCTCGTCCTCGTCGACACCGGGCTCGGCGACAAGCACGACCGCAAGTTCCGCGACCACTTCGCCTTCGAAGAGGGGGCGGCGCGGCTGCCCGAGTCGTTGCGGGCGGCGGGCCATGCCCTCGAGGACGTCGATCACGTGGTGCTGACCCACCTCCACTTCGACCACTGCGGCTGGAACACCGTGGTGCGCGATGGCGAGCTCGTGCCGGCGTTTCCCCGGGCCCGCTACTGGCTCGACCGCGGCGAGGTGGCGCACGCCCGCGATCCCAACGAGCGGGACCGCGCGAGCTACCTGCCGGAGAACTGGGAGCCGCTCTTTGCGGCCGGCGTGGTTGAGCTCTTCGACGAGGCCGCGGAGCCCGTCGCCGGGGTGCGGGTGGTGAAGGCGCCCGGGCACAACGCCGACATGTGCGTGGTGCTGCTCGACGGCGGCGCGGCGGACCGCGGCGTGTTTCTGGCCGATCTCGTGCCCACGACGGCCCACGTGCCCTACCCTTGGGTGATGGCGTACGACCTCTTCCCCCTGCAGACGATCGAGAGCAAGAAGCGCTGGCTGCCGCGCGCGGCGGCGGAGCGCTGGCTCTGCATCTTCGAGCACGACCGCCGCACCCCCCTGGCGCGGCTGCGGGAGAAGCGGCCCGGGAGATTCGTCGCCGAGGCGCTGGCGGCGGGCGACGGGGCCGGCGGCCCGGGGAGCGGGGCATGAGTCGAGAACGGGATCTCGTCGTCATCGGCAGCGGCCCCGGCGGGTACGTCGCCGCCATTCGCGCCGCGCAGCTCGGGCTCTCCGTCGCCGTCGTGGAGCAGGATCCGAGCTTCGGCGGCACCTGCCTGCACCGCGGCTGCATTCCCACCAAGGCGTTGCTGCACACGGCCGCGCTGATCGACGAGATCCGCCGGGCCGGCAAGTTCGGCGTCACCGTGGGGGCCCCCGAGCTCGACCTCGACGGCGCCCACGCCTACAAGAGAAGAGTCGTCGCGAAGAACGCCAAGGGGATCGAGTTCCTCTTCAAGAAGAACGGCGTGGAGGGAGTGCACGGCCGCGGCACGGTGTTGGGACCGAACGAGGTCGAGGTCGAAAGCGCCGACGGGCGCCGCGTCCTGGCGGCCGCGAACATCCTCGTCGCGACCGGCTCGGTGCCGCGGGACCTGCCGCCGGCTCCCGTCGACG
The DNA here is from genome assembly GCA_029862975.1 of Acidobacteriota bacterium. GTDB lineage: Bacteria > Acidobacteriota > Thermoanaerobaculia > Multivoradales > JAHEKO01 > CALZKB01. The sequence continues at coordinate 9,087 of JAOTWP010000046.1, forward strand.
GCGAGCGGGTGCTCAACTCGGACCACGTTCTCGAGGTGGCGAGCGTGCCGGAGTCGCTCATCGTGCTCGGCGGCGGCGCCGTCGGCACGGAGTTCGCCTCGATCTTCGCCTCCTTCGGATCGCGGGTGACCCTCGTCGAGCTCCTGCCGCGGCTGCTGCCGATCGAGGACGAGGAGGTGTCGGCGGTCCTCGAGAAGTCCTTCCGCAAGCGCGGCGTCGAGGTGCTCACGGGCACGCAGCTGGCCGAAGTCGAGACGACCGCGGGCGGCGTCAGGGCGCGCCTCCAGGGCGAGGGCACGAACGGCTGGCGGGAGGCGTCCGCCGTTCTCGTGGCGGTCGGTCGGGCGCCGGTCACCGCCGGACTCGGCCTCGAGGACCTGGGGCTGCGGCTCGATCACGGCTACGTGCCGGTCAACGGGTACATGCAGACGGAGGTGCCGAACGTCTACGCCGTCGGCGACGTCGTGCGCACGCCGTGGCTCGCCCACGTCGCCTCGGCCGAAGGCATCCTGGCCGTCGAGCACATGGCCGGCCGCGAGGCGCGGCCGCTCGACTACGGGCTCGTGCCGTCGGTGACGTACTGCGAGCCGGAGGTGGGCAGCGTCGGCCTGACGGAGGCCCAGGCCCGCGAGCGCGGCTACGACGTCGCCGTCGGCAAGTTCCCGATGACCGCGCTGGCCAAGGCGGCGATCCTCGGCAAGGCGGAGGGCTTCGTGAAGGTCGTTCGCGAGACGCGCTACGACGAGCTCCTGGGCGTGCACGTCGTCGGCCCCCACGCGACCGATCTCATCGCCGAGGCCTGCGTCGCCATGCGGCTGGAGTCGACGACCGAGGAGCTGTTCCGCACCATCCACGCCCACCCGACGCTGTCCGAGGCCATGGCGGAGGCGGCCCACGCGGCGTCCGGACACGCGATTCACTTCTAGGCAGGCTAGGCTAGGCGGCGCACCGCTCGCGACGGAAGGACACCTCATGGCTACCGAAGTGCTGATGCCGCAGATGGGCGAGTCGATCGCCGAAGGCACGATCACCCGTTGGCTGGTCAAGGTCGGCGACCGGGTCGACCGCGATCAGCCGCTCTTCGAGATCTCGACCGACAAGGTCGACGCCGAGATCCCCAGCCCGGAGTCCGGCGTTCTCCTGGAAGTGCGCAGCGACGAGGGAGACACCGTCGCCGTCAACGAGGTCGTCGCCCTCATCGGCGCGGAGGGCGAGAGCCCCGCCGGGCCGCCGGCGGAGGAGCACCTGCCCGCCGAGCCGGCCGCGGCCGGCGATGCGGAAGCCGCGGCCCGGGAGGAAGAGGCGCCGACGGCGCCCGCGGCGGTGGCCGGGAGCGGCTCGTCCGCCGTCTCCGAAGAGGCGGAGCGGGTGCGCACGGCCTCGAGCCCGGTGGTGCGCAAGATCGCCGCCGAGCATGGGATCGACTTGAAGGAGGTCTCCGGCACCGGCATCCACGGGCGCGTGACCAAGCGCGACATCCTCGCGTTCGTCGAGGGTGCGGCGGGCGATCGGGCGGCGGCGGCGGTGCCGTCGACCACCGAGATCGTCGCCCCGGCGCCGCAGCGGCCCCTGCCCACGGGCTTCTACGTGCCGCCGTACGTGGAGGGGGAGCGGGTCGAGATCGAGCCGATGAGCAGGATCCGCCAGATCACGGCGGCCCACATGACGTACTCGAAGGCGACCTCGGCCCACGTCACGACGGTCTTCCACATGGATCTCTCCAAGGTCTGGGCGCAGCGCAACCGGGCGAAGGACGGGTTCCTCCGCGCCCACGGCACCAAGCTGACCTTCATGCCGTTCATCTTCAAGGCCGTCGCCACGGCGCTCAAGGCCCATCGCAAGCTCAACGCCGCGATCGACGGCACCGACGTCGTCTACAAGAAGGACATCAACATCGGCATGGCGGTGGCCCTCGACTGGGGGCTGCTGGTGCCGGTGATCCGCAACGCGGACTCGCTCAACCTCGTGGGCCTGGCGCGCGCCGCCAACGACCTCGCCGACCGGGCGCGGGCCAAGAAGCTGTCGCCCGACGAGCTCAAGGGGGGGACGTTCACGATCACCAACCCGGGGGTTTTCGGCAGCCTCTTCGGCATGCCGATCATCAACCAGCCGCAAGTCGCCATCCTCGGCCTCGGCGCCATCGAGAAGCGGCCCGTCGTGACCACCGACAAAGACGGCAACGACTCGATCGTCATCAAGCCCATGTCCTACTTCGCCATCACCTACGACCACCGCCTCGTCGACGGCGCCGACGCCGACCACTTCATGAACCACGTCAAGCGGACCCTGGTCGAAGAGAGCTGGAGCGAGCTCGACGCCTTCTGAGCCCGAATCGGAGACCAGGAGCGGTTCTGCGACAATCGGGCTCATGACGGGAGTCGCGCCGCCGCCGCGCCGGCTGGAGGCCGGGTTTCTCGGCCGGGTCGCCTACGAGGACGGGGTCGCCCTGCAGGAGGAGCGGCGGCGGGCCGTGATCGCGGGCGAGGCCTGTGAGGCGTTGCTGCTGCTCGAGCATCCGCACGTCTTCACCGTGGGCCGCAACGCGCGGCGCTCGGACGTCGTCGCCGATTCCGGCTGGCTCGAGCGCCACGGCGTCACCGTGGCCGCGAGCAGCCGCGGCGGCCAGGTGACCTACCACGGTCCCGGCCAGCTCGTGGGCTATCCGATCGTCAACCTCGATCCGGACCGCCGCGACATCCGCCGCTACGTGCGGGATCTGCAGCAGGTCCTCGTCCTCACGCTCGCCGAGTTCGGCGTCGCCGCCGCGGGGCGGGGGGCGCAGCCGGAGATCGGGGTCTGGGCCGGTGAGCGCAAGGTGGGGTCGATCGGCGTGCACATCCGCCGCTGGGTCACGATGCACGGCTTCTCGCTCAACGTCACGACGGATCTCGCGTTCTTCCGCGGCATCGTGGCCTGCGGCCTGCACGGGGTCGAGATGGCGTCGATCGAGAGCCTGACCGGGGCGCGCCCGGCCGTCGCGGAGGTGGCGGCCGTCGCCGCCCGCCACTTCGCCGCCGTCTTCGAGCGGCGGCTCGCGGCGCCCGCCGTGGAGCGCCCGGCGTGACGCGCCGGATCGCCCTCGGCCTCAACGCCGTGATCGTCGCGGTGACCGCCGACGAGCCGCGGGTGCTCACCGTCGGGCGCGACGGCCGCGATGGCCTGCCGTACGGGCCGCTCGATCCGGATCGGCACCCGACGCTCGAGCTCGGCCTGCGCGACTGGGTGCGCGGGCAGACCGGACTGCAGCCCGGCTACGTCGAGCAGCTCTACACGTTCGGAGATCGCGATCGCGACCCGGGGGGCGGCGACCGGCACCTGTCCATCGTCTACCTGGCGCTGGCCCGCGAGGCGCCGACCCTGTCCGGCGCCGGCTGGCGCCCGATCTACGACTACCTTCCCTGGGAGGACTGGCGCGAGGGCAGGCCGGCGATGCTGCGGCGCGAGATCGAGCCGGCGCTCTCCCGCTGGGCGGCCGGCGCCGGCACGGCGAGGCTCTCCCGCTGCCAGGTGGCTTTCGGCCTGGGGGGCGCGCCTTGGGACGGGGAGCGCGCCCTGAAGCGTTACGAGCTGCTCTACGAAGCCGGGCTGATCGACGAGTCGGGCGCGGGCGCCGCCCGCGGGGTGCGCGGGCGAGCCATGATCCTCGATCACCGGCGCATGCTCGCCACGGCGCTGAGTCGCGTCCGCGGCAAGATCCGCTACCGCCCCGTCATCTTCGAGCTGCTGCCGGAGCTCTTCACCCTGTGGCAGCTGCAGCGGGTGGCCGAAGCGCTCGCCGGCCAGCGGCTGCACAAGCAGAACTTCCGCCGGCTGGTGTCCCACGGCGGCCTCGTCGAGGCCACGGAGAAGATGGACCGCGAGACCGGCGGCCGGCCGGCCCGGCTCTTCCGCTTCCGCGCCGAGGTCGTCCGCGAGCGCCCGTCGCCCGGCGTCGGCCTGCCCCGCCTGCCGAGCACCTGAGCGCCGCCGGGAGCGGGCCAGGGCTCGTAATTCGCTCGTCGCGGACTGCGCGGTGACGCCAGCGTCGGAAAAGACCTCGGGTGGGGCAAAGAAGGGCTGGGCCTTCGCTCGTCGGGGCCCTCGCCGTGATGCCAGGGTCGGGAAGAGACCTCGGGTAGGGCAAAGAAGGGCTGGGTCTTCGCTCGTCGCGGCCGTCGTGGTGATGCCAGGTTCGGGAAAAGACTTCGGGTAACAAAGAAGGGCTGGGTCTTCGTCCGATCGCAGCGGCGGGCTCGTGCGGGGTCGAGCGTCTCCAAAGACCTCGCGGTCGCCTCCTTCTTACCTGGAGTCTTTTTCCGACCTCCAAGACGTCCACGATGGACCCACTGAGCCAGAAGCGGAAGCGGAGCGGCCTTGACGACCTCGGGGCAGAACGAAGAAGGGCTGGGTCTTCGCTCGTCGCGGCCATCGCCGTGACGCCGGGGTCGGAAAAGACTTCGGGTAGGACAGAAGGGTTGCGTCTTCGTCCGGTCGCAGCGACCGGGTCGCGTGGGGCTAGCCTCTCCAAGGACCTCGCGGTCGCCTCCTTCTTACCTGGAATCTTTTTCCGACCTCCCAAGATCTTCACGATGGCCCCCGGTGAGCCAGCGCGAAAGCGGAGCGGGCTTGACGCTTATGCTCCGATTCAGCATAATTGGCTCGCGGCCGAGCCGCCTCTTTCTTTGAGCCAGCTTCTACTCATTCTGAGCATAGGAGATCGCGATGGAGCCATCGAGCCACAGTCTCTCGCCCGCCGACAGGGCCCGGATCGAGGGGGTCGGCGCGCGACTCAGCGCGGTGGTGCCGGCCGTCGAATGGGCGGTCCACACGCCCTACCTGCAGGCGATCGAGCGCCTGAAGATCGAGCGCAACGCAGTGATCCTGGCCCACAACTACCAGACGCCGGAGATCTTCCACGGGGTGGCCGACTACCGGGGCGACTCGCTCGGCCTGGCCTACGCCGGGGCCGCCACGGAGGCCGACGTGATCGTCCTGTGCGGCGTCCACTTCATGGCCGAGACCGCCAAGATCTTGAGTCCCGAGAAGACGGTGCTGATTCCGGATCCCGAGGCAGGCTGCTCGCTGGCGTCGTCGATCACCGCCGCCGACGTGCGCCGGCTGCGGGCCAGGCACCCGGGAGTGCCGGTCGTCTCCTACGTCAATACGGCGGCCGCGGTGAAGGCCGAATCCGACGTTTGCTGCACCTCGGCCAACGCCGTCGAGGTCGTCGAGTCCCTCGGGGTGGAGCGAGTGATCTTCGTGCCGGACGAGTTCCTGGGGCGCTACGTCGCGGCGCGGACGGACGTCGACGTGATCCTCTGGAACGGGCACTGCGAGGTGCACGAGCGTTTCCGCCCCGCGGAGATTCGAGACTACCGGCGCATGCACCCGGGCCTCGACGTCGTCGCCCACCCGGAATGCCCCCCGGAGGTGCTCGCGGAGGCGGACTTCGTGGGCTCGACCACCGGGATGATCGACCACGTGCGAAGCCGGCGGCCGGCGCGGGTCCTCCTGGTCACCGAGTGCTCGATGAGCGACAACGTGTCGGTGGAGTTTCCCGAGGTGGAGTTCATCCGGCCGTGCAACCTGTGCCCGCACATGAAGCGGATCACCCTGGCGAAGATCCAGCGAGCGCTCGAGCGCCTGGAGCATCCCGTCGTGGTCGAGCCGGCGGTGGCGCAGCGGGCCCGCGCCGCCGTCGAGCGCATGCTCGAGGTCGGGAGGCGCAACTGATGGCGAGGCGGAGGGTCGAGCGGGTCGAGCATGCGGAAGTTCTCGTTGTCGGGGGCGGCGCCGCCGGGATGTCGGCGGCGCTCGCCTGCGACGATCGCCACGTCCGCCTGCTCGTTACCGGGGAGCCGGGGGGCGACGGCGCCAGCGCGCTCGCGCAGGGCGGCATCGCCGCGGCACTGGCCGCCGACGACTCGCCGCGGCTCCATGCCGCGGACACGCTCGCCGCCGGCGGCGGGCTTGCCGATCCGCGGGCGGTGGAGATCCTCACGGCCGCCGCCGGCGAGGCGATCCGGCGGCTGCAGGGCCTTGGCGCGCGCTTCGACGTCGACGCTCGGGGGCGGCTGGCGCTCGGGCGCGAGGGGGCGCACGGACGGTCTCGCATCGTTCACGCGCGGGGCGACGCCACGGGGGCCGAGATCAGCCGGGCGCTCGGCAGCGCCGTCCGCTCGCGGCCGCGGGTCGCGGTCGAGAGCGGCGTCACGGCCCACGAGCTCATCCGGCGGGGCGGTGCGGTCTGCGGCGTCCTGGCGCGGGACCGGCACGGCGCCTGGGTCGCCTTCGTCGCCCCGGCCGTGGTGCTGTGCACCGGAGGCATCGGGCGCCTCTACGCCGAGACGACCAATCCGCCGTCGGCGTCCGGAGACGGCCTGGCGATGGCCGCTCGCGCCGGGGCCGCGCTGATCGATCTCGAGTTCGTCCAGTTCCATCCCACGGCGCTCGCCGTCGCCGGCGATCCGCGGCCGCTGCTCACCGAGGCGCTGCGCGGCGCCGGCGCCCTCCTCGTCGACGGCGCCGGCCGGCGCTTCCTGCCGGAGGTGGACGAGCGCGCGGAGCTGGCGCCGCGCGACGTCGTCGCCCGCGCCATCCACCAGCTGCTGGAACGGGGCGGGCGGGCGTATCTCGACGGCCGCGCGGCGATCGGCGACGCCTGGCCGGAGCGCTTCCCCTCCGTGTTCGCGATCTGCCGCCGGCACGCCCTCGATCCCCGCCGCGATCTGCTGCCGGTGAGTCCGGCGGCGCACTATCACATGGGGGGCGTGGCGACCGGCCTGACGGGCCGCACCTCGCTCCCGGGACTGTGGGCGGCCGGCGAGGTCGCCTGCACCGGCGTCCACGGGTCGAATCGCCTGGCGAGCAATTCGCTGCTCGAGTGCCTCGTGTTCGGCGCCCGGGCGGGCGAGGACGCCGCGCGCTCGGCGCGGCTCGGCCGGGCGCCGCTCGTCAGCTCCACGGATCTCGAGGTCCCGGCGGCAGACAGGCGGCGGCCCGGGCTGGAGCGCCGGATCCGCCGCCTCATGACGGCACGGGTCGGCGTCGTGCGCCGCGCCGCACCGCTGCGCGCGGCGCTCGACGAGCTCGAGTCCCTGCGCGGCGCGGCCGCGGCCGCCGACCGCGTCGGGCGCAACCTGTGGACCGTCGCCCGGCTGGTGTCGCGCGCCGCGCTCGAGCGGACGGAATCGGCCGGCAGCCACTTCCGGCTCGACGCCGCCGCGCCCGCCACGGCCGCCGGCTACCGGCTCGCCCTCACGCTCGACCCGCGCTCGGGGGCCGTCGGCCTCGAGCGCGTGCCCGTCGGCGACGTCCGGCGGCAGGTGCGGCGATGAGCATCGAGGCGAGCGGCCCGAGCGGCGGGGCGGTCGTCGTCCCGCCGTTGCTGCCGGCGATCTACGAGCCCGTCTTGCGCCGCGGCCTGGCCGAGGATCTGGGGCGGGCGGGCGACCTGACGAGCGACGCCCTCGTGCCGCCGGACCACGCGAGCACGGGGCATCTCGTCGCCCGCGCGGAGGGCAGATGCTGCGGCGTGGAGATCGCGGCCGCGGCCTTCCGCCTCCTCGACCCGAGCGCCGTGTCGCGGATCCTCGTGGCGGACGGGCGCGACGTGGCGCCGGGCACGGTCCTGGCGCGGGTGAGCGGCGCCACCCGGCCGCTGCTCGGGGCCGAGCGCGTGGCGCTGAACCTGCTCGGGAGGCTGTGCGGCATCGCCACGGCGACGCGCGACCTCGTGCGCGCGGTCGCGGGCACTGGGGCGCGGGTGGTGTGCACCCGCAAGACGACGCCGGGCCTGCGAGCGCTCGAGAAGCACGCCGTGCGCGCCGGCGGCGGCGCCAACCACCGCTTCGGCCTCGACGACGCCGTGCTCGTCAAGGACAACCATCTCGCCGTCGCGGGGTCGATCGGCAGCGCCGTGCGCCGGGCTCGCGAGGCCGTGGGGCACTGGGTTCACGTCGCCGTCGAGGTCGACTCCCTCGACCAGCTCGCCGCGGCGCTCGATGCCGGAGCCGACGCCGTCCTCCTCGACAACATGTCGCTCGCGGACCTCACTACGGCGGTCGCGCGGTGCCGCGGCCGGGCCCTCACCGAGGCGTCGGGCGGCATCACGCCCGGGTCGATCGCGGCCGTGGCGGCCACCGGCGTCGATCTGATCTCGGTGGGCTGGCTGACCCACAGCGCGCCGGCCCTCGACGTCGGCTTCGACCTCCAGGCGGGCGGGCCGGGCGCGTAGAGTTCGCGCCGGCGCCGCTGTACACTCCCGGCGATGAGCGACTCCCTCGTCCGGATCGGAGCCGCGCCGCGAGAGCCGCGGCCGGAGTGGCTGCGCATCCGCCTGCGCACCCCCAGGCGCTACCACGACGTCAAGGGCGTCGTGGAGCGGCTGGAGCTCAACACCGTCTGCCAGGAGGCGCGCTGTCCCAACATCTACGAGTGCTGGGGGGAGCACGGCACCGCGACCTTCATGATTCTCGGCGACGTCTGTACCCGCCGCTGCGGCTTCTGCGCGGTCACCACCGGGCGGCCGCAGCCGGGGGTCGATTCCGCGGAGCCGGAGCGCGTCGCCGAGGCCGTCGCGGCGATGGGGATCGAGCACGCCGTCGTCACCTCGGTGGACCGCGACGACCTGCCGGACGGCGGTGCGAGCCACTTCGCCGCCGTCGTCGCCGCCGTCCACGGCCGCTCGCCGGGCTGCGCCGTCGAGGTGCTCACGCCGGACTTCCGCGGCGCCGCCGGCGCCCTCGACGCGGTCCTCGAGGCGGCGCCGGAGGTCTTCTCCCACAACATGGAGACCGTGCCCCGGCTCTACCGCGAGGCCCGTCCCGGCAGCCGCTACGGCCGCTCCCTGGCGCTGCTCGCGGCGGCCTCGGCGGCGCGCGACCGCGGCGCCTTCGGCGGCGTCGTCAAGTCCGGCATCATGCTCGGCCTCGGAGAGACCGGCGAGGAGGTCGCCCGGACCCTGCGCGACATCCGGGACGCCGGAGTCGAGGTGCTGACCCTCGGCCAGTACATGCAGCCGACGCGGCGCCACCTGCCGGTCGACCGCTGGGTCCATCCCGACGAGTTCGCGCGGCACCGCGAGGACGCGCTGAGCCTCGGCTTCGAGCACTGCGAGGCGGGTCCTCTGGTCCGCAGCAGCTACCACGCCCACGCGCACCTGGCGGGCGCTCGCGGGGAGGCGGCCCGCGGCCGGCCGGCGCCTCCGCATCCGTCGACCGCGGCCGGTCGAAACGAGTTCTAGAGCCCGCGCCCGGCGGTGCGCCCGGTTTGCGGCTCTTGGCGGCCGCCGGTAGAATGGCGCGAGCTCAGGCCACGACCACGGCGGTTCCCTCCACGACCTGAGACCTTCGACGACGATGAGCGACGAGACGGCGGAAGTGCGGATCAGACCGCTCCAGGACACGGACCTGGGCGACATCACGGGCCTCGACGAGAAGATCGCCGGCGAGTACAGGCCCGACGTCTGGGAGCTGCGCCTCGGCTACTACATGCGCCGCGACCCCGATGCCTCGCTGGTCGCCGAGCTCGACGGCGCGGTCGTCGGTTTCATGCTCGGCGAGGTGCGGTCGGGGGAGTTCGGCCTCGAGGAGCCCACCGGCTGGATCGAGGTGATGGGCGTCGACCCGGAAGTCCGCGGCCGCTCCATCGGCCGGCGGCTGGCGGCGGCGATGCTCGACTATTTCCGGGCGCGCGGCGCGACGACCGTGCGCACCCTCGTCGATCGCGACATGGAGGGGATCGCCCAGTTCTTCACGGCGCTCGGCTTCGAGCCCGCCGGGCTGACGCCCTTCTCCAAGAAGCTGGCATGAGGATTCTCTGATGGCGATCGCCAAGACCCACATCCCGAGGAAGTTCCACGACGCCGTCCTCAAGTGGCGCGACGTGTTCCTGCCCGACTACGGCTTCCTCATGGACAACTGGGACCGGCACTTTCCCCGGGAGCCCCGCTTCGAGGCCTGCGCCTACCGCGAGCTCGGGATCTGCGACGAGATCGAGTGCGGCGACTTGAAGGGCAGGCCGAAGTTCACGCGCGCCGCGGACCTCGATCCCGAGCAGGCGGGCCACCTGCTGGGCGCCATTCGGGCCCAGGCCAGCACCGAGTTCGGCTCGATCCAGCAGCACCGGCTGACCCTGGCCAGGGCGCAGGACGAGAAGGACCAGGTCTGGATCCTGCGGATGATGGCCGAGGAGCTGCGGCACGGCTACCAGATGCTCCACCTGCTCCTCGACGACGACTGGAGCTGCGTCTCGGACACGAGCGGCGAGCAGATGGTGGAAGAGATCCTCTCGATGACGACCGGCTCGCACGTGCTCGGCGCGTTCAACATCGACTTCGACTCGTTCGTCGACAACGCGACGTTCTGCGCGCTCATCGATCGCGTCGGCAAGTACCAGCTCGAGATGCAGCGCATCAGCGCCTACCGGCCCTTCGCGGAAAGCATGCCGCCCATGCTGCGGGAGGAGGCCTTCCACCTCGCGGCGGGCGTCGTGCCACTGCGCCGATGGATGGAGCGAGCGGCGCTCGGCAGCCACTACATCACCTCGGCGGACATCCAGAAGGTGATCAACAAGTGGCTGCCGCGCGGCCTCGAGATGTTCGGCGACGAGCGCGGCGGCGGCACGAACGTGCGCTACGGCCTCAAGCCGATGAAGAACGCCGAGGCGCAGGATCTCTACTACCGGGAGGTGGAGAAGCTCGTGCGCGATCTGAACATGCGCTTCGTGCGCGCCCGTCTCCCCGAGCTCAAGCTCCGCGAGGCGGAGGCGGTCCTGGACGAGGTCGTGGCGGAGCGCAAGGCCGTGCAGGGCATTCGCTGGGAAGACCTAGTGCATCTGCCGCACAAGCACTTCTTCCGGAGGCGCGGCGTTCCGGCCTTCGAGCTCACGGGCTGGGAGGGCGAAGCGTTCGCCGACGTCGACCTCTACCTCGCGCACCTGTCGGCGCACCTGCCGGACGCGTATCGCGCCAGCAGCGACTTCCGCGACTACGGCGAGAAGCTGCGCGAGGTCGCCGCCGGCGAGACGACGGCGGCGGAGGCGGCGCGCGAGATGCCGGCCCTGCGCCGGGTGGGCGGGGCGTGCCCGTGCTCCAAGTCCGTGCGCTGGGTGGCCGGCAACGGGACCGCGGGCGGGGCGGCCGAGGGTCCCGCGGCCGTCTAGCCCGACGCCATCGACGGCGCCGCGGAGAGCCATCGTGAGCCTTCTCAGCCGACTGGTCATGGCCTCGGTGCCGATCGTGCCGCGGGCCCTCGTGGGGCGGGTCGCGCGCCGCTACGTGGCGGGGGAGACCCACGAGGAGGCCATCGCCCTGGTGCGCGAGCTCAACGCGCTCGGCGCCCTGGCGACGATCGGACCGCTCGGCGAGGAGGCGACGGAGCGCTCGCGGGCGGCCGCGGCGGTCGACGAGCACCTGGAGCTGATCGCGGCCATCCACGCCTCCGGAGTCGACGCCAACGTCTCCCTCAAGCCGACCCTTCTGGGGCTCCAGATCGACGCCGACTTCTGCCGCGACAACGTCGAGCGCATCGTGGCGGCCGCCCGGGAGAAGGGCAACTTCGTGCGGCTCGACATGGAGGACCGCACCTGCACGGACGCCACGCTCGCCCTCTACCGCGACCTGCAGCCGCGGTACGGCAATCTGGGCGTGGTGCTGCAGGCCTACATGCGGCGCACCCTCGACGACATCGCCGCCCTCGCGGCGCCGGACCTCAACGTGCGGCTGTGCAAGGGGATCTACATCGAGCCGCGGGCGACCGCTTGGAAAGGGCGCGACACGGTCCGCCGCAACTTCGTGGCGGCGCTCGACAAGCTGCTGGCGGCGGGCGCCTACGTGGGCATCGCCACCCACGACGAGCTCCTCGTCTGCGAGGCGTGCGCCCTGGTCGAGCGCTACGCACTGGAGCGTTCCGCCTACGAGTTCCAGATGCTCCTCGGGGTCGACGAGGAGCTCAGGGACGTGCTGATCGCGCGCGGGCACCGCCTGCGCGTCTACGTCCCGTACGGCCGCGACTGGTATCAGTACTCGATCCGGCGGCTGCGAGAGAATCCCGAGGTCGCCGGCCACGTCGTTCGCGCGACCCTGGGCGTGCGCTGAAGGCCGACCGGGCGGTCTCGGCCGCGGCCTGCTAACATCGCTCGTACAGGTAGCTGGAACCCGATCAATCAGAGGAGCACTCATGCCCGCGGTCGAGGATCTCTCCGTTCTGTCGAGCATCGCGCTGTTCGAGGGCGTCGCCGAGAAGGACCTGGAGCAGATCAATCAGCTGTTGCACAGGAAGCCCTTCGCCACCGGCACCAACGTCATCACGGTCGCCGACCGGACGGAGCTGGTGTTCATCCTCCTCGAGGGCACCGTCAAGATCTACGTCGACCAGATCGACGGCTCGGAGGTCATCCTGGCGTTCCTCGGTCCCGGCGACGCGTTCGGCGAGATGGGGATGGTCGGCAGCGCGGGGCGCTCGGCCAACGTCGTGACGCTCGAGCGCTGCCTGACGCTGGCCATGGATCGCGAGTCCTTTCACCGTTGCCTCAAGGAGATCAACGGGCTCTCCTACAACCTCGTGCGGCTGACGGCCCGTCGCCTGCGGCTGGCCAACGAGCAGATCCAGGCCCTCTCGACGCTCGACGTGCGCGGCCGCGTGGCCCGCCAGATCGTGGCGTTCGCGCAGCAGTACGGCGAGCCGATCGAGCCCTCCGGGGTGCGCATTCCGCTGCGGCTGACGCAGACCGACGTCGCCTCGCTGGTGGGCGCCTCCCGTGAGCGGGTCAACCAGGTCATCGTCGACTTCAAGGAGAGCGGCTTCATCTCGGTCGACGCCACGCACCGCATCAGCGTGCACCAGCCGGACGCGCTGATCGCGCGCTTCCAGTAGGGGGCGGCGTGGCGCGTGAGCGGTAGACCGAGGAACTTCTACAACTGCGCGAAGTGTCCGGCGTACTGCTGCTCCTATCCCCGCATCCAGACGACGCGCCGGGACATCCGCCGGCTGGCCCGCTACTTCGGCGTCGCCTTCGAGAAGGCGCGCAAGAAGTTCACGAAGAAGGGCGAGGAGAAGGGCGAGCGCGTCTTGCGGCACCGCAAGGACCATGTCTACGATTCCGTCTGCCGGTTTCTCGACAGGGACACGCGCAGCTGCACCGTCTACGAGGCGCGGCCGGCCATCTGTCGCGAGTACCCGGGGAGCACCCGATGTGGCTACTACGACTTCCTGAGCTTCGAGCGCCGCACCCAGGAGGATCCCGAGTTCATCCCCTCGGCGTGAGCGACCCGCGGCCCGCCCGAGCCCGGGCGCACGCCAGGTGCAGCGCATGTTGAGAGATCTCCACGTCCGCAACCTGGCGGTCATCTCGGAGGCGGCGGTGGAGTTCGGCGGCGGCCTCAACGTCCTCACGGGCGAGACCGGCGCCGGCAAGTCGATCGTCGTGGACGCTCTCTCCCTGCTGCGCGGCGCCCGCGCCAACGCCGACCTCCTGCGCAGCGGCGCCGATCGGATGGTCGTGACCGGCCGCTTCGACGTGGATCGCGCGGTGCTCGCGGCCTTGGCGGAATCGGGCCTCGAGGTCGAAGAGCTCGAGCTCGTCGTGCGCCGCGAGGTCGGGCGCGAAGGTCGGAATCGCGCCTTCATCAACGATCAGCCCGTGACCCTCCGGCTGCTCAAGCAGGCGACCGCTTCGGTCCTGCACGTCCACGCGCAGCGCGAGGAGCTCGCCCTGGGGGATCCCGACACCCAGCGCGCCTTCGTCGATGCCTGCGGCGGCGAGGAGGCGCGGGCCTTGGGGCGCGAGACCGCCGCCGCCTACGAGGTCTACGCCGGCCTCGCGAGACGGCTCGCGGCGGTGCGCGGCGATCGCCGTCTGCACGACGAGAGAGTGGACCTGCTGCGGTTCCAGCTCTCCGAGATCGACGCGGCCGGGCTGCGCGCCGACGAGGACGTCGAGCTCGTCGCGGAGCGCGGCCGGCTGCGCAACAGCGAGGCCATCGCCTCGGCCCTCGGCCACGGCTACCTCGAGCTGGTGGAGCAGGACGGCGCGGTGGTGGAGCGCCTCGCCGCAGTGGAGCACGAGCTCTCCTCGATCGCGGCCTGGGAGCCGGAGGCCGGGGCCTGGCTGCGCGAGCTCGAGGAGGTGAGAATCCGCCTGGCGGAGCTGGCCGATACGCTGCGCCGCGAGCTCGACGGCGTGGCCGCGGATCCCCAGCGGCTCGACCAGGTCGAGGAGCGGCTCGACGCCATCGACCGCCTGCGACGAAAGTACGGCGATTCGGTCCGGGCGGTGCTCGCCTTTCGCGAGGGCGCGGCCGCCGAGCTCGCGCAGCTCGAGCTCGACGTGCGGGACAGCGCCGCGCTGGAGGCCGACACCGCGCAGGCGCTCGAGGCCTACGGCGCGGCCGCCGAGCGGCTCTCGGCCGGCCGCCGGCACTGGGCGGCGACGCTCGTCGAGGAGGCCGAGCGGCAGTTCGCCGATCTCGCCCTCGAGCGCGCGAGGCTGTCGGTGGAGCTGTCGCGCCAGCCTTCGCCGGCGAGCCCGCTGCGGATCGGCGGCCAGGGCGTCGAGTTCGGCGCGGCGGGCTGCGATCGGGTCGAGCTTCTCCTGGCGGCCAACCCCGGCGAGGCCCCGAAGCCGCTGGCGACGAGCGCTTCCGGTGGCGAGCTGTCGCGCGTCTTCCTGGCCCTCCGGCTGGCCGTTCGCCGCGACGAGCCGGGGGGCGTGACCATGGTCTTCGACGAGGCGGACGCCGGTCTCGGCGGCGAGGCCGCGTCGGCTCTCGGCCGCAAGCTGCGCCTGCTCGGCCGCTCCGGCCAGATCCTGGCCGTGACCCATCTCGCCCAGGTCGCGAGCTTTGCCGACCACCATTTCGGGGTCCGCAAGGCGGTCTCCCGCGGCCGCACGAAGACGACCGTCGCGCGCCTCGACGGCGAGCGGCGGGTGGAGGAGATCGCCCGCATGCTGGCCGGCGATCAGCGCACCGAGGTCTCGCGGTCGCACGCCGAAGAGCTCATCGCCTCGGCGCGCGCGTAGCCGGGGGCCCCGGCGGCATTCGCGATATGGGTATTCGCGATATGATGGTCCGCGCGGCGCGCGACTCGCGGGCGAATCGAGCCGGGCGCGCGGCATTTCGGAAGGGAGAAGAGCGATGCCTGAAGACGAGGAAACCGGTCACGGCGGCGGAACCACGGGCGCGGGCGCCCCACCAGACGAGGAGAAGCCCGACGAGGAGCCGAGCGGCTAGCGCACCCGGCACCGCGGCGGGGCACCCTCCCGGGAACGCGTCCTAGACGCCCGGGGTCGGCCCCGGACCGCCGATCAGCACGAAGGGCGCCCAGTAGGCAGGATGGGCGCGGCGGGGGTCCGCCAGGCTCTCGAGCTTCGCCCGGCGCAGCGCGTCGACCGGTGCGGCGCCGGCGACGAGCGAGCGATAGAAGTCCGGCATCAGGTAGGCCGTCGTCCGGTCGCTGACCTTCCAGAGGCTGACCTGCAGGGACTTCGCGCCGGCGTAGAGGAAGGCCCGGGTCAGTCCCATGAGACCCTCGCCTCGGACCTGCCGCCCGAGGGCGGTCTCGCAGCCGGAGAGCACGACGAGCTCGGCGCTCAGGTCGAGGGCGAAGACCTCGGCGACCCGCAGGTAGCCGTCGTCCATCCCGAGCGGATCGGCGGCGAGGACGATCATCGTGTTGGCGGGGTTCGCCTCGTCGACCGACGCGTGCGAGGCGAGGTGCAGCCACCGGGCTCGGCCGACGGCCGGCTCCGTCTTGAAGCGGTGCTCGCTCGCCTGCCCGTCCGTGAAGGCCGTGACCTCCTCGGCGGCGACGCGAGCGACCGCCTCCACCTCTTTCCGGGCGCCGGGAAGGCGCGGCCACGGCGGGTTCGCCGCCGGGGCTCGGGGGTCCGCGAAGGCGACGAGCCCGCGATCGTGCCGGGCGGGGGCGGCCGACGCCAGGTTGAGAAAGACGGCGGCCGAGGGCGCGTAGGCCAGCGCGTGGCTTTCGACGAGGTACCCGTCGTGGGCGCCGCGCAGAGCCTCGAAGGGGACGTAGCTCAACTGCCCGTCCGGCACGATCACGAGGTTGGCCGCGCCTTCGGTCAGCGGCAGGACCGGGCGCAGGAGCTCGCCGCCGAGAGCCCGCGACGATTGGAGGAAGCGGCCCAGGGGGCGCCGGCCGGGCGTTTGGATCGTCGCCCGCAGCGCGAGGACCCACGGCTCGATCGCCGTCGCGGCACTCAGCCGCGCGACCGCGAACGACCGGGCGGTGATCACGAAGGCGACGGCCAGCTCGTCGCGCAGGGCGTACTCGACGACCGCCGTGTCGGGGGGAAGGCGCGACTGGACGTCCGCGACCGTCACGCGAGCGAGGTAGCGGATCGCGGCGTAGTCCGGCGCCAGATCGCGGATGTCCTGCTCGGCGGCCCGCAGGCGGTCACCCTTGTCGGCCAGCTCCTCCTGCAGGGCGGCGACGTGCTCGTTCATTCCGCCCGCGCGGTCGATCGCGGCGGCCAGGTTCTGGCTCAGCCTCGCGACGTCGGCCAGCGCCAGCCGCTCGGCCTCCAGCAGGTGCGGGGGCGCCTTGGCGTCGGCGCCGGAGCGGGCGCGGTTGAGGAGCTCGATCAGGCTCTTCGCCTTGCCCCGTTCGAAGGTCTCGAAGGCTCGCCGTGCGTAGGCGTCGCCGTCCGTCTCGGCATCGAGCTCGAGGAGCAGGGCGGTGGCGAGGTCGTAGGCGGAGGTGACGCGCGAGAGGAACGTCGCCCGCAGATCCGAGTCGTCCATCCCGGACCGCAGCGACTCGACGATGCCGAGCGCGAGGTCGGCCGCGGCCAGCGACTCGTCGCGGTCGCCCCGGAGCCGGTAGGCCCGGGCGCGCTCGTAGGCGATCTCGAAGCGGACCTCGGGCGCCGACAGCACGCCGAGCGCCGCCACCGCCTCGCCCAGGGCGTCCAGGGCCTCGTCGGCACGGCCCAGCGCCAACAGGACCTCGGCCTCTGCGCGCCGGATCCGGGCCCGTTCGAGGGGTTGCGCCGAGACGCCGGTCCCGGCAGCGGCGGCGAGCAGAGCGAGCGCCTCGGAAGGCCGGTCCTCCAAGAGGCGCAGCCGCGCCAGGCCGCGCAGAATGCTGGCCTCCTTGGTGTGAAGACTGCCGTCACGGCATATCTCGAGGGCCTCCTCGAGGGCGGCCTCGGCGGACTCGAGGCCCCCGCGCTCGGCCAGGAGCCAGCCGAGCGTCGTGAGGATGCTCAGCTGTTTGAAGCGGTCGCCGCGCTGCCGCTCGATGGCGAGCGAGCGCTCGAGCATGGCGAGCGCGGCATCGGGCTCGCCGAGCTTGAGCAGCAGGGGGGCGAGGGAGGCCCTGAGGTGCGCCTCGTTGCGGGTATCGCCGCCGGCGGTCGCTCTGTCGAGGCTCTCCTGGAAGGTGTCGAGCGCTTCCTGCCACTGCCCGCGATCGAAGAGCAGCTGCGCCATGTTCGTGACGCTCATGAGCTCCGCCCCGGGCAGGCCGAGCTGGCGCGCGATCGCCACGGCCTCCTGGTAGTAGTCGAGCGCCGCGGCCAGCCGCCCCAGCCGCAAGGCGATGTTGCCGCGGTTGTTGAGCATCGCGCTGACCCCTCGCAGGTCGTGGGCCGCGAGTCGCAGCTCCAGGCCGCGGGCGTAGAGCGCGTCGGCGGCTTCCAGCCGGCCCCGCTCGTACTCGATGCGCCCCTGCCAGTTGAGGAACCGCCCCTGGAGCCGCGGGTCGCGCGCCCGCTCGGCGGCCGCGAGCCCGGAAGCGAGCTCCTGCGAGGCCTCGTCGACGCGGTCGGCGCGGTAGAGGCTCAGCGCGAGCCAGTAGCGGCTCGCCGCCTCGACGCCCGGGTCGTCGAGCGCCAGGCCCAGGGCGACCGCCTCCTCGCCGCGGGCGATCGCCTGTGCGTGCTCCCCCAGCTCGCGCTCGAGGGAGCCGAGCCGATCGAGGGTGCGCGCGATCGCCCGCCGGTCGCCCAGCCGCCGCCACCCCGCAAGCTCCTCCAGCGACAGCTGGTGGGCGCGCGACCAGCCGGCGGAGGAGTAGGAGGCATCGAGATGCGTCGCCTCCTGCCCGAGGGCCGAGAGCCGCACCCGCTCGGAGTCCGACGTCTGCCACTCGCGGAGGGTCTCGACCCGCAGGCGGACCCGTCCTTGCGGCGGCCCCCCGGAAGCCGGGCTCAGGAAGAGCCGGTGCGGACCGGGCTCGAGAGCGGCGGCCAGGCGCTCGTCGGTGCCCAGCCCCGCGGGCCCGTCCACCGCCGCCAGCTCGACGCCGCCCGTCGCGCTCCCCACGGATACGCGGACGTCGATGCCGCGCTGCTCGACGACGACGACGAGCAGGCTCTTCACGGCGGGCTCGAGCGCCGCGCTCCAGCCGCTGCCCGCCGCCAGGTCGAGGTCGAGCACCGTGGCCTGCGTCAACGGCCGTTCGGGGGGCGGGCTGGGGGAGAGAACGGGGCTGCCGGGCGCGATGGGCGAATCGACCACGACCAGCCGGCCAGGGGACCGGCAGGCAGCCACCACCAGCAGCAGGCAGACCGCGAGCGGCCGCCCCAGCATCCGACCGTACGACCTCCAGACCATAAAGAGGGCCTTCGAACGCCGTCAGGGCCGTGCTCCCGGATCTTCTTCATTGACTTCAACGGGACCGTCCGACAGCATTGCGGCTTCCTGGGACAATAGCACTTGAAGGGGGTGGCAGGCGTGGCCACGGACAGCGATCCGTTCATACAGGCGTATCTGGGGGGCGAGAGCGACGCCGTCGCCGAAGTCGATCGCTGGATCCAGGGCGCGGCCCGCCCCTTCTTCCGCCGCTTGTCCTCTCAATGGGACGATGTGCTGCAGGACGTCCGCCTGGAGGTCTACAAGGCCCTTTCGAGCAATCAGTTCCGCGGCGAGGCCAACCTCAAGACGTACGTCTGGAGAGTGGTGAATCACTCCTGCCTCGACCTGCTGCGCAAGGCCTCGCGCTGGCGGTGGATCGAGCTCGAGGACTCCCCGGAGGTCCAGGAGGTCGCGGAGCGCAAGATCCGAGACGAGTCGCTCTCGCTGGCGACGACGGACCTGCTCACGAAGGTGATGGAGCGGGTGTCGGAGGAGTGCCGCCGTCTCTGGCAGATGATCTTCAGCGGTCTGAGCTACCGGGAGATGAGCGACCGGCTCGAGGTCAAGGAAGGGGCCTTGCGGGTGCGGGTGCTGCGCTGCCGCAAGCGCG
>JAOTWP010000172.1 GCA_029862975.1 Acidobacteriota bacterium
CTTCTGGCGGGCTGGATCGGAACGGTGGTGGGCCTGGTGGCCGGCTACGCCGGAGGCCGCCTCGACGCCGCGCTCATGCGGCTGACGGACGTGTTCATGGCGTTTCCCGGCATCCTGCTGGCGATCGCCCTGGTGGCCGTGCTCGGGCCGGCGCTGCGCAACGTCGTTGTGGCGCTCGTGGTCATCGGCTGGGTCGGCTACGCGCGGCTGGTGCGCGGGCAGGTGCTGCAGCTGCGGGAGACGGAGTTCGTCCTGGCGGCTCGCGCCTCGGGCGTCTCGCCCGCCGGTGTCGCCCTTCGCCACCTGCTTCCCAACGTCCTCCCGACGCTCGTCGTGCAGGCGAGCCTCGGCATGGCGGGCGCCATTCTCTCTGAGGCCAGCCTGTCGTTCCTGGGACTCGGGATCCAGCCGCCGACTCCGTCCTGGGGAGCGATGATCAACGCCGGCCGCAGCCACCTGATCGACGCCCCGCACCTGGCGCTGTTCCCCGGCCTCGCCATCCTGCTCACGGTGATGGGGCTCAACTTCCTCGGCGACGCTCTCGTCGCTCGGCTGGATCCCCAGACCCGCGGCGCCGGCGGCAGTTAGATGCTGCATTTGACGGTAAGCGTTTTTTTCACAATAATTTGTTTGGCCCGAGGAACCCAGCCCGCCGACTGATTCGATGAGGACGGCGAGAAAGGAGAAGTCATGGCAGCGAAGAAGACGGCCGGCCCCGGCCGAGATGCGAAGTCGCCCCGCAAGGGCGCGTCGAAGAAGAAAGCGAGGAAGCGCGCGAGGAAGGGGGCGAAGAAGAGCCTCCGAAAGAGCGCCAAGCCGGTCGCGAGCGCGACCGCCGAGGCGAAGCTCTACACCCTGACGCAGCTCGGCCAGATGGCCTCGGTGTCGATGCCCACGCTCCAGAAGTACAAGCGGTTGTATCAGGATCGGATCCCGTCCGTGGGCGAGGGGCGCAAGCAGCGCTATCCGCGAGAAGCCGTGGCCGTCCTCGAGCAGCTGAAGAAGGAGAATCTCGCCAGGCGCGGCCGACCCCGCAAGTCGCCCGCGAAGGCCGCGAAGGCCGCGAAGCGGACTTCAGCGGTCAAGAAGGCCGCCGCCAAGGGGGCGGCGGCGGCGAGCGACCTGCTGACCCTGTCCGAGATCAGCCGGATAACCAATATTTCGTACCCGACCGTATCTCGATACGTAAAGCTATTCCTCGACAAGATTCCCCACGTCGGAGCGGGACGGCTGCGCCGCTTCCCGCGCGAGGCGGTAGCCGCCTTCGAGGCCCTGCGCAGCGCGAGCCGGCCGGGCCGGCCGCCGAAACGCACCGCCGCCGCGCCCGTCAAGAGGTCCGCGCGGGGAGGCGGCGCGGCCCGGAGCGCCGGACTCGAAGCGCGTCTGCGCAGGATCGAGAAGGCGCAGGCCGGTCTGGCCAAGCAGCTGGCCGGCGTCCTCGAGACGCTCAAAAAGCCGCTGCAGGTGACGATCAAGGGCCGCTAGCGGATCGGCGCGGGCAGGGTTCAGGGCTCCCGGCGAGCGCGTCCCCGGCGGAGGTGGTCCCAGCCGCCGGGAACGCGCATCCGGTGGCCGTCGCGCTCGATCCGGACTCCGCGAGCTTCGACGATCCGGCCGATGGCGCTGGCGCCGAAGCGCGGAGGCGGCGCTGCGCGGGGGGGCAGAGCGAAGAGCAGCGAGTAGTCCTCGCCGCCGCCGAGAGCGAGGTCGAGGGCGCTCTCGGCGAGCCGCGGGGAGAGCGCCCGGGCCGCCTCGTCGATCGGGATGGCGCCGGCGTCGACGACGGCCCCCACGCCGCTAGCGGCGCACAGGCGACGCAGGTCCGCCGCCAGGCCGTCCGAGACGTCGATCGCGGCCGCCCGCGGCCGGGTTCCGAGCCAGCGGCCCAGGTCGAGCTGCGGCTGCGGAGCGAGGTGACGGCGGACGGCGAGCTCGGCGAGTCCGCGCAGGGATCCCGGCATCGGGTCGGCGGGGGACCAGCGGACTCCCCGGGGGGTCAGCCGCGCTCCGCGCGCCACCAGGCGTTGTCCCACCGCCGAGCCGCCGACCGGGCTCGCCAGCCATAGCCGGTCTCCCGGCCGCGCCGCCCGCCGCGGGATCCAGCGGCCACCGCGCGGCCGCCGGCCAATGAGCGTCATCGTGGTGACGGCGTGGGCCGAGCGAGCGACGTCGCCTCCCGCCAGCGCCACGCCGGCTTCGCGGCAGGCCGCGACGGCGGCGCGCAGGAATCGGCGCAGCGCGAAGCCGGGCGGCACGGCGAGCGTGAGCAGGGCGGCGCACGGCTGCGCCCCCATGGCCGCGAGGTCGGAGAGGTTGACGGCGAGCAGCCGCCGGGCCCAGACCGCAGCGTCGAGGTCGGCGGGCAGGTGAACGCCGGCGACCTGCTGGTCGGTCGTCAGCGCCCGCGCGGCCGCGCCGCGACCGACGATGGCGGCGTCGTCTCCCGGCCGATCGAGCCCCGAGCCGGGCTGGAGGCCTCGCAGCCAGCGGATCAGCGCGTCTTCGGAGCTCAAGCCCGTCGCCCCGTCTCGGCTGCCGGGCGGCGCCTCATCGCAGCGCGACCGCCAGGGCTTCGTCCATCGTCTCGACGAGGTGGAACCGGACGCCCGCCTTGAGCTGTTCCGGGATCTCGGCGAGGTCTCGCTGGTTCAGCCGGGGGAGCACGACGCTGCGGATCCCCGCGGCCTTGGCGGCCAGCACCTTCTCCTTGAGTCCGCCGATCGGCAGCACGTCTCCGCGCAGGGTGAGCTCGCCGGTCATGGCGACCCGGCGGTCCACGGCCCGCTGCTCGAGAACCGACACGATCGCGGCGGCGATGGTGATGCCCGCGGAAGGCCCGTCCTTGGGAATCGATCCCGCCGGGACGTGGACGTGAAGGTCGTGAGCGGCGAAGAAGTCGCCGCCCACGCCGTTGCCGGCGCCGCGCCCGCGGGCGAAGCTCAGCGCGGCCTGGGCCGACTCCTTCATCACGTCTCCGAGCTGTCCGGTCAGAAGCAGCTTGCCCGTGCCGGGGACGGCGAGAACCTCGATGAACAGTAGGTCGCCGCCCGCGGCCGTCCAGGCGAGTCCCGTGGCGACCCCCTGGCGGTCCCGGTCGAGGAGCTCCTCGCTGTAGTGGCGCCGCGGCCCGAGCCGCTCGACGACGCGATCCACGGTCACCGGCGACCGCTTCGGTCGCCCCTCGGCGACCTCGACGGCGGCTTGACGACAGACGGCGCCGATCTCGCGCTCGAGATTGCGAAGCCCCGCCTCCTTCGTGTAATCCGTGATGATCCGGCGGATCGCGGCGTCCGTGAACCTGAGCTGGCCGCGGGTGAGCCCGTGCTCGGCCAGCTGCCGCGGGAGAAGGTGCCGGCGGGCGATCCGGCACTTCTCCTCCAGCGTGTAGCCGGACAGGCGGATGACCTCCATGCGGTCGAGAAACGCCGGCTGGATGGGCTCGAGGAGATTGGCCGTGGTGATGAAGAGGACCTGCGAAAGGTCGTAGGCGACGCCGAGGTAATGGTCGCGGAAGTGGGTGTTCTGCTCCGGGTCGAGGACCTCGAGCAGGGCGGCGGAAGGATCGCCGCGAAAGTCGGATCCGAGCTTGTCGATCTCGTCGAGCATGAAGACCGGGTTGCCGGTGCCCGCGCCGGAGATCCCCTGGAGGATGCGGCCCGGCATCGCGCCGACGTAGGTCCGGCGGTGCCCGCGGATCTCGGCCTCGTCGCGAACGCCGCCGAGCGAAAGGCCCACGAACTCGCGCCCCAGGGCTCGCGCGATGGAGCGGCCGAGCGACGTCTTGCCGACCCCCGGCGGGCCGACGAAGCAGAGGATCGGGCCTTTCTTCGCGGGGTTGAGCCGGCGAACGGCGAGCAGCTCGATGATCCGCTCCTTGATCTTCTCGAGGCCGAAGTGGTCCTCGTCGAGGATCTCCCGGGCGCGCGGCAGGTCCAGGCTGTCCTGGCTGCAGGTGGCCCAGGGCAGCCCGGTCAGGGTCTCCAGGTAGGTCCGGATGACCGCGGTCTCGGCGCTCTCCGGATGGCTGCGCTCCAGCCGCCGGGCCTGCTTCTCGAGCTCCTCGAGGGCCTCCGGCCCCATCTGCTTCTCGACCGCCAGCCGGCGGTACTCGGCGATCTCCGCCGCGACGTCGCTGTCCTCACCGAGCTCGTCGTGGATCGCCTTCAGCTGCTGGCGCAGGTAGTACTCCCGCTGGCTGCGGTCCATCTCGCCGCGCGCTTGCAGTGAGATCTCCTGCTGCATCGCCAGGAGCTCCACCTCGCGGGCCAGGAGCCGGTGCACCCGGCTCAGGCGGGCAAACGGATCGAGGGTCCCGAGGATCTCCTGGGCCTCGGCGCCGCGCAGATCGAGGTTGCTCGCCGCCAGGTCCGCGAGCCGCCCGGGCTCGTCGAGGTTGGTGGCCAGGATCATGACTTCCGGCGAGATCTGCTTGCCCTGGTTGACGACGCGCTCGAGGTTGTCCTTGACGGCGCGCACCAGGGCCTCGAGCTCGAGCGGCGCGGCCGACGGCTCGGGCTCCTCGACGGCTTGGATCTTGGCCTGAAGGAACGGCTTCGTCTGGCCGAAGTGCTCCACGCGGGCTCGCGCCACGCCCTGGACCAGGATGCGGATCCGGCCGTCGGGGAGCTTGAGCATCCGCATGATGAGGGCGGCGGTGCCCAGCCTGTGCAGCCCGTCGGGAGCGGGTTGGTCCTCCATCGGGTTGCGCTGGGCGACGAGCAGGATCATCCGATCCTCGGCCAAGGCCCGGTCCACGGCCTGCAGGCTGGCTTCGCGGCCGACCGACAGGGGGAGGATGATGTACGGGAAGATCACGGTGTTCTTGAGCGGGAGGACGGGAAGGACGTCGGGCAGACGCACCACCTCGTCGGCGGGCGGACGCGGGGACTTGGGGCTACGGCGTTTCGCGCTCACGGGTGGGGGCGTCGGGCTCGCTCGGGAGCTTCAGGAGCGGTGCTTGACGAGGTTGCGGACCTCGTCCATGAAGGCCTCGATGTCCTCGAACTGGCGGTAGACCGAGGCGAATCGCACGTAGGCGACCTGGTCGAGCTCCTTGAGCCGGGACATGACGTGAGAGCCGATCTGCTGGGTGCTGATCTCCCTCTCCTCGCTCTCACTGAGCTGACGCTCGACCTCGTCGACGATCGCTTCGAGGGCCTTCGGCGGCACCGGCCGCTTCTCGCAGGCCTTGAGCAGACCGCCCAGCAGCTTGGCGCGGTCGAACTCGGCCCGCGAGCCGTCGCGCTTGACGACCATGTGGGGAATGTCCTCGATGCGCTCGTACGAGGTGAACCGGCGGCCGCAGCTCAGGCACTCGCGGCGGCGCCGGATCGAGAGGCCGTCGCGATTCTCGCGCGAGTCGACGACCCGGTCATCGTTGGCGGAGCAGTAGGGACAGACCATCCGCGTGGCGGCAGGCGCCGGCGCTCAACCGTCCTCGCGCTCCAGCTCGATCTTCAAGTGGAGGAGCACGTCGCGCAGGTTCTCGACGTCCTGGAGACTCCATTCGATGTCGCGCACCTGATGGAGGACCCGGTTCCTCTCGTCGCGCACCTGCAGGTCGAGGGAGACCCGGCGGGCGCGCCGCAGATCCTCGTCGGGCAGCACGAGACTGAGGGCGTGAGCCAGGTGACGGCGTCCGTTGGTCGCTGCCAGGGCCTCGATGTCGTCGTCTTCGTCGCTGCTCTCCTGCGCTGCAGCGGCGATCTCGTCTTCGACCTCGCGTTCGACCTCGACCTCGGCTGGGGATCCCGCCGCGGCGGCCGGCTGGCTGTCGACGGCCGGCGCGGGCGCTTCGAGCTCGACCTCCGGGACCGCCTCGGCCGCCGTCTCCACCGGTGCCGGAACGGCGTCGGCCAGCTTGGCGGCGGGGGCGCCCGCCAGCTGGTCGAGGGCGCGGTCCTCGATCTCGTCGTCGCTCAGCCCGCGGCCCGCGGCGCCCGCCGGATCCTCGCGCCGCGGCAGTTCGGCCAGTTCCGGGATCGCGGCGACCCGCTGGCGGGCGGGCGCGGCGGCGACCGGCGCCTTGAGGGTCTCGGGGACCCCGTCCTCCAGCTGCCTCTTGAGCGAGATCAGCGTCAGCTTCGAGATCTCGCGGAGGACCTCGAAGATCCCCTGGCCCGAGATCGCCGAGGTCTCGAACTCCGGCCAGTGGTTGCTGTTGAGCGCCTCGCTCAGCTCCGCCAGCGAGCACACCTCCGGCAGGTCCCGCTTGTTGTACTGGAGGACGAGGGGGATCTCCTCGGTCTTGATCCCCAGCTCCGCCAGGTTGACCTCCATGTTGCGGAACGACTCCACGTTCGAGGGCAGCATGGCCGGCTGGGAGTCGGCGACGAAGACGATGCCGTCGACGCCCTTGAGGACCAGCCGCCGGGTGCTGTTGTAGAAGACCTGGCCCGGCACGGTGTAGAGCTGGATCCGGGTGTGGAAACCGGCGACGGTGCCTACCTCGAGGGGAAGCAGGTCGAAGAAGAGCGTGCGGTCCGTCTCGGTAGCGAGCGAGACCATCTTGCCGCGCGCCTCGGGGCGGGTGTGATGGAACACGTACTTGAGGCTGGTCGTCTTGCCGCACAGACCGGGGCCGTAGTACACGATCTTGGCCGACATCTGGCGCGTGCTGAAGTTGAATGAGGCCATGGCAGCCCTGGGAGTTCCCCTTCGGCCGCGGCGCTCGAGTCCGATCGCGCCGGGGGGAGAACTCTAACACTTTCTGCCCGGTCCGCGCCGCCGGGCGCGTCGCAGGGCCCGGCGGGGCCGCGGCGAGTGCTCCGCGGAGCCCAGCCGGGTTACAATGGCGGCCGCCGAGCCGGGGCCCCCGGCGCGCGGCCGAATTCACCGCGAGCACCAGCGAGACACGACGAGATCGACGACGATGCCGACCCCGACCCTGCGCGAGGCCCTCACCCCCCGCGACCTGGAGATCCTGCGCGACGTGGTGCGCAGCTTCATCCTGACGGGAGTACCCGTCAGCTCGCGGGCGGTGTCGAAGCACTCGGGCATGGGGCTGTCGGCGGCGAC
>JAOTWP010000047.1 GCA_029862975.1 Acidobacteriota bacterium
TACACCGGCCGCCTGGCATCCGACCCGCTGAACGTGATGACGGTGCCGGAGACCGAGATGGCGACCGGCGGCGCGTCCAACAACTCCAGCCGCTACGGCGACTACAACCAGATGGGCGTCGATCCGGTGGACGACTGCACCTTCTGGTTCTTAGGGATGTACAACCCGGCCGGCAAGGCCGTGCGCATCGCGTCCGCCAAGTTCGACGCCTGCGGCGAAGCCGATGCCGACGGCGACGGAGTGCCGGACGATGACGACCTGTGCCCCGACACCGCGCCCGGGGATCCGGTGGACGCCAATGGCTGCTCGGACGCCCAGGTTGACGGCGATGGCGACGGCGTCTGCGATCCGGGCGCGCCGAGCGGTGGACCTTCCGGCTGCACCGGCTCCGACAACTGCCCGGACGACCCCAACCCGGGTCAGGAGGACGCCGACGGCGACGGCCAGGGTGATGTCTGCGACCCGGATGACGACAACGACGACGTCCTCGACGCCGACGACCTCTGCCCGAGCACCGCGATTCCCGAATCGGTGCCGACTTCCGGGATCTTGAAGCCGAACCGCTGGGCGCTCGTCGACGACGACACGGTGTTCGACCAGGCCCCGCCGCAGAACGGCTCGAAGTTCGCGTTCACGACCCTGCACACCGGTGGCTGCTCCTGTGAGCAGATCGTCGTGGCGGCCGGTCTGGGACAAGGGCACATGAAGTTCGGCTGCTCGAACGGGGCGATGAAGGACTGGGTGGAGCAGGTCGGTGACTAGCCCCTGAACCGGGCGCGAAATCGCGACGCACTTCTCACTACCGGGCCGGGGCCGAGCAGGCCCCGGCCCTCTCTGTTCCTGTCCCTTCGTCCGGCTACGCCGGGCGGCCGAGAGATGGCGCCGGCGGATCGCCGACCGGAGAGGGCGATCGGCACGACCGCGCGCTCTTCGGGTAGGCTTGTGCGCAGAAGAATCCGCACCAGGAGGATCACGCCATGAGCCTCGAGCGAAACCTGGACCCCGCGGCGCCGCCGACCGTCTCGGAAGGCGTCTCCGAGCAGAAGATGATCCTCGGTTGGCGGGTCGTCGAGATCGCCTACACGCGGCGGTAGGCGGCGGGGGCGGGCGGCCTTCCCATGCTGAGCACCCGCGTCGCGTGGGCCGGGCTGCTGGCCCTGGGCTCGCTTCTGGTGGCGGGTCCGGCCGCGGCCGCCCGGAACGACACGGCCGGTTGGCTGCGGCTCGAGACCGAGGGCTTCACCTACTTCAGCAACGCGGGCAAGAGCAAGACGAAGGCGATCGCTCACGAGCTGGAGATCTTCCGCGCCGCCGCCGGGCGGGTGTTTCCGGCCCTGGCCGACCAGGGGATCGACCCGACCGCGGTCTACCTCTTCAACAGCGAGAAGTCCTTTCGCTCGTATGCAACGGAGCGAGAAGTGATGGGCTTCTTCACGGGTCTGCCCCGGCGCGGCAACTTCATCGCCGCCAACGTCGGCGCGGTAGAGCCGTTCCCGATCATCTATCACGAGTACGTCCACCATCTGCTGCGGAGCAACTTCCCGGGAGTCCCCCTGTGGCTCAACGAGGGGATGGCCGCGTACTTCGAGACGTTCAGGGTCGAGAGGGGCAGAGCCAAGCTCGGGCTGGCGCACCGGGGCCTGGCCTCGCATCTGAGAAACGAACCCTGGATGAGCTTGTCGGAGGTCCTTCGCGTGACGAACGGCTCCGAGGCCTACCGAGACCCGGAAGCGAGCCGCGGTTTCCGTGCCCAGGCCTGGGTCTTGACTCGCTACCTGCTCGAGGCCAAGCCCGACCGCGGGGAGCGGACCTACGATTTCCTGCGCCTCCTCGCCGCGGGCGAGTCATCCGAGAGCGCGCTGACGCAGGCCTTCGGCATGAACCTCGAAGAGCTCCAGGCGGAGCTGCGCAAGGCCATTGGCTTCGAGGATCTCTCCTACCGATTCGTCTCCACCAAGGAGCTGCAGGTCGGCGAGGTGCCCGAGACCGAGCCGATCGGCGAGCTGGAAGTGCTCTGCCGCCTCGGCGACCTGCTGCTGGTTGGCGAGGCGCCCCGGATCGTCCGAGGTGACGAGCTCTTTGCCGCGGCCCTGGCAGTCGAGCCGCAGTACGTTCCGGCCCTGCTGGGTCGCGCCACGGCCGCCCTGCGACTGGGCGACCACGAGAAGGCCCTGCCCTTCGCCGAGCGGGCCGTTGCGCTCGAGCCCGGCAACCCGCTGGCGCAGTTTCTGCTCGGCGATGCCCTGCTCAGGCAATTCGACGCCGGTGGAGGGGAGATCCCGGCCCGGGGAGCGCCGACGCCGGAGCTCGTCCTCCGCGCTCGCCGCGCCTATCAGGAGACCTTGAAGATCGATCCCCTCTTCCTGCGGGCCTACAACCAGCTGGCACACACCTACCTCTTCGCGGGCGAGTCGATCCGGCCCGGGATCGATCTGGCGCGGAAAGTCCTCGACCGCTTCCCCGATCTGACTCTCGCCGTCACGCTGGTCGAGCTGTACTCGAAGGCCGGCGATCGCGAGTCCGCACGCAGGGTCTACGACGAGGAGGTGCGCTCGATGCAGAGCTCGCGGGGCGAGGAGGACACGGGCTGGGTGACACGGGCGGTCGAGCGAGCCGACCTTCTGACCGCTCGGGCGTGGGCCAGCGACGGGCGCTACGAAGAGGCGATCCGCCTCCTCGAGGAGCTCCGGGATCGCTCCTCGGACGAGGAGCTGCGCCAGGACGCGGAGTCGCGAATCGGTGAGTATCGAGGAAGGGCGGGGAGTGGGAGCGGGGCCTAGCGCCCCGCCGCTCGATGTCGAGGGCGACCCGCAGCGCCCCGCTCAGGGTGGCGATCCGCTCGGCGGAGAGGCGCCCCGGCGCGACACGGAGGAAGCTCAATGAACGCAAGGAACCAGACACGGATCCTCCTGGCGGTCCTCGTCGTCGCCGGCCTCGGCGCCGGCTGTCGGAGAGCCGCGGACGGCGGCGCCATCCACGCTTCGGGACACATCGAGGCTACCGAGGTGCGGCTCGCCGCCAGGATCGGCGGCCGCCTTCTGGAGGCGCCGCTCCAGGAAGGCGACCCTGTCCGCGCCGGCGCGCTGGTGGCTCGGTTCGACGCGGTCGACGCCGAGCTCGAGCTCGCCCAGGCCCGCGCTCAGGTCGACGGCGCCGACGCGCAGCTGCGCCTGCTCCTCGCCGGGTCCCGCCGCGAGGACGTGCAGACCGCCGAGGACCAGCTCGCCAAGACCCAGGCCGAGCTCGACGCGGCGGTGCGGGACCTCGACCGCCTCGAGGGTCTCGCCACCCGCGGCACGGCGACCGAAAAGGCGCGCGACGACGCCCGCACCCGCCGCGAGGTCGCCCAGCGCTCGGTCGCGGCGGCCCGCGCCCAGCTCGACAAGCTGATCGCCGGGCCCCGCCGCCAGGAGATCGAGGCCGCGCGCGCCCAGCACGCCGGCGCGGTCGCCCGCGTGGCGGCGATCCAGCAGCGGATCACCGATGCGACGGTGCTGGCGCCGACCGACGGAGTGCTCACGGAGCGGATGGCCGAGCCCGGCGAGGTGCTGCCTCCCGGGGCGACCCTGGCGGTGCTGACCGAGATCGCTCGTCCGTGGCTCAACGTCTGGATCGACGAGCCCAGCCTGTCGCGGGTCCGCCTCGGCGACGCCGTGGAAGTCCGCGTCGACGGCCACGACCAGCCGTTCGCGGGCAAGGTCTCGTTCGTGGCCGACGTCGCCGAGTTCACGCCCAAGAACGTCCAGACCCCGGAAGAGCGGGCCAAGCTGGTGTTCCGCGTCAAGATCGCGCTGGCCAACCCCGACGGCGTGTTCAAGCCCGGCATGCCGGCCGACGCCTACTTCGGGCGTCAGGCCGTGGCGGAGGGCGCCCGGTGAGCGACCCGCCCCTCGTCGCGGCCCGCGACCTCGTGGTGCGCTACGGCGCCACCGAGGCGGTGCGCGGCATCTCGCTCGAGGTCCGCGCCGGCGAGGTCGTGGGGCTCATTGGCCCCGACGGCGCCGGCAAGACCTCGACCCTGCGCGTCCTCGCCGGCCTGCAGCGGGCCTCCGGCGGCACCGCCCGGGCGATGGGCGCCGACTGCTGGGCCGGCAGACGGGCCCTGCACCACCGGCTCGGCTATCTGGCGCAGCGCTTCGCGCTGTACGGCGACCTGACGGTCGACGAGAACGTGCGGTTCTTCGCCCTGATGTACGGGGTGAAAGGGTGGCGGGAGCGGCGCTCGCGGCTTCTCGAGCTGGTCGGTCTGGGGGAGTTTCGCCGCCGCATCGTCGATCGGCTGTCCGGCGGCATGCGGCAGAAGCTGGCGCTTGCCTGCACGCTGATCCACTCGCCCCCGATGCTGCTCCTCGACGAGCCCACGACCGGCGTCGACCCGGTGACGCGACGCGAGTTCTGGCGCCTGCTCGCGGAGCTCGTCGGCGACGGCCTCACCCTGCTGGTGGCGACCCCCTACCTCGACGAGGCCGAGCGCTGCACCCGGGTCGTGCTGATGCACGAGGGCCGCGTGCTCGCCGACCGACGCCCGGCGGACGTGCCCGCGCTCTTGCCCGGCACGGTGGTCGAGGTGACCGCCGGCGAGCGCGCGGCGGCCACCGCGGCGCTCGAGTCCCATCCGGCGGTGGTCGACGTCGCCGTCTTCGGGACCACCCTCCATGCGCGCCTCGAGGGCGGCGGCGAGGCGGCCGCGACCGTAGGCGGCGCGCTGGCCGCCGCTGGAATCGAGGCCGAGGTCCGGACCATCCGACCCGGCCTCGAGGACGCGTTCCTCTATCTCACCCGGTCGACCGCGACGGCGGCGACTCCGGAGGCACCATGACCACCACGACCCGTCGTCTCTCTCGGCCGCTGCTCGCGGCCCTGCTGATCACCGCTCCCGCAGTGGCGGCCGAGACGCTCCGTCTCGACGCCGACACCGCCGCCCGGCTGGCCCTCGAGGCTTCCGCCCGGGTCACGGCGGCGAACGCCCGCCGCGCCGGCGCCGAGTCGGCGGTCGCCGCCGCCGACGCGGCGCGCCTGCCGACGGTGACGACGGCGGCGCTCCTTTCCCAGCGCAGCGCCGTACCCGAGTTCTCCGCCCCGCTCGACGGGCCGGGGGCTCCGCCGCGGGTGATCTTCCCCAACATCGAGACCGCCTACGATGCCAACCTCGCCCTGACGCAGCCGCTCTACGCCGGCGGCGCGATCGGCGCCGGCCGCGCGGCGGCGCGCCACGACCTCGAGGCCGCCGTCCGCGCCCGCGACCTGACCACGTCGGAGCTGCGCTACGCGGCTCGTGCGGGCTACTGGCAGGCCGCCGCCGCCGAAGCGGCGCTGCACGCGGCCGAGGCGCAGGAGGTCCGCGCCGGCCGCCTCCACGAGGACGCGCAGGCGCTGCGCGCCGCCGGCATGGCGGTCGACGCCGACCTGCTCGGCGCCGCGGCACGGGCCGCGGCCGCGCGGGTCGACGTCGTCCAGGCTGCCGCCGACCGGGACGATGCTCTCGCCGCCCTGCGCTCGCTGCTCGGCCTCGACCCGGGCACGACCCTCGAGCTCGGCGACGCCGGCGCCACCGCGCTGCCCCCACCGCCCGCGCCGCTCTCCGCACTGGTCCGTCAGGCCCTGGAGGACCGGCCGGACCTGCGGCTGGCCGACGCCCGGATCGCCTCCCTGGCCGCCCGCGAGAGGGCGGTCGACGCCGGCCGGCGGCCGACGGTCGGCCTGCAGGCGCTGTGGGACCTGTCGCGTCCCAACCAGCGCTACCTGCCGCTCGCGGACGCCTGGAACGACTCCTGGAGCGTCGGCCTGACGGCCGCCTGGACGGTGTTCGACGGCGATCGGGTGCGGTCGAGCACCGCCGCCGTTCGCGCGGGGCGCGAGGCGGCCGCCGCCGACCGCGACGAGCTCGCCCGCCGGGCCCGGCTCGCGGTCGAGAGCGCGCGGTTGCGGCTGCAGGCGGCGTTCGACGCGGTGCCGGCGGCCGACGCGGCGCGCGCCGCCGCGGAGTCCCGCGAGCAGGCCTCGCGGGAGCGCTACGCGGCGGGGCTGGCGCCCATCCAGGAGATCCTCGACGCCCAGGCCGACCTGGCGGATGCCGAGCTGGCCCGGATCCGCAGCCGCGCGACGGCGTGGATCGCCGCCGCGACCCTCGATCGGGCGGTCGGACGGTGAGCACGGCCGCCGCCGTGCGCGCCCCCGCCGGGCCGGTGGTGACGGCCCGCGAGCTGACCCGCACGTTCGGCGACTTCACCGCCGTCGACCACGTCTCGTTCGAGGTCGCCGCGGGCGAGATCTTCGGCTTCCTCGGCTCCAACGGCGCCGGCAAGACGACCACGATCCGGATTCTCTGCGGCCTGCTCGAGCCGAGCGGAGGCAGCGCCCGGGTGGCCGGCTACGACGTCGCCACGCAGGCGCAGGAGATCAAGACCCGGATCGGCTACATGTCGCAGCGGTTCTCGCTCTACAACGACCTCACGGTGGACGAGAACCTGCGCTTCTGGGCCGGGACCTACCGGCTGTGGGGACGCCGGTTCGAGGAACGGCTGCCCTGGGCCTACGAGATCGGCGGGCTCGAGCGCCGGCGCAGGACGCTGGTGCGCGATCTCCCCGGCGGCTACCGCCAGCGCCTCGCCCTGGCCTGCGCCCTCCTCCACGAGCCGCCGGCCGTCTTCCTCGACGAGCCGACCGGCGGCGTCGACCCCGAGGCGCGGCGGGCGTTCTGGGACCTCATCGACGACCTCGCGGCACGCGGCACCACGGTCTTCGTGACCACCCACTACATGGACGAGGCCGAGCGCTGCCACCGGGTGGCGTTGATGCACGCCGGCAAGCTGCTGGCGCTCGACTCCGTGCCGGCGCTCAAGCGGATGGTCTCCTCCGGCGCGGTGCTCGAGGTCGAGTGCGCCCGCGCTCCCCAGGCGCTCGCCAGCCTCGAGGCGCTGCCCGGGATCTCGGACGCCGCGCTCTTCGGCGATCGGCTGCACGCCGTCGTCGCCGACCCGGCACTGGCGCGCGACGTCGAGAGCGGCCTCGCCGCGGCCGGCTTCGCCCCGGTTGCCGCCCGTACCATCGAGCCGTCCCTCGAAGACGTCTTCATCCGCGTCATCCGGGACGCCGAGGCGAGGAGGACCGGATGATCCGCCGCATCCTCGCCATCACCGTCAAGGAGCTGCTGCAGCTCAAGCGCGACTGGCGCACCGCTTTGACGCTGCTCGGCATGCCGGTGATCCTGCTGCTCATCTACGGCTACGCGCTGAGCTTCGACGTTCGGGACATCCGGCTGGCGATCGTCGACCTGTCCCGCACCAGCGCCTCGCGCCAGGTGGCTCAGGCGTTCCTCGAAAGCGGCTACTTCGACGCCGTGGCGCACCCCGACGACACCCGGGCGCTCGACGCCCTGTTCGATGCCGGGCGCGTCCAGGCGGCGCTGGTGATTCCCGCCGAGCTCGGCGGCGACGTCGCCGGGCGCCGGCCGACGACCCTCCAGTTCGTCCTCGACGGCTCCGACTCCCAGTCCGCCAACACGATCCTGGGCTATGCGCGGCAGATCGTCGCCGCCGTCGCGCCGCGGCTGATCGACGTCCGCGTTGCGGCACCGATCTCGGCGGTGCCTCTGGTGTGGTACAACCCCGACCTCGAGTCGTCCCGCTTCCTCGTCCCGGGCCTGGTGGCCTTCATCCTCATGGTCACCTCGGTGATCGCCACCGCCCTGGCGGTGGTGCGGGAGAAGGAGCGCGGCACGATGGAGTCGCTGCGCGCCACGCCGGTCGAGGCGATCGAGCTGCTGCTCGGCAAGACGCTCCCCTACCTGCTGGTGGCGTCGGGTGCGGCGGCCGGCTCCCTGACCCTGGCCTGGGCCCTCTTCGACGTGCCGATCCGCGGCTCGCTGCTCTGGCTCGCGGCGGTCACCATTCTCTTCCTCGCCGGCGGGCTCGGCTGGGGCGTGTTCCTGTCGAGCATGGCCGAGACCCAGCAGGTGGCGTTCCAGCTCAGCCTGCTGTCGTCGATGCTGCCGACCCTGCTGCTGTCGGGCTTCATCTTCCCGATCTCGTCGATGCCGACCTTCCTCCAGGTGATCTCGCACGTCGTCCCGGCGCGCTACTACGTCGCCGCGCTGCGCGAGCTCGTGCTCAAGGGGGCCGGTCCCGAGCTGTGGTGGCAGGACGCCGTCGCGCTCGTCGCCTACGGCGCCGTGGTGCTGGGGCTCGCCACCGTGAGGACCGTCAGGAGCCTCTGAGGCAACGGCGTACGGGAGCCCCGGCGGACGACGAGCACTCCGATGCGCACGCTGATCAACATCCTGAGAAAAGAGCTCCTGCAGCTCAAGCGGGACCCGAAGATCCTGCCGATCCTGTTCATCGCGCCGGTGATCCAGCTGACCATCCTGGGCTACGCGGCGACCACCGACGTGCGCCGCGTGGAGCTGGCGGTCTGCGACCTCGACCACACCCAGGCGAGTCGCGACCTGGTGCGGGCGTTCACCGACTCGAGCTACTTTCGGCGGGTCGCGGACGTGGCGTCGTCGGACGAGCTCGATCCCTGGCTGGCCAGCGGCCGGGCGCGGATCGGCCTGACGATCCCGGCCGGCTTCGGCGCCGACCGCATCGCCGGCCGCGCCACCGACGTGCAGATCGTCGCCGACGGCTCCGACGCGATGGTCGGCACGCTCGGGCTGTCCTACGCCGCGGGGGTGCTCCAGAGCGTCGCCGAGAGCGAAGGGCTCCGGATGCCCCTCGAGCTGCGGCCGAAGGTGCTGTACAACCCGGACCTGCTGAGCCGCTACTTCATGGTCCCGGGGGTGCTGGCGATGATCATCATGGTGATGACCATGATGCTGTCGTCGATGGCGATCGTGCGCGAGACCGAGCTCGGGACGATGGAGCAGCTGCTCGTGACGCCGCTTTCCCCCGGGGCGATCATCGTCGGCAAGCTCGTGCCCTACGCCATGGTCGGCACGGTCGAGATCATGACGGCCCTGCCGGTCGTCCTCTTCTGGTTCGACGTGCCGCTGCGCGGCTCGCTCGGCGCGCTGGCGATCCTGACGCTGCCCTTCATGCTCTGCACGCTGGGCCTCGGGCTGCTGGTGTCGACGCTCTCGCGGACCCAGCAGCAGGCGATGATGATCGCCACGTTCGTCTTCATGCTGCCGCAGATCTACCTGTCCGGGTTCGTCTTCCCGATCCAGAACATGCCCCGGGGGTTCCAGCTCGCCACCTACGCCGTGCCGCTGCGCTACTACCTCCAGGTGCTGCGCGGCGTCTTCTTGAAGGGCGTCGGCCTCGAGGTGCTCTGGCCGCAGGGGCTCGCGATGCTCGGTCTCGGCGTCGCCATCCTGCTCCTTGCCCGCCTGCGCTTCCAGCGCCGCCTGGGGTGAGCGGGACGGCGGTCTCCGGCCGGAGCGGGCTACTCGAAGAGATTCTACGTGGTCACCCGGAGAGGCTACCCGTCCCAACTGTTCCATGTGCTTGCGGACCGACACCGGACCTGAGAGTCTCCATGAAGAGGAGTGTCGCGATGAAACGAAACTGCGCAAGCAGCTTCACGTTTTCGCTCGCGCCCTTTCTGGCGCTGCTGCTCGCGCCACAGCCCGCGGCCGCGATCGAGTTCCGGGCCGGGCAGGACGTCGTCGTCGGGCTCGACGAGGTGATCTTCGACGATCTGTACGCGGCGGGCGAGACGGTCGTCGTCGACGGGACGGTGGAAGGGGATCTGGTCGCGACGGGTCGCGAGGTGACGCTGAACGGAAGGGTCACGGGGGATCTCATCGCCGCGGCCCAGGCGGTCGTCGTCCACGGCGAAGTCGAAGACGACGTCCGGATCGCGGGGATGGCGCTCCTGTTGGGGCCCTCGGCAGTGGTTGGCGACGACGTCGTCGCGGCCGGCTTCAGTCTCGAGAGCGCGGCGGGCGGCAGCACGGGCGGCGCTCTGCTCTTCAGCGGGTTCCAGGCCCTGGTCGCGGGAGACGTCGGCGGCGGCCTTCGCGGCTCGATGGCCGCGCTCGAGATCCGCGGCCGGATCCGCGGCGACAGCGAGGTCGAGGTCGAGGGCGATCCGGGGACGCCCGCGTTCGCGCAGTTCCTCCCTTCGCCGGTGCCCCTGCCGGCGGTTGCCGGCGGGTTGACGATCGGCGAAGAGGCTCGCATCGAGGGTCGCCTCGAGTACGTGTCGGCAAATGAGGCACGGGGTCCCGGCACGGCGTCCGCCAACCTCGCCCGGAGGGAGCCAAGCGCACGACCCGTCGAGGCCGGAGAAGCGGCTCGTAGATCGCCGTGGCCGGGCAGGCTGTTCAAGTGGCTGGGGCTGATCGTGCTGGGCCTTCTGCTCGTGTGGTGGACCCCCGGCTGGCTCGGCCGGCGCAGCGCAGAGATCGACGGCCGCCCCTTGGCAATGGCGGGACTGGGCCTGGTGGGAGTCGCGGCGCTGCCCGTGGGCATCCTGCTGGTGGTCGTGGCGCTCGGGTTCGTCGCGGCCTTTCTCGGTCTGGTCAAGCTGGGCAAGCTGGCCGCCCTGACCCTGGTCGTGGGGCTCGCGGCCGTCGGCCTTCTCGTGCTGCTCTTCTGGCTGAGCTCCGCCTACCTCGCTCCGGTGCTCGTCGGTCTGTGCGCGGGGCGCTGGGCCCTGAGCCGCGTCGCGGCCGACCGCGCGCGCGGCCTCGTCCTGCCGGTGGTCGTGGGGCTCGTGCTCCTGGCGCTGCTGCGATTCGTGCCGTTCCTCGGGTTCCTGGTCGCCGTCGCGATCCTGCTGCTGGGCTGGGGGACGATCCTCGTCTGGCTGTGGCAGCGCTTGCGGCGTCCGAGCGCCGGTGCCTCGACCTGACTACCAGGCGGCGACCGCAATCCCCGGCCTCGGCACCTTCGCGCTCTTCATCCAGGGCGGCATTCACCTGGAACAGCGAGCTGGTGCCGGGGCGCCAGGTGGCGAACGACAGGGTCGAAAACAGGACTATTCGGCCGCGGCGACCGAGAACCCCACCGCGAGCTTCTCCCACCGCAGGACCACCGAAGAGCCTTCGATCGCGAAGTCCATCGCCTCGACGTGCTCGCTCGCCTGGGGCGTCACGTCCACGCGCAGGGCGTCCTCAGCGTCCGAGTAGTCGAAAGCGCCCCACTGCTCCGCCACGTTGTTGAAAATGAAGGTCCACTCCGATTCGCCCGGAATGGTGAAGAGCCCGTAGGTCCCGGCCGCCAGCGCCTGACCTTCGACGAGGACGTCGGCGCCGAACGTGATCGCCGTGGCCTCATCGGCGCCCGTCCGCCAGACCTTCCCGTAAGGTACCAGTGCCCCCCAGATCTCCCGGTCCTTCACATTAGGGCGGCCGTACTCCACCGTCACCTCCACTTCGTCGATCGTGCCCGCGGTCTTGCCGTTCTTGCTCTTGCGGTTGGCGTCGTCGCCGCGCCCCGCCAGAACCGGCAGCGCGACGAGCGCCAGGAGCGCGATGAGCATCAGGTATGTCGGGTATTTGAACCGCATTGAAGATCTCCTTTTCTGCAACCCATTTCCGAGAACGGGCATTCTAGCGGGTACCGTCAACTTGGAGCCCCTGCTCGCTTCACTGCTCCCCCGACTCGCCGGTGGACGGCTCGCAGCCCCAGCGCTGGCGCACGCGTTGCCGGAATCGCTCCCGCTCTTCGGGGGTCATCGGCTCGCAGCACTCTCCCAGGCGACCGCGCCAGCGCCGGCGAGGGGAGCCGTGAAGGCCGAATCCGCCGAAGAGGATCCGGCACAGCGCCAGGAGGCCGAGCGCCTGCCAGAAGGTGATCGCGGGCCAGCCGGCGAGGGGCGGCAGCAGCCAGTTCCACAGCAGCAGGACGATTGCCCCGCCGACGGCGATGAAGACCAGCATCCCCAGAAGGACCATCGGTGCCAGGAAGATCAGTCGCTTCCATCGGTTTCTCATGTCGAGCTCCTCATGCGTTCGTGAGTGCGTCGTAGGTGCTCTGCAAGGACTGCCGCAGGTGCCGCACCGCATAGCGCTTGCGCGACAGCAGCGTGTTGACGCTCACGCCGGTCTCGGCGGCGATCTCCTTGAAGCTGCGCCCTTCCAGCTCGTGGGCGACGAAGACGCGGCGCTGCTCCACGGGCAGCTCGTTGACCGCCGTCTCGAGCTCCTCGAGCAGCGCGTTGCGGGCGTACACCGCGTCCGGGCCGGCGGCGGGCGAAGGCAGCAGGTCCTCCAACCGCAGCCGCTCGCCGTCCACGTCCGCGACGTCGCCGAAGAGCCCGGGCTGCTTCTTGCGGAAGAGATCGACGACCCGATTGCGGGCCACGCGGAACAGCCAGCCGGTGACGTGGTCGATCGGCATCAGCAGGCGGTTCATCTCCACCAGCTCGCAGAAGACGCTCTGCAGGATGTCCTCGGCGTCGCGCGGGTCCGGCACCCGCCGGCGAAGGAAGCCGCGCAGCCGCGACTGCTCGCGCGCGAAGACCTCGGAGATCCGCTCGTTCTGATCGAGTGCCATCCGCGTCAGGCCCGCCGTCTCTTCCATCTGGTGCTGTAGACGAACGAGAGGGTACGAATATTGTAGGGAGCGGCCGACCGAACCTCACCGCACCTCGAATCCAAGCGCTGCCCGGCGGGCTGCGACCGGAGTCGAGGGCCTGGAAACGTCGGGGGGCGGGGAGACCGCCGCCAGGCCCTCGAAGGGGCACTCCCTACACCTGGGGGTGGTACGCATTCCCCAAAAGGGCATTGCGGGCCGGACCTCCCGAACGCTATGCAGTAGGACACCCCGACGGGCGGCCGCTGGAGAGCCGCGCCGAAGCAGCACCGAGCTCGCGCCGGCGCTGATCCGCGAGCGTCCCGCCCCGCTCGGCCGTGCCGGCCGCTCCTTGCCTGGGATCGGCTGCGCGGTCGTGTCCCTGGCCCTGGCGTCCAGGACCCTTCACAGGAGACGAAGCCATGAAACACTTTTCGGCCTGCCCGCTTGTCGCCGCCCTCTTCCTGGCGGCGGGCCTGGCACCGGGCGTGGCCCACCCCGATCCGGCCGACGAGCACACGAGGCCGTTCGAGATCCAGGGGCATCGCGGCGCCGCCGGCCTGGCCCCGGAGAACTCGATCGCGGCCTTCGCGCAGGCGATCGCGCTCGGCACCGACACCCTCGAGATGGACGCTCAGGCGACCAGCGATCGGGTCCTCGTCGTCTACCACGACCAGAAGATCGACGGGACGAAGTGCCGGAAGATCGGCGGCGCCCCTTTGCGCTCCAGGGTGCTCAAAGATCTCAGCCTGGCGGAGGTCCGGGAGATCCGCTGCGACGCGGGAGCCGGCGTTCCGACGCTCGAGGAGGTACTGCGGCTCGCCCATGCCGCGCCCTATGCGGTTCGCGTCAATGTCGAGATCAAGATGCAGAAGGCATCGCGCGGCATTCCGGTGGGGGAGTTCGCGGCCCTGTTGGTCGACGTCATCGACGCCACGGGAATGCGGGGCCGAGCGCTCGTCCAGTCCTTCGACGTCGAAGCGTTGCTGTCGATGCGCCGGATCGCCCCGGACATCCCCCGCGCGGTGATCGCGCGCGACCGCGAAACGTACCTTCCGCTGGTCGAGGAAACGACGGCGTCGGCTCTCCTGCCGCGCCGCGACGGTCTCCGTCAAGAAGACGTCGAGGCTCTTCACGCGCGCGGCGTCGCCGTGATTCCGTGGGTCGTGGACGACCCCGAAGAGATGCGGCGGCTGCGGTCGTGGGGCATCGACGGCATCATCACCAACCGGCCCGACCTCGGAATCGAGCTCCGAGACGGCCGGCCGCGACGAGTCGCCGAGGCGGCCGCGACGCCTCCGCCACCGCCCACGCCCTGGCCCCCGCCGGCCCCCGCGCCGACCCCCGCGCCGACCCCGCGAAGCGAGTCTCGCCCGCCCGCCGCGGCCCACGCTCCGCCCCCCGCGGAGACCCCGCCGCGTGCGTACGACCTCTCCGAAGTGCGCAGGGTCGCCGTCACCTACTTCACCTCGGGCGGCAACACCGACACCTTTCTGACGTCGCTCTTTCTCGAGCGGTTCTCCGGGCAATCCGCGCACGAGACGATCGACCCGTACCAGCTGTCGATGCAGCCCAAGGACGGCCAGGCGTACCATCCCGCGGGGATGCTCGACAAGCTCTTCGCCGAGGCCGCCGAGCACTCCGCGCAGGCGATCATCGTGGGCGTTGGCAAGTGGTACGGCCCGGTCGGATCGAAGGCGGGGTTCCGGCTCGAGGTGCGGCTGATCGAGATCCGCGAGGGCAGAGTCCTGTGGCAGGCGACGGCATCTTCGGGATTTGCCATTAGCGGACCGTCGGCCAAGCGCGAGGTGGTCAAGAAGGTGCTCAAGACCTATCCCGGAACGCGCAGGCGCTAGCCCCGGCGGCCCGGGCCGATCTCGCCGGCACCTACCGGAAGACGGGGCGGTAGCCCGGATCACCCGGTTCCACCGGCCGGCCGGCGCCGCCCCGCTGAGGCCGGCACCGCTGCTAGACTGGGTCGGAATGAGTCCTTCGAAACCGGCCGGCTCGAGTGCCCGGCCGTTCGAGCCAGCAGCTCGGCCGGCGGCGCCGCGGATCCGCCGCGGGCATCGTGATGGCGACCTCGAGCTCATCCGCTGGTCTCTCGCGCTCGGAGTCGACGAGCGGCTCGCCGTGCTCCAGGACTTCGTGGATACGTTCTGGACCCCGCGGCATGGATGAGGACCGCCGGCCGGTAAGGTTCCGCGAGCTGCTTCGAGCCC
This sequence comes from Acidobacteriota bacterium, assembly GCA_029862975.1. GTDB lineage: Bacteria > Acidobacteriota > Thermoanaerobaculia > Multivoradales > JAHEKO01 > CALZKB01. The sequence goes on from JAOTWP010000047.1 coordinate 14,681, forward strand.
TCGTGGAGGGCGAGGTCGAGTTCGTGATCGTCGGCGGCGTCGCGGCGGTGTTGGAAGGGGCGCCCGTCGCGACCTTCGATCTGGACGTCGTCTACTCCCTCGAGGAGTCCAACGTCGGCCGCCTGGTCCGGGTGCTCGCCGACCTGGAGGCTGTCTACGTGGATCCGGCGGGGCGAAGGATCCAGCCCGACGCTCCACGCCTGCGGGGCGGCGGGCATCACCTGCTGAGATCGCGCTACGGGCGACTGGACGTTCTCGGTTCCGTGGGAGAGCGGCTGAAGTTCGAGGATCTTCTTCCCCGATCGAGGGTCGCGTCCGTCCACGGCATGGAGGTCTCGGTGCTGACGCTCGAAGCGCTCATTGGCACCAAGGAAGCCGCGAACCGTCCCAAGGATCGAGCGGTGCTCGACCTGCTGCGGCAGACCCTCGCCGAGCGGCAGGCCCAGGACGGCGACTGACGGGACCGGACCCGGCGGCGATGGCAGCCGGCGCCGGAGAGCGAGGAAAGCAGGGACCCGGACAAAGTCGGCCCGCCCGCACCTCAGCGGCGCCGCCGCCGTGCCGTCGAGGGCGGGGCGCAGCGGGGTCGAGGCGCAGAGCCGCCGCCGGTCGGAAACCGCCGCAACTTCGTCTACCTGCGGCGCCGCCATTTCTACAACGAGCAGCTCGGCGACCCCGCGGTCGTGCCCTACGACCTCGATTGGATCGAGCGCGGCCAGACTCCGAACGAGCTGACGAGCTACGTCCTGCGGCTGATCGTGCCCGACTACGCGGACCTGAGCTTCGACGACTGGTTCGAGGTCAAGTTCGAGGGCAGGTACCTGTGGGAGTGGGGCTACTGGAACCTGCTCTACAGGGTCGTCTCTCCGGATGCCTACAGCTTCCTGCGCGACGGCGTCGGCTACGACACGAACGTCGCCAACGGCAACGCCGTGAACCTCATGTTCACCGCCGGCGACACCTCCGGGGAGGACCACTACAAGACGCTCGTCTACGGCTACGAGAGCCTGCCGCGGGCGCTGGCGGAGCGCTACGTCGACTCCCACGGCGGCGATCTGCGCAAGAACCACCGCCTGGCCGCGATCCGCAAGGTCGAGGGGGGCTACAAGCTGGACTTCGAGCGCACCGAGACGCGCGGCTACGTGACCCGCGGGGGCGGCGAGTTCCGCTCGCTCGAGGCCGAGAACGTCGTCCTCGCCATGCCGCGGCGCTCGATCGAGCTCATCGACTGGGCCGCCAAGGAGGAGGATCCCTTCCTGCGCCGCAACCTCGAGTCGATCATCATGCAGGCGGCCTTCAAGCTGTTTCTCGGCTACTCGCAGCCGTGGTGGCGGGCCCTCGGGCTGCAGGCGGGCCGCTCCCTGACCGACATGCCCATCCGCCAGAGCTACTACTTCGGCACCGAGGGGGAGCAGCCGAACTCCGAGGAGGTGGGCAATCTCAACTCCCTGCTCATGTCCTCCTACAACGACCTGGCGACCGTGCCCTTCTGGAAGGGCCTCGAGCGCGGCGCGGCGTTCGCCGGCGACCCCGGCAACCCCTGGCTCGGCGGCGGCGGGCCGATGCCGCCGGGCGCCATCGCCCCGACCGACGCCGTGGTGCGGGAAGCGCACCGCCAGGTGACGGAGCTGCACGACCAGAGAGAGCTCCCGCTGCCGTACACCGCCGCCTTCATGGACTGGAGCGAGGACCCCTACGGCGGCGGCTGGCACAGCTGGAAGGCGGGCTTCAAGTACAACGAGATCATGCCCAGGATGCGGCACCCGGTCGAAGGCGAGAACGTCTACATCTGCGGCGCCGCCTACTCGAGCGACCAGGGATGGGTCGAGGGCGCCCTCGAGACCGCGGAGCAGATGCTCACGGAGGACATGGGAATCGAGAAGCACCGCTGCTCCAAGGGCTGGCGGCACGATCCCCTCAAGCACCTCAAGCACAAGCTCTCGCAAACGGCGAAGGGCCCGCGGGAGAGCGACGGCTGACCGGCTGGTAGCGGCCGCTCTGCCTGCCCGCGGTCGCGGCGCCGGCCAGGGAGCCGTATCTGGACGCACAGGGACCCGTTGCGATACGACAGGGCTCTCGAGCTTGGCGGCAGGTCGGCTTCCTTGGGCACGGTCGCGTCGCCTGCCAAGAGCGGCACGGCCACTACGTTACCGCCTGGTGCGTCCTCAAATTCGAGGCGGACATCGTCACGAGGGTCAGGCGGCCCTCGAGGTCATCGGCTACATCGACGAAGAGGGGGGGCTAGTTCTCGACACACATCCACGAGACCAGGATGGCTGTGCCCTTGACGTTCTCTTCACCGCGCCAGATCTTCATGTTGTCAGCCGCGATGTTTTGAATCACCGGATTCTCCGTCCAGCCTGTCGCGTCAGCGTTCCATGCCGTCACAACGCAGTGTGGCGGCTTCTCAAACCTGCGGCTGAACTCGATCTCACACGGATTCCCCACGGTTCCGCACGGTGTTGGATCGTTAAACGGGAATACCACCGTTCCCGAGTCGAGCACGGAGCCTCCCATCAGCCCCAATAGGCTTCCCGGAAAGATGGCGTTGACGAGGCCAAGAAGGACAACGACCGCAAGGCTACCGATGACGCCAGGCAGCAACTTCTCTCTGAGATAAGTCATGACGGGTTCTCCTTCTCCTTCGACTTCTACCCTTGCCTGCTTGTCCGCTGCGACGCTCTCGACCGCCACTTCCTCGTTCCCGGCAGAGATCGGCTCGACTTCACGACCTGCCCGCCAAGCAGGGCCTTCAGCCACGGAGATCGCGCTCGCCTCTGGCTGCCGCCCGACCTCTTCAGGCTGCCGCTGTTCGGCCTGATCGACTCGTTTGGGAAGGGCGCCGAGGATGCGGCCCATGTCCCCGGCCAGTCTCTGAAAGGCTGGCGCGTCCACGCTGCCATTCCAGCTCGACAGGTCGGCTGCCTGAAGAGATCCAAAGCCGAAGGGAGCCTCGACGGGCTGGATGAAGACCGGAATCAGGATGCGTCTCTTCTTGGCCTGTTCAGCCTCCTCCAGCACCCACTGCGACTTGATGGAGGCTTCGGACCACGCCACCAGGACTGACCGCGCAGCGGCGAGCTCCTCCCCGATGAACTCCCGCCAGGTGAGACCTGCCGGTATGGTGCGGTCCCAGAACACGGACCAGCCGAGCTCCGCGAGAGCTTCCGCCAGGACCCTCGCCCGCTCGCGGTCCTCGTTGGCGTAGCTGATGAAGATGTCGCTCACTGCCCCATGAGGACACTACCGCCGAGGCTTTCACCGGCGCACCACTCGTCTAGGTAGGCCCCAGAGGAGCTGCCCTGAGGTCCCGATCTCTTTGCGCGGGACTACGCCCGACCTCGAGCATCCAGGCCGTCGTGCGGCAATTCGGTGACAGGATACTCATTCCTGTGCGGCACCAGCTCTTGCTAGGTGTCAGGGAGGCAACTCCCTGACCGACATGCCCATCCGCCAGAGTAATTGCAGGGAACGTCTAACGGGAGACCTCGGACGCCTCGTGACCCTGGACCGGCTACGGCTGGCTACCCTTCACATGACGAGGCGACAACCGGAACGCGGTGATAGGTGCCCGTGATCGGCGGGAAGCAGAAGAACGGATCATCGACGACGGGGTCCTGTTCCGGGAAGAAAGCTCCCGCGTGCCAGATCACCTCGGCGGTTTCACAATCTGATGACAGCTCCCAAGTGCCAGCCGAGGTGAAGGTGCTCGTACGATCCGCCGCTCGCTCCAGCGGCCTCGACCAGCAGCAACACGGCCAGTGCGACTAGCAGGTAGGTGCAACAGCGCCGGGTCATCGGATCCCTCCTTCGCTTCTGCTTCCTGTAATCCCTTGAGACCTCAATCGGAGACCTCAATCGGAAGGGAACCGCGCGGGCTCGGCCGTGCGAGTCTTGGCGAGGCGCAGATCGGCGAGGTTGCGTCATCCTGCGGAGATGCTACGCCTTGTACCCTCACGGTGACGCCGCGCCCAGAAGGTAGCATCGTGCCAGCGATCCTCGAGGCCATAGACCACGGCTCGTACTCGCAGATACTCGTCGAAGGCGCTGTCGACGGCGCGGCCGTACTCGGGCAGCGCCGCCGCGTCCCCGTCAGTGTCGCCGCGTATCGCCGCCGCCGCGGCCAGGCCCTGACGCAGGGCGCGGCACACGCCGTCGCCTGACAACGGATCGTGCGTCATGGCCGCGTCGCCGACTGCCAGCCAGCCGGACCCGAAGACCGTATCCAAACGGGATGTATTGGCGGCGAACACTTTGGGTGCGCCCTCCGCTCGTAGGCGCCGGATGCGAAGCCAGGTGTGCGGCGCCCTCTGCATCAACTCGTGCCAGCGTGTGGGGTCGCGCGCGCCCTGACGCGCTGCGATGTCCGCGTCGGTCATCAAGGCGGCTACGAGCCGGCCATCGGGGATCGGGGCGGAGTACCACCAGCCATCCTCGACCGCCTCGACCAGCCCAGTCGCGGGAAGTTCATGCCCTCCTGAGCCTTCGGGTTCCGTGCTGCTGGCCTCGTGCGAGGGGTCCGAGAAGAAGCGGTAGAGACCCACGAGGCGGTCGTGCACGACGCGGCGTCGGTCGAGGCGACGCGCCAAACTGGACGTTCGCCCGGTGGCATCCGCGAGGTAGCTGGCCTGGACCGTCGTCGCACCGGCCGGCGTGTCGACGCGAACCGACCATTTGCCGAAGGCATCCCGCGACGTGTCTCGGAGCCGAACCCCGGGAGCCACGGGGATGCCCCGACCAACGGCTTCGCGCGCGAGCCAGAGGTCGAACCGGCGGCGGTCTACGTGCCACGCGACACCATACGGACTGAAGATGTGACTCTGGTCGTGCGTCTCGCTGCCGCCCCACGCGCTGGTGATCGCGGGGGACCGGAGGTGCCCTTCGAGGAGGAAACTCCGCCACACCCCAAGTTTCGCCAGGCAGGGCCGTATGGAGGGTGGGAAGGTCTCGCCGACCCGCACTCGTTCGTACCCGGAGCGCTCCGCCACCTGCACGCGGAAACCGTCGCCGCGCAGGGCGAGCGCCGTCGCGATTCCTGCCGGACCACCCCCGATGACCAGAACGTCGGTTTGCGCGGTGAGCCGATCCCCACCCAGCACTGCACTACTCACGAGAGCCAGAGCTTCAAGAGCGCACCGAGCCCGAAACCGAGCCCGACAAACAGCAGGACCTGCAGCCAGTTGGGACGGCAATCGCGCCCCCACCGAACGGCCACAAGGACCACGGCGATCGCGAAGATCAGCTGTGCGAGGAGACCGGGTAGCCCGCCTGTGCCCGCGATGATCACCAGCAGCGCCACCAGGGCGGCGAGCAGACCACCGAGCAGGGCGCAGCGACGCTTCTTTGCGTCGACGCCGCTTCCGTCGGGCGACGGCTCAACGTCGTCGGGATTCCCGCCGAAACCGCCGACGCGGTCGGCCACCTGAGCGAGATAGCGCTCGAAGACTGGGTGCCACGGATCATCGCTCGCGATGGCCAGAGCGATATGACGCAGCACCGAGAGCTTGCGCTGCTCGGGAGCCAGCAAGGCACTCGCGCTACTGACCGGAACGTGGAACTGAAAGCTGCCGAGCACGCTGGAGGTCACGCCGGAGATCTGGTGCACCGTAACGTTGTAGCTCTGTTCCCGCTTGATGCCTTCGGGCAACGAGATCGTCAGTAGACCCGGAATGTTTCTCTTGCGCAGCTCGGGCAAGGGGACGAACGTCACGTCCCCCTGAAGACAACGCACGGTGTGCGCGTCGATCCGCTCGAGAGCCACATGCTCGTAGTTGCTCCCGGCGTACTGAAGGCCCTCGTCGACATCGACGTCCGGCATGTAGAGGGTCATCTCGGTCCCCGTGGGCAGGTCGTGCCACCGGATCATCACTTCGTCGGGTCGCGCGGTCCCCCCTGGGGTCGCGAACGCAATCTCCTCCAGCTCGGGATCCGGCTCCGGCAGCATCGCGACGGGGATCGGACGCGTGGTGGCCTTGAGCTCCAACGTGTGCTGAACCGTGCGGGTCGCGATCGTGCCCGGGTTGCTCGACTCGTCGATCACCAGATTTCGCTGCGCGAGGTTGTCGTTCGATGCGGGCGTGGCCCCCGTCGGCACCGGGTCGTCGGGAAAGTGGATTTCCGCCGCCAGACACTGGTGCGTGCCGCGGATCAACTCCTGAATCGACTTGAGCTGGGAGGCCGGCCAATGACCGTCCACGGGGTTCGGGTCGGTGGGAAAGCGCGCGGTCGTTTGGTTGAAGTCGAGCCAGCACCCGAAGTACACCTGAGTCTCACCGGCCCCAGTCGCCTTGATCTTCCTCACGTTGTCGGGATCGGTCTGCGTTGCGAGGGAGACGGAGCTGGTGTCCACCCGCTGCTTCGCGTAGCACGGGATCGTCACCAGCTTGCCGCCCTGAATCCCCAGCAACGAGATCTCCTGTCCGGAAGTGAGCGTCCGCCGATACGTATCGTTCGAGTTGTAGTCCAACCCCGTGGCGGCAGTGGTGAACAACCGGAAGAAGACCCTGACGTTCTTCGCGTCCAGCAACAGACTGCGGTAGCGGACCCGTGCCACGGCGAAGTTGAATACCCGCTTGACCCCGACCTTCTCCGACAACTCCAGACGACTGGTCTGCGGATCGCCGGAGATCGTGTCGAACGGGTGGTTGGCCGCCGGCGCGGCATTGAAGCTGGTGAGCAGGTCCTTTATGAACTTGGTTGCCGCCGCCGCGTCGGCCCCCATTTCCTCACCGAAGCGCTTCTCGCCTTGCTTGATTTGAAACACGCGGAGGTCCATGCTGAGCCAGTGTGTCTGCCCGTCCACCATGTAGGGATTGGGCTGTTTGAGTAGCGTGAGCGCACCCGTCGCGGTGAATGTGCTCTTGGTGGCCGTCGCGGTGACAGGCTCCGTCACCTGGGTGAAGGCGGTGCTGTGCTGGAACCGCACCCGGTAGACGAACGTCACGCGTTGCAGCACGTTCAACGCGATCGTCGTGCTCTTGAACAGGACGTTCTGGGGATCCGCCGTCATCCCCGGCACGAGGGAGTCGTCGGCGCGCCGGATCTCGATCGCCGGCGCGGCCGCGGCGAGCTGCGCGGCGGACGGCGAATAGGTGGAAAGACCCAGCTCGGCCGGCGTAAAGTCGTCGGCCATCACGTAGAGGGCGTTGTCGAAGTCGGCCGGCGGGCCGACGGACAGGAGTGCATCCACTTCGTCTTCCGAGAAGTGGCTGCGATCGGTGACCATGAACAGGCTCCGGCAGCCCTTGCGACGCTCGGTCTCCACCAGAGAGCCGCCCTTCTCGCCGACGATCCCGAAATTGTGCCAACGCTTCACCATCTGGTTCCACTGCTTGGCGGTCTTTAGGGATGGATCTATGATCTCCCGCGTCCAGTCCTTCTGGCCGCCGCCTGTTTCCGGAAACACATCGTCGGGCCGGTGTGCCGGCCACCACGCCAGATCCACCCCCGGCGTGCCCCCACCACCGAAGCGGCACAAGAGGTAGTCGGCCTGCCAGGGCAGGGCCATCTGCTTGGTGACGTCTCCGGCCCCGTGCCCCGTGTGGTTCAGCCGGAAGGGCTCCGTGTAGTCGAAAGCGGCCGGACGGTTGGTGTTCCGCAGAAACCAGCTTGCCTCGATGCCCGGGAAAAAGGCTCCGCCCGAACATGCCTCGAGCGCCGCGCGCGTGAGTCCGTCGGGGGTGACGGTCGTCGGTGCCGGCGGGGGATTCGCGGAATCGTCCTCCCAGTCCGTCCCGGGCGTCCCCGTCCACTTCTTCATGATGGCGTACTGCGTCTCCGTGACGACCTGATCCGCTTTGTTGTCGTCTCCCCAGATCTTCGGCATGTTCTTCGGCCCCGAAACGGCGGGGCTGTTCGGGGGAGGGCGGAAATAGCTGAAGACGGTCTGTCGGCGGGAATCGCCCATGGCGGCCGCGGAGGTCGGGTCAAAGTCCGTATGCCAGGGAGCGGCGAACTTGCTGGTTCGGCCGATATTGAGAGTCCTAACGAGGATGGGGAGGATGTGTTGGGTGAAGAGCGGCTTGGCCGGCGTGCTCAAGAAGCCCTTGTCGACGGCCACCTGGAACAGCACGTCGTACAGGGTCGTCACGCTGCCGACCGGAGGGGCGAAGTCCGGCGGCGCGCAGATGACCCAGGCCGGCTCCGCCGTAAAGGTGCTTCCATCCACCGTGACGGTGGCGGTGACCGGCCCGTCGGAGGTGTCGTCGTACCACCGGTCGTTGTTGGCGTAGTCGACGATGTCGATTCCGTCGGGAACCGACCCGGAGTCGCCCAGAGCACTCAGGACGAGCAGCCGGCCCGTGCTCTCGGTGCGCATCTCGCCCAGCGGAACGGACTTTCCCAGGAAACTGCCGGTATTGAAGCCGGCGCTCTGGTTCGCAGCGCCGATCGTCCGTGGACCCGGGTCGATCTCGAGGCTAGCCCGATCGGTAACCTTGTCGTTGCGGAAAGTGGAGGAGGTGGCGCTTCCGATGAACCTGCGCCAGGACGCCTTCTTGTTGGCCAGGTGCACGGTCCAGCTGATCGCCGTGGCATCCGGGAAGGTGATCTCCTTGACCAGCGTGTTCCCGTCGAACCCGAATAGCCGGAAGCGCGCCGCCTGCCGCTTCATGCGGCACCGGTCGTCGCGATAGCTTCCTCCGGGGTCTGCTGGCTTGCCGGGAATTTCCGGCCCGACGAAGAACTCCGAGGGACTGTTCCCGAGCCGAGCGATCCCGATCGTGGGGAAGATCTTGACCTTAGTGATAGGCATCTCTCGTTCCTCCAGCTAATCTTCCGGAAGCGCAGCTTCGGACCACCGTCGGTCCAGGCACGGGTGATCGAGGCCCGCCACCCTGCCATCAATTGCAAATGACTTCGAAGATGACGGTCACGCTCCCGCGTGCTGCCCCCTTCGGCAGCCCGGCTGTCTGTGCCTTTGTCGGAGACCGCACTAGGAAGCCAAAATCCGAACGCTGCGACAAGACCTCATGGGGCGGCGCCACTGCCCACCCCAAGGGGCGGGCTCGCCTCGGTGGTCGCTCATCGCGCCGCCGGAGTCGACGTCCGCGATCCCGAGGGTCACGCGATTCGAGAGGGCGGATCGGTGGCGACGAACGGCTTGTAGTTGGTCAGAAGGATCCTCGAGCACGTGAATAGGACTGGAAGCAGCCCGGCCCTGTGCAGGTGTTCGAGGATCTTCCTGACGACGGGAGGCTCGGTGATGAAGGAGAGGACTCGCATCTGAACCCCGCAGGTGCACAGCAAGGGATCCGAGTCGGCGTTAGGCGAGCCCTGGGTCGCTTCGCCCTCGGCCGCTCCCTCACACGCGGCCTCCGCCTGATGCCTCCGCCTGATGCACCAGATGAGATGAATCGGTCGGTCTCCCCGCTGGGACAATGTGCCAGTGGGTACGACCACGACGCGGCATCAAAGCCGCCGAGAAAGGAGACCGACCATGAAGCATCTTGGCATCGACGTGCACCTGAGATCCAGCGAGGTCTGCGAGCTCTCCGAGCGAGGCAAGGTCCTCGACCGTTCTCGGATCCCGACGACGGAGAGCGGAGAGGAGATTCGGTGACAGGATACTCATTCCTCGTCTTCTCGCCCGCAGGGCACGTGAACGAATTGAGTATCCTGTCACCGATTTGACCCCTCAGCATTCCCTTGAGACTTCAGAAGGATGCGGCTGCTGTCGAGTGAGGATCCCGTCCCCGCTCTTCTCTCGTCCGGCTGGCATCCTGGCTTGTCCTGCAAGGTAAGATGGTTTCTTCGAGCCCGCCCTCTAGGCCCGCGGGGTGATCCTTTTTGGCCGACTCAACTCGACAATCGCAACACACCGACTTGCGACGCCTCGCCTTCCTGGCGGCAGCGCTGAGCCTTGCTGCTGCGGCAGATGGCCTCGCGAGCGTGCAGTTCATCGAACATGCAGTGTCGAAGGACGCCCCCTCCGCCAGGTCGGTCTTTGCCGCGGATGTGGACAGCGACGGAGACATCGACTTGCTGTCGGCGTCGGAGGGTGATGACACGATCGCCTGGTACGAGAGCGATGGCTCATCTCCTCCGGTGTTCACGGAGCGAATCATCTCGACGAACGCGGATGCCGCGAGCTGTGTGTTCGCGGCGGACCTGGACGGCGACGGAGACGTCGACGTGCTGTCGACTTCCGTGGTCGACGACAAGGTCGCTTGGTACGAGAGCGACGGACGCACACCGCCCTCCTTCACCGAGCGGGTCATCACGTCGACGGCCGATGGGGCTGTGTCGGTGTTCGCGATCGACGTCAATGGGGATGGCGCCACTGACATCGTCACCGCCGCCGGCTCGGACAACGAGGTCGCCTGGCACGAGAACGACGGAGGATCACCGCCGGTCTTCATTGAACGAATCATCTCGACCGAGGCCGAATTGGTTTCATCGATCTTCGCGACCGACGTCGATGGCGACAGCGATATCGACGTGCTCTCCGCCTCCTGGCTGGACGACAAGATCGCCTGGTACGAGAACCTGGGCGGCGATCCGCCGGGATTCGTCGAAAGGGTCATTTCGACGTCAGCCGACGCTGCAACGGCCGTGTTCGCTACGGACTTGGACTCGGATGGTGATACCGACGTCCTCTCGGCCTCGTTCCTGGACAACAGGATTGCCTGGTACGAGAACCAAGGGAACCCGCAACCCACCTTCCTCGAGAGAACGATCTCCACCACCGCCGAGCTCGCGGAGTCCGTATTCGCCGCGGATGTGGACGGCGACGGACACGTCGACGTCCTGTCGGCCTCCTTGCTCGACGACACGATCGCCTGGTACGAGAACGACGGTAGCTCGCCGCCCGGCTTCATCGAGCGAATCATCCGAGACGACGTCGATCTCCCTGAGTGGGTCGTTGCCGCGGACATGGATGGAGACGGGGATACCGACGTCGTTTCCGCGGCACGGGTCGACACCGAGGTCGCCTGGTACGAGAACGTCGGCCCGGACGTGATCTTCAGTGACGGCTTCGAGTCCGGCGACACCTCCGCCTGGTCCAGCACGGTTCCCTAACTAGTTCTCAACTAGGTTCGTCGCTCTCGGCATTGTCCTTGTTCCACTCCCGGTCCACTAGACCGCAACCCCTCACAACTCTCACCACTGACGACAACAACCACGCCCGTCCGAGAGGCCCCGGCCTTTCGTTGCCGCCAGTTGTGAGCGGCTGCCATCAATGGGACCTCCCCGGTCTTGAAAACCAGCGAGCGTGCAAGCGCTCCGCGGGTTCGAATCCCGCCCCCTCCGCCATTCTTGGAGAGATTCGGTGACAGGATACTCATTCCTCGTCTTCTCGCCCGCAAGGCACGTGAACGAATTGGGTATCCTGTCACCGATTTGACCTGGTCGACAGCCTCGGTGCACCAACTCAGCACGCCGGTGCCTAAGGCGAGAGCTGGTCGCTGTCACGGTGCACCTCCGCTTTGCCGCAGCGGCGACCGATCCTCTGTGGCCACTCGGGGGACAAGGGTTCCACCGTTCAATCAATGAGAGCCCTCAGCCGATCCGTCGTGTCGCCTTGGGACGAGGTTTCGGGGGCTCTGGTGCTGATCGCCCGCTAGTGGCTCACAGAGGGAAAGGCCGCGCGGAGGGGGGGCCTGTCCGCACGTGAAGCCCTCCCCTACGCGCGACCTACTAGAGGAGACTCAGTATGTACAGGACGACGGCGCCAAGAATGTTCGCGAGGATGAACAGACCACAACCACTGGCAACGAGGCAGGACAACTCGTCGCCCATCATTCTGAACCAGACACCGAAGAAGGATTCGTCTTTCGACATCCTGACAAACTCCTCCCGAGCCTAGCTTGAGGGGATGACCGACTCAGAGGGCTAGGAACAAGACGCCTGGGGCCGCATCCGATGCCGCGTCAAAGCGGAGGTTGGAGCACTCTGCTGCTGACTTTGTGCTGACTCGCGGCTGAGCAGAGTGCTCTTCGGTCGAGTCTCCAAAGCCCGTAAGTAACTGAGGAATAGAGAGTAAGAATGGCGCAGCCATAGGGATTCGAACCCCAAACCTCCTGATCCGTAGTCAGGTGCTCTATCCAGTTGAGCTATGGCTGCACGAGGTAGGGCCGCTCGCGCGGAAGGGGATTGTAGGACATGGGGTGGGGGCAGGCAAGCGGGGCGGGGCCTGCGGCGGTATCCTGGTGGCTGGACGTCGAGGAGGTGGATCATGCGGAGACGGTGGTGCTGTGGCGGGCTCCTGGTGCTGCTGGTGGCGGCGGCGGAGGGTTCGAGCGCTGGCGGTGGGCCGGTGCTGGGGTTCACCGGGAAGTCGGGCAACGACGCGGCGCGGGCGTTCGATCTCGGGACGGGGACCTCGGTAGGGGGCGACGTCGACCTGCTGCCGGAGGGGAACTACCCGTACGACGCGACGATGACGCCGGACGGCGCGGAGGTGTGGATCCCCGGGGCGGCGGGGGACGGGGTGATCGTGCTCGACGTGGCGACCCAGACGGTGGCGCAGCGGATCGACCTCGCCGGGGTGGCGGAGTATCCGGTGGACGTGATCTTCGAGCCCTGCGGCACGCGCGCCTTCGTGGCGTCGCGCGACACCGAGGTGGTGGCGGTGATCGACCGGGCGACGTACTCGGTGATCGGCACGGTGCCCATCCCGACCACCTTTCTCGGGGCCGGCAAGATGGCGGTGAGCCAGGCGCGCAACGAGCTCTACGTCGTCGACTGGTTCTCGACCCTGCTGGTGACGGTGGACCTCGACACGCTGACGACGAGCGACGTGGCGCTCGGCAACGACTTCTGGGACCTCGCCATCTCGCCCGACGAGGCGACGCTCTACGTGACCGACCGCGACACCGACCAGGTGCGGGTGGTCGACCTCGACACGATGACGGTGACGGCCAACGTGGCGGTGGGCGACGACCCGTGGGGGATCGACATCACCCCCGACGGCGCGCTGGTGGTGGTCGCCAGCGAGGACGACCAGACGGTGACGCTCTTCGACACCGCGACCCTGACGCCGCAGACCCTGAACCTCGCCGCGGACTCGAACCCGCGCGACGTCGAGATCGAGGCCACGGGGCAGCTCGCCTACGTGCCCTCGGGCACGGTGGCGGGCAACGACCTCGTCTACGTGATCGACGTCGCCGCGGCGATGGTGGTCGACGGGATCGACGTCGGCGAGAGCGACACCAACGTGGTGGCCGTGCGGCCGCAGCCGGGGAGCTGCGAGATCTTCGCCGACGGATTCGAGAGCGGCGATACCGCGGGATGGTCCGCGACGGTGCCCTGAGGCTCGCGTCTACCGCCGCTTGATGCGGATCAGGCCGTTCACCGTCTCGAGCTTGACGAGGTGGTCGCCGCCGCCGG
>JAOTWP010000048.1 GCA_029862975.1 Acidobacteriota bacterium
GCTGGGCTCGGTTCTCGGCTATCTTCTGGCCGGCGTCGCCATCGGTCCGTTCGCTCTCGGTCTGGTTGGCGAGGGTGGCCAGGACGTCCTCCACTTCGCCGAGTTCGGCGTCGTCTTGATGCTGTTCCTGATCGGCCTCGAGCTCGAGCCGAGCCGGGTCTGGCGGATGCGCGGGCCGATCCTCGGTCTCGGCGGCCTGCAGGTCGGCGCCACCACCGGCGTGCTGGCGGCGATCGGTCTCGCGCTCGGCCTCGACGGACGGGTGGCGCTCGCCGTCGGCGTGACGCTGGCCCTGTCTTCGACGGCGATCGTGCTTCAGACTCTCGCCGAAAAGGACCTGCTTCGCACCCATGGCGGCCAGAGCTCGTTCGCCGTCCTGCTCTTTCAGGACATCGCGGTCATTCCCATCCTGGCGCTGCTGCCTCTGCTCGCGATCGCCGGCGCCGCGGGGCACGGCGACGCCGCCGAGCAGGACCACACCTGGGTCACCGGCCTGCCCGGCTGGGCCGAGACCCTCGTGGTCCTTGCCGCCGTCCTGGGCATCATCCTGGCCGGCAGGTTCTTGCTGCAGCCGGCGTTCCGCGCCATCGCACGGACCGGGTTGCGCGAGCTCTTCACGGCCGCGTCGCTCTTGTTGGTGATCGCCACGGCAATCCTGATGACCAAGGTCGGGGTCAGCCCGGCGCTCGGAACGTTTCTCGCCGGAGTGGTTCTCGCCCGTAGCGAATACAGGCACGAGCTCGAGAGCAACATCGATCCTTTCAAGGGTCTGCTTCTCGGACTGTTCTTCATCTCGATCGGAGCGTCGATCGATTTCGCCCTCATCGGTGGAGATCCGGGCGGCATCCTGGGTCTGATGGTGGCGCTGATCGTCGCCAAGCTTCTGGTTCTCCTGGCGCTCGGGAGGGTCTTCAAGCTCAGCCTCGACCAGAATCTCCTCTTCGCTTTCTCCTTGGCTCAGGGCGGAGAGTTCGCGTTCGTTCTGCTGTCTTTCGCCGTGCGCTACGACGTCGTAGAGCAACCGCTCGCGGGTACTCTGATCGCGGTCGTGGCGCTGACCATGGCGGCCACCCCGGTCCTGATGCTGATCAACGAGAAGATCCTGCAGCCTCGCCTCGGCACTCTCGAGCGCGAGGGCCGCGAGACGGACGCGATCGAAGAGCAGGGGAAGGTGATCATCGCCGGATTCGGCAGCTTCGGTGCGATCGTCGGGCGACTGCTCAGAGCGAATGGCGTCGAGGCCACCGTTCTCGATCTCGACTCGGACCGTGTCGATCTCCTCCGGAAGCTGGGTCTCAAGGTGTTCTACGGCGACGCTTCGCGCCTCGATCTGCTTCATGCAGCCGGAGCCGACAATGCCAAGCTCATCGTCCTGGCGCTCGACAATCCGGAGAAGAACCGCGAGCTGGTTGCGACCGTCCAGAAGCACTTTCCCCAGCTCACCATCCTGGCCCGCGCGCCGGGCCGGCCCGCCGCCTACGAGCTCATCGAGGCCGGTGTCGAGCACGTCTTTCGGGACAAGCTCGATTCGGCGCTGAAGCTGGGCGTCGAAGCTCTGCACCTGCTCGGCTTTCGACGGCACCACGCATACCGCGCGGCGCAGACCTTTCGGCGCCACGATGAAAAGGCAGTTCGCGACCTCGCCGCCATGCGTCACGACAAGGCGCTCTACCTCGGGGCCGCCCGGCAGCGGATCGAGGACCTGGAGAAGCTGCTTCGCGGGGACCTGGCGGACGGCGGCGAACTGCGGGATGTCGGGTGGGATCCGGAGTCGCTGCGCCGGGAGTACGGTAGCGGCTCGGCCGACGCTGAATAGGGCCGAGCCTGGACCTGCCCGGGAGTCCGGATCGACTCCACCCGAGGTGCCCCCGACTGGCCCCAGCCGCCCCCGGCGAAAGGGGCCTAATGATTTGCCGAGTCGAGGCGAGACGGGGGAGGCGATGATCCGGGTGGCGAGAACCTTCGGCCCGCCGGACTCGTAAGTGTCGGTGACCGCAGCGGCGAAGGACCGCGAGCTCGGCACATCGAGTACTCGACCGAGGAGGACGCCCGTGAACGAACGAGGCCTGCTGAAACACCATCTCTACTGGGGTCTGGGCCTCGGCGCGGCGGTCGTGCTGACCATCCAGATCCTGACCTGGATGGGCCTGGGCCTGTCCAACCTGACCTGGATCCTGCCCTGGGCGCTGGTCGTCGTCTTCGCGCTGCTGGCCGGGAAGTCCCTGGGCAGACGGCTCGGTACGAGGCCGCGGTTCCTGCAGGCGTTGCTTCTGCTCATCGCGATGATCCTCGTGGCGCGCGTCGTCTACCAGACGTACATGTTCGTCTACATCAACTTCGTCGACCCGACCTGGGTGGACACGGTGGCGGAGGTCTGGAGCGCTCAGCTCGAGGAGTCCGGGGCCACGGCGGAGCAGATCGACGAGCAGGTCGCGAGCTTCCGCAGGCAGTGGGAGACCGGCTTCGTCTTCACTCTCGGGCTCATCGCCTATACGCTCCCCCAGCTCGTCGTGGGGACCGTCGCCATGCTGCTCGGCGTGGTTCAGCCCTGGAAGAAGGGCGCGGTCGCCCGATGATGAAGCTCCTTCCTGAAGCACCCTTGCCGTGGAGTCAGGCTCGCAAGCGCCGGCACTTCCTTCTTGCTTCCGCCCTCCTCCTGTTCGCTCCCGTCGCGCTCGCTGAGCAGATCTATCCTGGCTACACGTGGCAGGACCTGGGGGGCGGCCTCTACGTGCACGCGAGAGTGGATCCCCTTGCCGGGCCTGTCGACGGCAACTCGACCGTCATCGTCAACCCCGAGGACGTCTTCGTCGTCGACACCCACATCAACCCGGCGGCGGCGCGAGCGGTCATCGCCAAGATCCGCCAGATCACCGACAAACCGGTGACGCACGTCGTCAACACCCACTGGCACGATGACCACACCAACGGCAATCACGCCTACCGTCAAGCGTTCCCGGAAGCGAAGATCGTCGCCCACCGCGCCACCCTCGACTCTCTCGAGCAGGAGTGGCAGGCGATGGAGGACCAGCGCGAGGAGGCCTATCGGCGAGTCGCGGGCCGCGACGTCCTGGCCGCCGCCGAGGCCGTCCAGGCCGAGGACCCCGAGCGGGCGATGGGCTTGCGCCTGTTCGCCGGGTACCGCGATGCGCTCGAGCCCGAGCTGCCGACGATGGAGCTCGTCTATCCGGATCTGCTGTTCGACGACCAGCTGACCTTCACGCGCGGCGCGCGCACCATTGTCGTGTCGTGGCTCGGGCGCGCCAACACCGACGGCGATGCGCTGGTGTGGCTGCCCGAGGAGAAGGTGCTCGTCACCGGGGACGTGCTGGTGGCACCCGTTCCGTTCGCCTACGACTCGCCGATGGACGACTGGGTCGACACCCTTGGCAGGGTCGCGGAGCTCGGCGCGGAGACCATCGTCCCGGGCCACGGCGCGGTGCAGCGGGATGCACGATACCTCGAGCAGGTCGGGCGGCTGCTCGCGGCGACCGTGTCCGCCGTTCGTGAGGCAGGAGAAGCCGGCGTCGCCTACGCCGATCTCGACGGGGCCGTCGAGCTGGGCGAGCTCGAGCGGCTGTTTACCGATGGCGATCCGCTGCGGGCCTACGCCTGGCGGACGTACTTCGTGACCCCCGGACTGAAGAGCGCCTGGACCTCGCTGGGCTACCCTGTGCCCGAGGAAGACTAGAGCCGGCGGGCGGGACGGCAGGGCGGCTCGGAGCCCGCCTTTTTGGGGCGTCCGCGGTGGCGGGGGAGCGCGTACACTCGAAGCCGGCCGTGCGCCAGCCGGAGAGGAGTGTCGCCGTGAAGCCGGAGCTTGCAGCCAAGGATCTCTATCGCCACTGCGATTTCGCGGATCTCGAGTTCGAGACGACGGCGGATCTCGAGGATCTGGAGGGTCTTCTGGGGCAGCCGCGCGCCGTCGAGGCGGTCGCGTTCGGGGTCGAGATCGAGTGCGAGGGCTACAACATCTTCGCCTTCGGCCCCGACGGCACCGGCAAGCACTCGGCGGTCCGGCAGATGCTCGAGCGGCGGGCCGCCGAGCGCGATGCGCCGCCCGACCTGTGCTACGTCCACGATTTCTCCGAAGCGCGCCGAGCCCGCCTGCTCGAGCTGCCGCCGGGAAAGGGACGAGAGCTGTGCCGGGCCATGGGCCACCTCGTCGAAGAGGTCAGCGGCGCGCTGCAGGTGGCGGTCGAGAGCGACGAGTACCACACTCGCCGCCGCCGCCTCGAGGAGGCTCTCGAGGAGCGCCAGGCCCAGGAGCTCGAGAAGCTCGGCGCGGAGGCGTCCGAGGCCGGGCTGGCCCTGGTCCAGACGCCGCTGGGGATCATGTTCGCCGCCCGTCGTGGCGACGAGGTGCTGTCGAGCGAAGAGGTGAAGGCCCTGCCCGAGGCGCAGCGCAAGGAGCTCGAGTCGCATACCGAGGTTCTCAAGGAGCGGCTGCAGAATGTGCTGCGCCAGTTCTCGCGCTGGAAGCGTCGCATGCGGGAGGCGGTGCGGGAGCTCAACCGCGAAGTCGGCCGCTTCGCCATCGGGGCGCTGCTCGAGGACATTCGCGAGCATTTCCCGGGCTTGCAGCCGGTACTTGAATACCTCGACGCGGTCGAGAACGACATCGTCGAGAACGTCGAGCGCCTGACCGCCCCCGCCGAGTCGGGCACGCCCGGTCTGTTGCAGACCGCGTTGGGCGAGCAGACGTCCGAGAGCCTCTACCGGCGGTATCGCGTCAACCTGCTCGTGGATCACGCGGAGATCTCGGGCGCGCCCGTCGTCTACGAGGACAACCCGACCTATCAGAACCTCGTCGGCCGGATCGAGTACGTCGCCAGCATGGGAACCATGGTGACCGACTTCACGCTGATCAAGCCCGGCGCCCTGCACCGCGCCAACGGCGGCTATCTCCTGCTCGACGCCCTGAAGCTCCTCCAACACCCCTTTGCTTGGGAGGGGCTCAAGCGCACCCTGCGCGCGAAGCAGATCAAGATCGAAGCGCTGGCGGAGGCCCTGAGCCTGGTCAGCACCTACTCGCTGCAGCCGCAGCCCGCCGTGCTCGACGTCAAGATCGTGCTGTTCGGCTCGCCGCGCATCTACTACCTGCTCTCCATGCTCGACCCCGACTTCGGCGAGCTCTTCAAGGTCGCGGCCGACTTCGCCGAGGAGCTCGACTGGGATGCGGCGAACGTCGCGGGCTACGCGCGCCTGATCGCCAAGCTGGCGCGCGAGAAAGGCCTGCGACCTCTCGCTCGCGAGGCCGTGGCGCGGGTCATCGAGCAGGGTGCGCGGGAGGTCGCCGACGCGCGCAAGATGTCGCTCTACATGGGGCGCGTGCTCGACCTGATGCGCGAGGCGAACCACTGGGCGGCGCGCGCCGCGCACGAGACGGTGATGGAGGCCGACGTGCAGCAGGCGATCGACGCCCGGCTCTTCCGCTCCGATCGCGTGCGCGAGCGCATGCTGGAGGAGATCACCCGCGGCACCCTGCTGATCGACACCGAGGGGGCTCGGGTCGGGCAGGTCAACGGGCTGTCCGTGTACCGCCTCAACGACTTCAGCTTCGGCCGGCCGAGCCGGATCACCGCTCGCATCCGCCTGGGCAAGGGCGAGGTGGTCGACATCGAGCGCGAGGTCGAGCTGGCGGGGCCGATCCACTCCAAGGGCGTGCTCATCCTGTCCGGGTTTCTCGGTGCGCGCTTCGCCGCCGAGCGTCCTTTGTCGCTCGCCGCCAGCCTCGTATTCGAGCAGTCGTACGGCGGCGTGGAGGGGGACAGCGCCTCGGCGGCGGAGCTCTACGCGCTGTTGTCGGCGATCTCGGGAGTCCCGCTGGCGCAGTCGCTGGCGGTGACGGGCTCGGTCAGCCAGCAGGGCGAGGTCCAGGCCATCGGCGGCGTCAACGAGAAGATCGAGGGCTTCTTCGAAGTCTGTGCCGCACGCGGCTTGACCGGCGATCAGGGGGTGCTGATTCCCGCCGCCAACGTCGAGCACTTGATGCTGCGCCGACCCGTCCTCGAGGCAGTGGAGGCCGGCGAGTTTCACGTCTACCCCGTGACCACGATCGACGAGGGCATCGAGCTGTTGACCCCTCTGCGGGCCGGTGTGCGCGGCGCCGACGGCAGCTATCCGGAGGACAGCGTCAACGGGCGGGTCGAGTCGCGCCTGGCGGAGCTGGCGCGCCGCGCCCGGGAGTTCTCGGCGCCGCCGGGGGCACCGGAGGACGTGAAACGACCCGGCCCCAGGACCGAGGAGGAGCCCACGCTCCCTGGCGCAGCGCCGTCGCGGTAGACGAGAATCGGCGGGTGGCGGGCACCGCCGCCCGGGCGGGCGAGGCGACGATTCGCGCCGCGGCCGGTTGGGTCAGGGCAGCAGCTCGAGCGCGTCCACGTGGCGGGGCCGCAGGGCTGCGAAGTGGCGGCGATCGGTGGTGACGAGGGCCGGCAGGCGGAGCCGCTCGGCGATCGCGAGAACCGTGGCGTCGACGAAGCCGATCCGGGGGAACGAGGACAGCACCTCTTCGGCGCGGGCCACGTCCTCGCGGCGGAGCTCCTCGACGACGAGCTCGCCGGCGACGAGGGAGCCCACGAACTGCCTCTCGACCTCGGGCCCCAGTCGCCGGTGGAGCAGATAGGTCACCTCGGGGAGGACGGTGACCGGCACCAGGAGGGGCTCCCGTCGCGCATCGACGAGGTCTCGTACCCTCTCATGCCAGGCGTCGTCCGCGTCGGCGAGGGCGTAGAGCGGCCCGGTGTCGAAGAGCAGAGGCATCAGCGGCGCCGTCCACGCGGACGCTCGCCGGCTCCGGTCCGCCCGGCCTCTCTTGCGGCCTCGGTCGCTGCCTCGGTCTCGATCTCGGTCGCGGCCGGCTCGGGCTGGAACAGCAGCGCTTCGTGGCGCTCGGCCGTGTCCCGGTGCCCGCTACGGCCGGCGCCGACGAAGCGGGGTCGCGGTACGGCCTCCGCCGCCATGTACTCGCGCAGCGCCTCGCGGACCAGCGCCGCCATCGGCCGCCCCTCGCGCTCGGCGCGGGCCTTCAAGTCCCGCTCGAGCGGCTCCTCGAGGAAGATCGTCGTTCGTTTCATGGGATATATGATAGCATATATACACTCCGCCGAGGCGGCCTCCCCGCGCTCTCGGCCGCCCGACGGGCCACGGCAGCGCCACCGCCGCGCTACGCTCGATCTCGACCTTCGAAGTCCTCGAGGTTCTCGGCCAGTCGCTTCAGGTTGAGCAGCTGGCGGCGCATCATGACGAGGTCGCCGGCGGGCAGGAGCCGGCGCAGCACCCGGCCCCACGCTCCCGGCGGGTAGCGGAGGACGAGCTTGGCCAGGAGGCGGGAGCCCGCCTCGTGGGGGACGACGAGATAGGTGACCAGCAGGTTCCCGAAAAGCCGCTCCGACAGTCCGCCTGACAGCATCCGCAGGGTCAGCTGCCGCTCCGGCTCGAACTCGACGAGCTCGAAGATCGTCATGAAGCGCTGGCCGACGGCCAGCCGGTCGAGCTCCGGGGTCAGCGACTGTGGGCTCGCGCGCCCCCAGTTGTCGATCCAGTCGTAGCTGTAGGGAGCCGCGCGCAGCTGGCAGAGCCAGCGGAAGACCGCCTCCGGCGCCGCGGCGACCGACACGCCGCGGTGGAACGCCTCGTCGGGCTCGGGCATCCAGCGATCGCAGGGGAAGGGGCGCGCCCCCTCCTCCGCGGTCGTTCCCCAATGCCGGACGTTCCACACGACGGCTAGCCTACCTGGCGGGGCTGCGGGCGTCGTCGAGCGTCGTCACGGTGCGGGGCGGGACCCGGCGCCCGGACGGCAGCCTCCGTTGCCAACGGGCGCTACTCCCGGCGCGGCTCGAGCGACCCGTAGATCCGCTCGCGAAGACGCCTCTCCTCGGCGAGGTCGCCGAGCAGGAAGTGGGCGTCGGCCCGTTTGAGCAGCAGCGCGCTCGAGCTCGCTCCTGCCGCGGCGGCGGCGCGGTAGAGCTCGAGGGCGAGGGAGGCGTCGCCGTCGAGCAGGGCCGCGTCGCCCGCGCGCTCGAGCCACGCCGCCTCGCCGGCGGCGCCCGCCGCCTTCTCCCGGGCCTCGCGATAGGCGAGCGCGTAGTCCCCGGCGAGGATCAGCCCGTTCCAGCGATCGGCCTCTCCGGGCTCGGCGGCCGCGGCTGCCGCCATGCGCTCCCGGAGGTCGTCGACCGCCATCTCCACGAACAGCCGCCGCCGGCCCGGGGCGGCGAGCCGCGGCGGATCGATCTCCTCGTCGGCGCCGATGACGATGTCGTCGACGTAGTAGACGGCCTTCGACAGATCGGTGAAGGGATCGCCGACGAACGAGAACTTGTCGACCGCGGAGCCGGGATGGCTCGCGGCGTTGGCCTGGCCGATCAGCCGGACCGCCGGCTCGGCCGCCCCCTCCTCCTCGATCGCCAGCGTATAGGTGCCGAGCGCGACGTCGTAGAGCAGATCGATCTGGTACCAGGTGAACGGCTCGAGACGGAGCAGGCGCTTCGGAATGCTGTCCGAGAGGTGGCGGAGGAACCCGTCGCGGACGCTCAGCCAGACCGCGAAGCCGTCCTTCTCGAGCCGGAAGCCGTTCGGACCGACGAGCGCGACGTTGAGCTCGTCCCGGGGATCGGTCACGAGGAGCGCGAAATGGACGAACACCTGGCCCGAGCGGCGCAGCGGAAAGAAGCCGAGCAGCTCCGGGAAGTCGCCGCTGCCGCGGACGTCGCGCAGCTCGAGGGAGTAGTCGCCGCTCCAGCGCAGCTCGCGCGTCCTCGTCACCCGTTCGTTCGCCTGCTCGAACACCCGGAACGTGTCCGGGCCGCTCGCGAGGGGGCGGTCGAACGTCAAGCTCGCCAGCGGCGAGAAGGCGGGCTCCTCCGCCGCGCGGCCCTGGGCGGCGAGCCCGGCCGGCACGAGCAGCGCGGCGGCGAGGCACCAGCGTGCGGGGGCGCCGCCGGCCGTCATCACGGCTCCAGAGCGGCCTCGTACTCCGCGAGCCAGGTCTGCCAGCGGGCCACGGCCTCGGCGTTCCGGGTCACCGGGTGGAATCCCTTGGTCTGCCCGGTGTGCGCCTGGAGGACGCGGATCGCCAGCGACCGCTGCTCGGCCGATGGATCCTCCAGCCGCTCGATCAGCCGGCGGTAGAGGGCGGCCTTCTGCCGCTCGTTCAGGTGGATCTGATCGTAGGCGAGCCCGCACCCCGCCTTGTCCCGCACGAGGGCGTTGAATCCGTTGCGCATGTTGTCGAGCAGGGCGTCGACCACGTCGTCGTCGTTGCTCACCCGCCCGAGGGCCCACTGGACCTGGATGCGCAGCGTCTCGTCCGTCGTGTGGATGTCCTCCATCAAGGCCTCCTTGGCCTCCTCGGACTGCCACCCGAGCTGATAGAAGACGGTCGCGATCCGCGCCCGCTCGGCGGGGCCGGCCTCCCGGTACATCGCGACCAGGACCGGCATCGCGTCGCTCCCGATCTGCTCGATCGCCTCGCCGTCGAGGGCCGCGACGGCCGCTTCCAGGGTGCCGCGGTCGATCGCCTGCGCCGCGGCCGCGACGGGGTGGCCCAGCCCGCCGGCGCCGGCGGCCGCCAGCACGGCGAGGAGGACGGGAAGGCGCCGGCTCATGACGGCGTCGAGTGTAGCGCAGGGCCTCCCCGCCGTCGCCGCGCGGCGTGGCAGAATCCGGCTCGTGACGCTCGTCTCGGCCGCCGCGCTCCTGTTTCTCGTCCTCGACCCCTTCGGCAATCTGCCGTTCTTCGCGGCGGCCCTCGAACCGGTCGAGCCGTCCAGGCACCGGCGGGTGATCGTCCGGGAGCTGCTCATCGCGCTGGCAGTGCTGGTGGCCTTTCTCCTCGCCGGCCGGCACATCCTGGCCGCCCTGGGGATCTCCGAGCCGGCGCTCGGGGTCGCGGGCGGGACCGTGCTGCTCCTGATCGCGATCAAGATGGTCTTTCCCGTGTCCCGCACCCAGCCGAGCGAGGACCTGGCCGGCGAGCCGTTCGTCGTGCCGCTGGCGATCCCCTACGTCGCCGGCCCGTCGGCGATGGCGACGGTTCTCCTGCTGTCGAGCCGGGAGCCGGAGCGGTGGCGAGAGTGGCTCGCGGCGCTGGCGATCGCCTGGCTCGCCGCGGGCCTGATCATCGCCGCGTCCTCCGTGTTCGCCCGCGTCCTCGGCCGTCGCGGAATGATCGCGGTCGAGCGCCTCATGGGCATGGTGCTGGTGGCGATCGCGGTGCAGATGCTGATGGACGGCATCGCCCGCTTCCTCCAGGCGATCTGAGGAGCGGGCCGTTCAGGCTTCGAGGGGACGGAAGCCCTCGCCCCGCACGTCCTGCACCCCGGTGACGACGACGAAGGCCTTCGGATCGTTGCGGTAGACGATCTCCTTGAGGCGCGTGACCTGGCGGCCGCGCACGACGCACATCATGATCCCGTGCTCGCGGCCGCTGAACATGCCGGTGCCCTTGAGCAGGGTGACCCCGCGATCCAGCTCCGCGAGCAGCGGGCCGCCGATCTCCTGGATCTTGTCCGAGATGACGAAGGCGAGATGCTTGCGGCCGGCCGGCCAGGGAGCGCGGGCGGCGAGGTCGACCTCGAGCGCCTCGCGGGTGGCGGCGGCGAGCCGGGCGCCGAGGCGCCGAAAGCCTTTCGGGGCCGCGCCGAACACCTCGCCCTCGGACTCGCGCAGCCCGACCGTGAGGACCCCGAGGGCGATGAGGAGGGCGTTGAAGACCACGCCGGCGGCGACGACGAAGCCGCCGTGGATCGGGCCGATGGCCGCGCGGCCGAGGAACGCCTGCCAGCCGGTCACCGCGCTCGGATGGATGGCCAGCTTGACGATCCAGGCGACCGCGAGCACCAGGAACAGCGGCGCGTAGTTGCGGCGGTAGCGGCGCCCGACCGCCTCGAGGAGCGTGATCGGGAACCGCGGGTGATGCAGGCTCTCGACCAGGCGCTCCGCCCAGCCGGGCCGCTCGAGGGAGCCGGCCGAGAGCTGCGGCGCGAAGTGGTTCGTCTCGAGCAGCCGCACCCGGTACGACCACAGCTCGTAGTAGCGGTAGCGCCGCGCCTCGATGAAGAGGAACAGGAGCACCAGCCAGGTGAGGATGAGGATCACCGCCGGCGAGTGATCCACGGTGCCGAAGACGAAGGTCAGAGCGGCGCCGGTCGTCACCACGGCCCAGTTGGTCGTCGCGTCGAGCCGCGACCGCCAGGTGTTCGAGCGGCTCACCTCGCCGCGGTAGAAGTGGGCCATGGCGGTGTTGAACTCGCTGTCGGTCATCGCGCGCCTGGCGGCCCGCGGCGGCTGGGGCTGTCGGGCGTCGGTGCTGTCGGCAATTGGCTCGTCGGGAGTCATGGACCCGAGACTACCTCTCATCTCTTCCGCTGGACCAGCTCCGCGGAGGAAGCGCAGCCCGGGAGCGAGCCCGGAAGGCGAGGTGGGCGCGAGCTCCTCGCAGTTGGGCCGCCGGCGCGGGCTGGTAGTCTTGCTCGCCGTGAGCGAGACGCCAGGCAGGCCGGCGCCCGGCCGGCGCCCGGGGCCCTTTTCCTTCTTTCCCATGCGGCGATCGGAGGGGCTGGCGCTCGCCTTCCTGATCGTCTTCTCGATCGTCTCCTTCCTGCCGCCGTGGCGTGAGCTCGAGGTCGCCGGGATGGCGGTTTTCGGCTGGCTGATGGCGGCCCTCATGCTCGTCTCGCCGGCCCTGATGCTGCTCGTCTTCCGGCGGGGCGGCAAGCGCTAGGCGGCCGATGATCGAGCGGGTCCTGGTTCTCCTCTACCTGGCGGGCTGCGTCGGCATCGGCATCTATGCCTCGCGTCGGGTCTTGTCGTCGGGCGACGAGTACTGGGTGGCGGGACGGCGCATCGGGACGGCGGTCAACGCCATGGCGATCATGGCCAGCCTGGCGAGCGGCGGCTCGATCATCGGCGTCATGGGGCTCGCCTACTCGCGCGGCATTCCGGCGACCCTGGCGCTCTTTGCCGGCGCCGTCGTCGGCTTCCCCCTCGCTTCCCTCCTGGTCGCCCGCCCGCTGCGCAACTTCGGCCGCTACACGATCACCGACTTTCTCGCCTGGCGCTACCCGAGCCCCATCGTCCGCCTCCTGGTGCCGGTGTCGATCGTCGTCGCCTTCACGGTCTACATCGTCGCGCAGCTCAAGGCGGCCGGCATCACGGCCACCGCGCTGCTCGGGATCTCCTACGAGTGGGCTCTCGTGATCGCCACCGTCGTGTTCATCACCTACGTCTCGATCGGCGGCATGATCGCCATCACCTGGACCGACGTCCTCCAGGGCCTGTTGATGCTCATCGTGGTCGTCGGCACGGCCGTCGCCGTGACCTGGCGCTCCGGCACGCCGTTCGAGCTCATGCGCGAGGCGACCGCCGCGGCGCCCGAGCTCGGCAGTCTCGCCGGCCAGGACGTCTCGAGCACCCTCGGGTTCTTCGTCATCTGGGCCACCGCGATCCCGGTGATTCCGCACATCGTCATGCGGGTCTTCACGGCCAGGGACGCGCGCGGCGCGCGGCTCGCGCTCAACCTGGCGATGGTCGCTTACAGCGTGATGATCCTCGCCGCGGTGCTGGCCATCGTCCCGGTCGGCAAGCTCGGCTTTCCGGGCCTCGAGGACGCCGACCAGGTGTTCCTGCGGGTGATGGCGAGCGAGTTCCCCGCGGTCGTCCGCGGCGTGGCCGTCGCGGCGGTGCTCGCCGCGGTCATGTCGACGACCGACGCCCTGCTGCTCGCCTGCAGCTCGGCGCTCACCCACGACCTTCTCGGCGGCTTCTTCAAGTGGAGGTTGAGCGAGCGGCGGCTCGCGCTGCTGCGGGTCGCCTCCGCCTGGGTCGTCGGCGCGCTCGCCCTCTACTGGGCGCTGTCGCCGCCCGCGCTGATCAGCCGCTTCTACACCGCCGGCGTCGGGCTGCTCAGCGCCGGCCTGTTCGTTCCGACGATCGCCGGACTCTGGTGGAAGCGCGCCAACCGCGCCGGAGGAGTCGGCGCGCTCGTCGCCGGGGTCGCCGTCTACGGCCTCACGATGACCGGCACGGTCGAGCTGGGTGGCGCGCCCATCGTCCTCGCACTGATCGCGAGCGCGCTGGCCATGCTGCTCGGTGGCCTGCTCGCACGGCCCGACGCCCCGGGGACGCTCGCGGCGGTCGCGGCCCTCCACGACGAAGCAGGCCCGTAGACCCCCTCGTCACCGAGAGTCGCGCGGGCGCCGGAGGCGGACGAGGGAGGCGCCTTCGTCGACTTGCTCGCCCGGCTCGGCGACGAAGCCCGCCTCTCGGCCCCAGTCCAGGATCTCCCGCTCGGTGTAGGTGCGGCCGCCGGGCGTCATCGCCAGCATGTTGACGGCAAAAAGCGCCGCGTCGCGGGGCGAAGCGCGGCCTTTGTCCACCAGGCGCTCGACGACGACCAGCCGGCCTCCCGGCGCGATGCGGTCGAAGAGCCTGGCGAACAGCCCGCGGTTGGCCTCCGGCGGCTCGCCGTGGACCACCTGGGAGAGCAGCGCCAGGTCGAGCGGCGGCAGCTCCGGGGGCGGCGGGGAGCCGTAGAGGTCCCAGGGGAGAAGCCGGACGCGGCGGCCGGCCGCGGAGCGGGACAGCCGCTCGCGGGCCACCTCGAGGGTCATCGGCAGGTCGGCGAGGTAGAGCTCGATCTCCGGGTGGCGGCGGGCGATCTCCTCGAGGTAGACGCCGGGGCCGCCGCCGAGATCGGCCACCGCGCGGACCCCGCGCAGCTCCAGGCGGTCGACCAGCGGCCCGGCCCGGCGGTGCGACACGGCGTACATCGCGCGGATGAAGTCCTCGTTGGCCTGCCGCTCGTCGAGGATCTCCCGAACCGGCGGCGCCCCGCCCATGACGATCTCCTCGAGCCGCGCCCAGCTGCGGAACATGCGGTTCCTGTGCCGCAGCATCGCCACGAAGTGGCCCGGCGAGCCCTCGAGCAGCTCGGACTCGTGCTCGGGGCGATTGCGGTACGACTCGCCCCGCTTGGACACGAGCTCGAGGGCCACGAGGGCGTCGAGGAGGATCCTGAGGCCCCGGGGCGAGCCGCCGGTGGCGCGGGCGATCTCCTCGGCCGAGGCGCCGGGCTCCCGCAGGAGATCGAACAGGCGCAGCTCGGCGGCGGCGAAGAGGACCTTCGCCGCCTGGAATCCGCTGGCGATCTCGTCGAGCCTGTCCACGGGGCCGTCGCCGTCCCGCCGGCCGTCTCCCGGGAGCGCCGGCGGACTCATGCTACTACCGCCCGCGGCGAGCCCGCCTCTCCCGGCCTCGAGCTTCGGGCGGTCGGCTCGAGCGGGGCCCGGGGCCCGGGGCGCGGGGCTCGGCGGACGGGGCACGGGGGACGGGGGACGGGGCATGCGGCATGGGGCATGGGGCTGCTGGTATGCTCCGCGCCCGTCGCCGATCACTCGTTACGCGTTTCACGCTCCGTCCGGGAGGAATCGATGCGCTCGAAGCCCACGTTCGCCGCCTTGTTCCCGCTGTCGTTGTCGCTGTCTTTGTCGTTGTCACTGGCTCTGTCGCTGCCGCCGGCGGCGGGGATCGCCCAGGAGCCCGCCGCCGAGCCGGAGATCTCGTTCGCGTCCACCGAGCTCGCCCCGGGGCTCTACATGCTCGAGGGCGTGGGCGGCTTCGCGGGCGGCAATCTCGGCGTCTCGACCGGCGAGGACGGCGTCGTGCTGATCGACGACGGCCTGCCGCCGCTGACCGACGAGCTCCTGGCGGCCCTCGCCGAGCTGGGCGCCGAGCCCGTCGAGTTCCTGATCAACACCCACGTGCACGGCGACCACATCGGCGGCAACGAGGTGCTGGGCCGCGCCGGCGCGACCATCGTCGCCCACGACAACCTCCGCCAGCGCCTCGTGGACGAAGGCGTCTCCACCGGCGGCGGCAAGGTGCCGGCGCCCGCGGCCGCCCTGCCGGTCGTGACGTTCGCGGACTCGGTGACCTTCCACCTGAACGGTCGCAGCGCCTACGTCTTTCACGTCGAGCGGGCCCACACCGACGGCGACGCGGTGATCCACTTCCGCGACGACAACGTCATCCACGCCGGCGACGTCCTCTTCAGCGGCCTCTTTCCGTTCATCGACCTCGACTCCGGCGGCAGCGTCGACGGCTATCTCGCCGCGCAGAAGCGGATCCTGGCGCTCGCCGACGGCGAGACGAAGATCATTCCGGGCCACGGCGAGCTCGCCACCCGGGAGGATCTCGCGGCGGCGATCGCGATGCTCGAGGACGCCCGCGGCCGCGTTCGCGCGCTCGTGGACGCCGGACGGACGAAGGCGGAGATCCTCGCCGCCAACCCGCTCGCCGACTACGACGACGCCTGGAGCTGGGCCTTCATCACCGGCGAGCGCATGACCGAGACGCTGATTCGCGATCTGACCGGCGAGTAGGCGGCGAGGCGGGCGGAGCCGCGGCTTGGTACGCTGGCTTCGTGGCGGACGAGGGTCGCAAGGAAGTCGGAGAGCTGCATTCCGAGCACCGCGCGGCGCGCCGCGAGCACGCCGCCTGGAGGCTCGACCTCGAGCGGTGGCGGGCCTCGTACGAGGAGGCGCTGATGGACTGCGCCCGGCGCTTCGCCGGCGGGCTCGAGCTCGCGAACTTCGAGGCCGCGCTCGACCGCCACGAGGCGGCGATCGCGGCTCACGAAGAGGCCGTCGAGCGCCACGAGAAGACGCTCCGGCTCGAGAGCGGGGAGATCGGCCGGTCCGAGGATGCGCTCGAGTTCCACGAGCTGATGGCGGCCCGCCACGCCCTCTCGCGGGCGACCCACGAGCAGCTCGAGCGCTCCCAGCGCGCCATCCTGGCGGCCCTGAAGATGCTCGGGCCACGATAGGACGCCCGCGAGGCGGCACACCCGAGCTAGAAGCTGTCGGCCACCAGCTCCTCCCAGGCCTTCACGTCCTCCTGCGCGCGTGCGATCTCGGCCTGGAGCTCGAGGGCTCGCTGATCGAGTCTCCAGGTCCGCTGCTTCAAGGCCTCGGACTCGATCTTGGCGTGCAGCCGGTACTCCTCGAGCTCCTCCTCTCCGATTCCGACCGCCTCGGGATCGTCCTCGAAGGCCTCGAGCCGGGCCTTCATGCTCGTCTGCTGCTCCTCGAGGGCGTCCCTCGACGTCAGGACGTCGTGGAGCTCCCGCTCCCGCGCGACGACGTCGCGGCGCGCCAGGTCCAGACGCTGGATCGCCAGCTGGGTCCTCTGGTTTCTCACCTGCAGCTCGACGAGGGCGACCAGCTGCTTCAGCGTGGCGTTGATCTCCGCGAGCCCGGCCGCCGGCCCCGGCGCGGCCTCGCCTTGCGGACCCTGGCCGGCACCACCGGGTGCGGCGCCCGCCAGGGCTGCCACGATCAGTAGGAAAGAGATTCGCCTCATGGTGGGTTCCTCCTTGCCCGCGCCTCCCAGGGTCGGGGCGTCGCCGGCCGGCTGCAGCGCGAGGCGGCCGGGTCGACCTCGTCCGCGGCCCTCGTTCGCGGGCCGTGGTGCAACGATACTCCGTTGCGTGTACTCTGCCATCTCGGGGTCCTGGCGAGCGATCGCCAGCCGAGTCGCGGCCGAGCAGGTCGAGCTTTCCTGGAGCGAAGCCGGGCAGGAGCGACGAGAGATGGAAGCGACACTCAGGGTGCTGTTCCTGTGCACCGGGAACTCCTGCCGGAGCCAGATGGCCGAGGGCTGGACCCGGCGGTTGCTGAGGGAGCGCATCGAGCCGTACTCGGCGGGGGTCGCGCCCGGGGCTCTCGATCCGCGAGCGGTCGCCGTGATGGCGGAGGCCGGCGTCGACATCTCGGCGCACTCCGCGAAGGGGCTTGCGGAAGTGCTGGAGGTTTCCTTCGACGGCGTCGTCACCGTCTGCGACGCCGCGCGGGAGAGCTGCCCGGTCTTCCCCGGCCGGGCGCGGGTCCTGCATCGCGCCTTCGACGACCCGCCACGGCTGGCCGCCGCCGCTGCTTCCGAGCGGGAGGCGCTCGGCCACTACCGCCGCGTCCGCGACGAGATCCGGGCGTTCGTCGAGACGCTTCCGGAGTCGCTCGCCGGGCTGGAGGAAGCCGCGCCATGACACGGGGCGTCGCGCGCCGTCTGTCCCTTCTCGACCGTTACCTGACTCTCTGGATCTTCCTGGCCATGGGGGTGGGCGTCGCCCTGGGGGCGCTGGGCTCCGGGGTGGCGGCGTTCTGGGGCCGCTTCTCGGTCGGCACCACGAATCTGCCCATCGCCTTCGGCCTCATCCTCATGATGTACCCGCCGCTCGCCAAGGTGCGCTACGAGGAGATGCCGGACGTCTTTCGCGACTGGAAGCTGCTGGGGCTGTCGCTGCTCCAGAACTGGGTGATCGGCCCGATCCTGATGTTCGCCCTGGCGATCCTCTTCCTGCGCGACCGGCCCGAGTACATGGCCGGGCTCATCCTGATCGGCCTGGCGCGGTGCATCGCCATGGTGATCGTCTGGAACGAGCTCGCCCGCGGCGACTCCGAGTACGCCGCGGGGCTGGTCGCGTTCAACAGCGTCTTCCAGGTGCTCTTCTACAGCGTCTACGCCTGGATCTTCATCACCAAGCTGCCGCCGCTCTTCGGCCTCACCGGATCCGTGGTCGACATCGGCATCGGCCAGATCGCCGAGAGCGTCTTCATCTACCTCGGGATTCCCTTTCTGGCCGGCATGCTGACCCGCCTGGCGCTCGTCAAGACCAGGGGGCGGGAGTGGTACGAGCGGGCGTTCATCCCGAAGATCTCGCCGCTCACGCTGGTCGCGCTGCTGTTCACGATCCTGGTCATGTTCAGCCTCAAGGGCGACCGGATCGTCCGCATTCCGGGCGACGTCCTGCGGATCGCGGTGCCCCTCTTCATCTACTTCGTGTTGATGTTCCTCGTCTCGTTCTGGCTCGGCCGCAAGGTCGGCGCCGACTACGGCAAGACGGCCACGCTTTCCTTCACGGCGGCGTCGAACAACTTCGAGCTGGCGATCGCCGTCGCCGTCGCCGTCTTCGGCATCGACTCGGGGGCGGCGTTCGCCGCCGTGATCGGGCCGCTGGTCGAGGTGCCGGTGCTGATCGGCCTGGTGAACGTCTCGCTGGCGTTGCGGACGCGGTACTTCGCCGGCTCCTGATTGCGGCCCCTGATTGCGGACTTCCCGCCCCGATGGCGCTTTCCGAGACGAGAGGTCGCCCGTCGGCGGCCCTCGAGAAAGGGAGGCATGCCATGAAGACGATCACCCGTTTCATCCTGGCGGCGGCCCTCGTCGCCTTGCTGCCGGCGGCGGCCGCCACGGCCGCGGCGCCGGAGGAGGGCTGGCGGCTGCGGTTCAACGGCTACTGGGTCGACACCAACGACGTCGAGGTGGGCCGCAACGCCGTCGGATACCGCTCGCGGGTCGAGAACAAGGCCGCGGCCGGCGGCGGCGTGAGCGGCGAGTACCGGTTCGGGCGGCGGCTCGGGGTCGAGCTGGGTCTGCTTGCCGGCGCCGAGGTGGGCTTCACCTCGACCTTCGAGGGGGGCTCCGTGGCGGCGACCAACACGATGGCCTTCGACGCCGCGTGCGTCGGACTCAACGTCCACCTCACCCAGGGCGAGAGGGTCGACCTCTACGCCGGCCCGCTCGTCGCCTACGTGAGCTACGCCGACATGCAGCTCGGCGTCACGAACCCTCCTCCGGGGTGGCCGGTGGTCCTGGTGCCGGCGTCGGTGACCTTCGGCGACGGGATCGCTCTCGGAGCCAACCTCGGGGTCGACGTTCCGATCGGCCAGCGTCGCTGGTTCTTCAACGCCGACCTGAAGTACCTCGACGCCAACCCCGACGCCACCCTGGGGGCCACCGGCGCCGTCGCCCTGCGCGACAGCGTGGCCATCGACCCCCTGATGGTGGGAATCGGCTTCGGGTACCGCTTCTGAGCGAGATCGCTAGATGTAGTGCTTGATCGTGGGCCACAGCTCGGCGACGGGCATGCGGAGGCGGCGGCAGATCCAGAGCGGGCGGTCGTTCTCGTACGGCATGCAGTCGGTGCAGGCGGTGCGGCCGCCGAGCTCGACCTCGTCGAAGAGCTCGAGCAGGCGCTCGCGCTCGTCGCCGAGGACGATCAGGACCTCGCCGGTCCAGTCGCCGGGCCCCCAGAGGTGGTAGCTGTTGTGGGCCGAGATCGCGGGCGGCAGCCCGAGGCCGGGTCCGAAGAAGTCGATCGCCCCGGCCTCGCCGTAGTTCTGGCCGAAGACGCGGGCCCGGGCCTGCTCGGCGGCCGGCAGCGAGTGGTAGACCCGCGACACGGTCGCCGCTAGCTCGGGCCAGCCGTGCATGTCGGCGAAGTGCTGCGGCAGGCGGCCGAGCTCCGAGCGCTCGGCCGGCGGCGGGCGGATGCCCAGCGCCTCGCTGTAGCGCACGTAGTCTGCCGGCGCCAGCAGGGGCTTGCCGAAGGGGGCGAAGACGAGCCCACCCAGGAGGGCCGTGGCGAGGAGCGCCCCCCGCGCCAGCCTGGCGGGCCAGGCGCCGCCCAGCGCCTCGAGGGTCGCGCCGCCGGCCGCGAAGACGAGGGCGAACGCCGGGGCCGCGTAGTAGGGCTTCGAGCGGGTCAGCGCGAGGAAGGCGAGCACGGCGACGAACGCCGCCGCCAGCGGCAGGAGCGGCCGCCAGCGGCGCAGCGCGAAGAGCCCGACGAGGCCGGCGACGGCGACGGGGATGGACGCCACGCCGCCTTCCGTTCCGGCCAGGAAGAGGAACCGGGCCGGCGCGAGCTCGGCGATCTTGTAGGCCTGCGCGTTGGCGATGAACTCGCGGGTGGGGAAGCCGTGGGCGATCTGCCAGGCGACGTGGGGAGCAAAGAGCAGCGCCGCCAGCGCCGCCCCCCACCAGGCCCCGGCGCGGGCGAGCACGTCGCGGCGAAAGAGGAGCAGCCCGAGCGCCAGGCCGCCGCCCAGGAAGAGCACGCTGATCTTGTTCTCGAGCCCCAGCCCGGCGACGAGGCCGAACAGCAGCCAGTCGCCGCCGCTCGTCCGGCGCAGCGCCCGCGCCGCCAGCCAGAAGCAGAGCGCCCAGACCAGGTGGTCGAAGGCGTTCATCGAGAGGATCTGGAAGGAGAAGAGCGCGTTGCCGCCCAGCGTGACGCACAGGGCGGCGAGGCGCTGCGCGTAGACCCGCCCGCCGAGCTCGCGGGCCAGGAGCGCCGCGACGAGGGCCGTGGCCGCCCCCGCCAGCGCCGGCAGGAGCCGCAGCCCCACCAGGGACGAGCCAAAGAGCTCCCCCGCGACCCGCGCCACGAGCGCCACGAGCGGCGGGTGGTCGACGTAGCCGAAGTCGAGGTGCCGCCCGCAGGCCAGGTAGTAGAGCTCGTCCCGGAAGATCCCGTAACGGCCGGCGGTGGAGAGGTGGAAGGCCAGCGCGAGAAACGGCAGGACCCCGACCGCGAGCGCGTCGGCCTCCGGGAGTCTCGTGGCCGACGCCGAAGGGGAACGATCCCGTGCGCGTGCTCCAGCCATCGACCGGCAGTCTATGCCCGTTCCGGGCTCACGACTTCACGCTCCACGCTGCGCGGCCTAGAGGTTGGTTGAGCCGGGTCCTGGTAGAGGAAGCCCTTGACGAGCACCCCTTCGACCATCTTCCCGACGCGCCGGTTCTGGCCGTCGACCAGGTAGTCGATGGTGATGGCGGTGTCGAGCACCACCTTGCGTAGCGACCCCATCGCGTCGCGCCGGGTCGCGGGCAGGAAGCCGTCGTAAGTGTAGGTGCGGCAGCCACAATTGGTAGAGTGGCCCACTTCCAGAGTCGCCAGGCGCGATCGGAGATCCGGGGAAGCTCGCCACGAATGCTCGACATCGGACTGGTCTGCGCGGTCATCGTCATCGCCTTCGCGCTCTTTGCTTCCGAGCGCGTGAGGGTGGATCTCGTCGCCATGCTGATCCTCGCGACGCTGGCCGTCATCGGCCAGTTCCGGGTCGGCTTCCTGAGCGCGGAGGAGGCCTTCTCGGGCTTCAGCAACGAGGCGACGCTGACGATCGGCGCCATGTTCATCCTGAGCAGCGGCCTGACGAAGACGGGCGCGATCGGCTGGCTCAGCCGCCGCCTGACGGAGGTCGCCGGCGGCAGCGACACGCGGTTCTTCGTCGTCATCATCGCGACGGCCGGCGTGGTGTCGGCGTTCATCAACAACACGGCCGCGGTGGCGATCTTCCTGCCCGTCGTGCTCGCCCTGGCTCGCGAGCATGGCATGAGCCAGTCACGGCTCCTCATGCCGCTCTCCTTCGCTTCGATCGTCGGCGGCACCTGCACGCTGATCGGCACCTCGACCAACATCCTCGTCAGCTCGCTGGCCACGGACCACGGCCTCGCGCCGTTCTCGATGTTCGAGCTCACCAAGCTCGGCGCCGTCTTCTTCGCGATCGGGCTGCTCTATCTGACGTTCGTCGGGCGGCGCCTGCTTCCCGACCGGGCCGCGACGAGCCTGACGCGCAAGTACGAGCTGGCCCGCTACCTGACCGGCCTCGACATCCCGGCCCACTCGCCGCTCGTCGGCCGGAGCGCGGCCGAAGCGCGGCTCAACCAGCTCTACGACGTGACGATCCTCGAGATCATCCGCGGCCACACGCAGATCCACACGGGGCTGCGCGACATGAAGCTCGAGGCGGGAGACTTCCTCCTGGCGCGCGGCGCCCTCGACGGGATCCTCGAGATGAAACGGCACGAGAACGTCGAGATTCGCGCGGAAGCGAAGTACGCCGATCAGTCGCTGACCAGCGCCGAGACGGTGCTTCTCGAGGGCATCGTTTCGCCGTCCTCCTCGCTCGTCGGCAGCACGCTGCAGGAGGCCGACTTCCGCCACCTGAGCGGGGTGTTCGCGCTGGCGGTCAACAAGCACGGCGAGACCCTCCGCGACAAGGTGGGCAAGATCCGGCTCGACATCGGCGACACCCTGCTCCTGCAGGGCCGGCGGGGCTCGGTCGATCACCTTGCGGACAAGCCCTATTCGCTCGTGCTCCAGACCCTCGAGCTGCCGGAGGTGCGCTTCGGGAAAGCGGCGTACGCGGCGGTCATCCTGGCGGCCGTCGTCGGCCTGGCGGCGACCGGGGTCACCTCGATCCTCGTGGCGGCGACGGTCGGCTGCATCGCCATGGTCGTGACCCACTGCCTCAGCCTGCAGGAGGCCTACAACGCGATCGACTGGTTCGTCATCTTCCTGCTGGCCGGGGTGATTCCGCTGGGGATCGCGATGGAGAACACGGGCACCGCCCACCTGATCGCCTCGGCGCTGCTGGACGTGACGCAAACCTGGGGACCGGCGGCCGTGCTGTCGATGTTCTACTTGCTGACGACCCTCTTTGCCTCCGTGATGTCGCACAACGCGGCGGCCGTGGTGCTCGTGCCGATCGGCATCGCCGCGGCCCAGGAGCTGGGGCTCGACCCCCGCCCCTTCGTCATGGCGGTGACCTTCGCCGCCTCGTCGTCGCTCGCCACGCCCTTCGGCTACCACACCAACCTGATGGTCTACGTCCAGGGCGGCTACCGCTTCGCCGACTACCTCAGGGTCGGGGTCCCGCTGAACCTGCTCCTGTGGATCGCCGCCTCGCTCCTCATCCCCGTCTTCTGGCCGTTCTAGCCGGCCTCCTCGTCGGCAGCCGGAGGCTCCCGATGGAGCACTGCGCCGGCGCCGTCGACGACGGTGACGGCGACGTCGATCCCTTTACGGACGCTGGCGGTGACCACGCAGAAGTCTTCGAAGAGGTCGAGACAGCGGGTGATCCGCTTCGAATCGGCCGCCGGGGCGTCGAGGGTGATCTCGACGTCGAGGCGGCCGATCCGCAGCCGCCCCCGGTCGTTGCGGCGCATCTCGCCGCGGACGCGGGTCTCGATGCCCGCCACCTCGACCCTCGACTTGCGGAGGCAGAAGAGGAGGCTCGCCGACAGGCAGTTGCCCACGGCGGCGGCCAGCAGGCGGGAGGCGCTGGGTCCGCGGTCATGGCCGATCGGCTGCGGCTCGTCGAGTGTCATGACCGGCAGGTGCTCGCCGTCGAACCGCACCTCGAACTCGAAGTCTTCGACCTGCTTCATGGTCAGTGAGAACCCGGTGTCTTCGCTCATGAGCGTCCTCCTTCGTTTCGATGATGACGGGTCAACGGGGGCGGTGGCCAGCGGGAACCTGCGGCCGATTCCATGCCTCCCACCAGTCAGGCGAGCGGTTCCCGGTGAACGCCGCGGATCGGCTCGCCGTGAACGTGACGCAAGAGTGGAGGAGCGAGCATGCAGGAGCACACCGTAGCCGTGACGGATCGGGACTTCGGGTCGGCCGTCATTCAGTCGGATCTCCCCGTGCTGGT
The DNA here is from genome assembly GCA_029862975.1 of Acidobacteriota bacterium. Taxonomy (GTDB): domain Bacteria; phylum Acidobacteriota; class Thermoanaerobaculia; order Multivoradales; family JAHEKO01; genus CALZKB01. The sequence continues at coordinate 23,283 of JAOTWP010000048.1, forward strand.
GGATTTCTGGGCGCCGTGGTGCGGCCCCTGCCGGCAAGTGGGACCGATTCTCGAGGAGCTGGCCCGAGAGTACGCCGGCCGGTTGAAGATCGCCAAGGTGAACACGGAAGACGATCAGGCGCAGGCGATGAAGTACGGCGTCCGGGGGATTCCGACGATGATCCTGTTCCAGGGCGGGGTCGAAGCAGATCGGATCGTCGGGGCGCTGCCCAAGCCCCTGCTGAAGCTCTGGATCGAGCAATCGGTCGGCGACCAGGACTAGAGCTCGAGGAGGGGGCGGGCGCCTCAGCTCTTCTTCGAGGTCACGGCGTGGACCCGGCTCCAGCGCCGCTCGATCCGGGTGCTCTTGCAGGCGGGGCAGCGCACCTTCTTGTGGCCGTGATCGCTCACCGTCTCGACGCGCTCGAAGTCCTTTCCGCACTTGACGCAGGAATACTCGTAAACCGGCATAGTCAGATCTCCGTTCCCCGTTTCCTGGGCCCGAGGCCGCGAGACGGGGATCCTCGCGACGAGACCTCGGTGCCCGACCCTGCCACGCTAACGCCGCCGGCGCCCCCTCGACGCCACCCCGGCGGGTGGTCGCCGCCGGGCGTCGCTCTCTCGCCGATCGCCCGGGCGCGGAGGATATGCTCCCCGGGGCCCGGCGACGGAGCGGCGAGTCGGGTGCCCGCCGGGCACCGAAAGAGGCTGAGAATGGCGACGAATCACGGACCGCACCGCCTCGTCTTCGGTGAGACGGGTGAGGCCGCTGCCGACGACGTAGACGTCGCCCCCGCCCTCGCGCCGCGGCGTGAAGGCGATCCGCGAGCCGCGACCCGGGGCACGGCGCGCCGTGCCCCGTGGGCCGGACTCCTCTTCGCGGCTCTGCTCCTTGCGCCGGGAGCGCTGTCTGCCGGTCCGCCCGAGCGGGCGACGGCCGATCGCGTGGGCCCGGGGCCTGCCGCCGACCCGGGCTCGCGGCGCGCCGTCGCCCTGACCTTCGACGACCTGCCGGCCACGGCGGTCGCCGGGGGCGACTGCGACGCGGCCACTCTTCTCGACCTCAATCGCCGGCTGCTCGCCCACCTCGCGCGCTTCGAAGCTCCCGCCACGGGGCTCGTGACCGCGAGCCGCGTGTGCGACGAGCTGCGCGGGGCGGTGCTCCCCGCGGCGCTGGCGCTGTGGCTCGACGCCGGGCACGACCTCGGGAACCACACGTTCTCGCATCCCGACCTCGACCGCACGGAGCTCGAGGCCTACGAGAGCGACGTCATCCGGGGCGAAGCCCCCTTGCGGCGGCTGCTTGCCGAGCGCGGCCGGGCGCTGCGCTACTTCCGGCACCCGCTGCTCCACACCGGGGCCGACCGCGCGAGGAAGGAAGCTGTCGACGCCTTCCTGGCAGGTCGGGGCTACATCGTGGCTCCCGTCACGATCGACAACCAGGAATGGATCTTCGCCGCCGTCTACGCGCGGGCGAAGCAGCGAGGCGACGGGGAGACGATGCGGCGCGTGGCGAGCGCCTACCTCCCCTTCATGGAAGAGGTCTTCGCCTTCTTCGAGGGGTGGTCGCGAGAGGTCGTGGGGCGCGAGATCCCACAGGTTCTCCTGCTCCACGCCAACGAGCTCAACGCCGACCATCTCGACGAGCTCCTCGGGATGATGCGGCGCCGCGGGTATGTCTTCGTGACGCTTGACGATGCCCTGCGGGACGAGGCTTACCGGTCCCCGGACGGCTACGTCGGGCCGCGCGGACTTTCCTGGCTGCACCGCTGGGCGCTGGCCAGGGGCATGGAGCCGCGGCAGGAGCCCCGCGAGCCGGAGTGGCTGAGCGAGCTGCTCCGCGAAGGCCGGCGCTGACGGGCCAGGCGCGTCGTGCCGGGCCGCCCGCGGACCGGACGCGCGGCCGCAAGGCGAGAGCCGGGCGCAGCCGGAGGTGGGCGGAAGAAAGACGAGCCGGCCGCGGGAGAGCCGCGGCCGGCTGGGGAGAGGCGGCGGGCGGACCAGCCGCCCGCTGCCCGCGCTATGGAGCGGGCGCCGCTGCCGGGGCCGGCTCGGTCCCGGCCGCGTACTTCGCCAGCGTCTCCTGGAAGACTGCCAGCGCGGCTGGCGCCGCGTGGCCGCCGAGGAGGATGTCGCGGGCGCTGAGCTCGGCGCCGTAGTGCTCGGCGTTGATCTTCGGGGCGAAGCCCATCCGGGCGCCCTCGAGGTTGAGGCCGGCAAAGAGGCCCTTGGTCCGCACGTAGCTCAAGATCGCGGGCTGGGTGTCGACGGTGGCCGTGCCGCCCACCGGACCTGCGGTCACGTCGAGGTCCACGCCCACCGCGAGCTTGCGTTCGCCGGTAGCGATCCGCTCCACGGCCTCTTCATTCATGAAGAGCAGGACGACGCTCGCCGACTGGATGCCGGCCTGCAGGCCGACGCTGGCGGCGCTCACGGTGAAGACCGCCGGGGCGCCCCAGGCGCCGGTCTCGCCGTGGCGACAGCTCACCAGGCCGTGGCCGCGCTTGGCGGCGACGATGAAGCCCGCCTTGACGACGGACGGGAAGACGCCGACGCAGAGGGCGTTCTCCCGCAGGTTGCGGGGGACGCGGCGGTTCGAGGCCTCGGCCAGCTGGTCCTCGAGCACGGCGGCGGCGCGGGTGGCGAGAGGGGTGTCCTCGTCGGCCGCGGGGGCCATTTCCTCGTGCTCCGGGGGGGCGGCGAGACCAGGGGTGGCGAGGGCGGTCAGGCCCAGAAAGAGGGCGAGCGCGACGGCCAGGGTCGGACGGATCTTCATCAGGTGCATCTCCTTTGTTCGAGAAGCTCCCGCGGTCCACTCGGGGCAGGTTCCCCGATGCGCGGTGGGGAGCGGGTCGTGAGGGCTGCGCCGGATTCGGCGCGCGGGTGGTGCTGCACTCACTTACGCAGAATATAGCGCAAGAGTGATACCAGCTCTTCCGGTGTCGGAGCTGGCCTCTAAACGTCATCGAAGCAGACATTTACGGTGGCCTCCCAAAGTCGTGGCCGGGGGCTGGGACCTTGATCGGAAGCCGTTCGCGCCATCGATCGGGCGAGCGATCTCCGATTGCGACGCCCGCGGCGAGTTTGCTGTAGGGTCGAAGCACCGCCTGAGCCCAGGCGCCCCGTAGTCGATCCGAGGAGGGCTTCATCGATGCGCGCCGTGCTTTACGATCCAGCAAGCAGAAAATTGCGCCAGGGCGGAGCGGAGCTGCTGGCCGAGTGGGGTCGGGACGCCGCGACGACGATCTGGGTCGCTCTGGAGGACGAGTCGGCCGAGGTCGAATCGGACCTGCTGTCGCGCCGTTTCGGGATCCACCAGCTGGCGATCCGCGACGCCCTGCGCGACCGTCATCCGCCGAAGATCGAGCCGTTCGAGGAGAATACGTTCATCCTGCTCAAGGGGCTCGACGCCACCTCGGAGTCGCTCGATTTCGGAACGATCCAGCTCTCGCTGTTCGTGGGCGAGCGTTTTCTGGTCACGCGCAGCTCCGGGCGCTCGCTGAGCAGCGAGCGGGTCTTCTCGGAGCTCACGTCGGGCTCCATCCCACCGGACATCTCGCCGGCCGCCTTGGCGCTGCTCCTGTGTCGCGCGGTGGCCGACCGATTCCTGCCCCTGTTGCTGGCCGTCGAGAAGCGCCTCGAGGCGATGGAGACGGAGATGCTCGAGAAGCCGAGCGACGAGCTGCTCGCGGAGCTGGTGCGCCAGAAGGGCGATCTCAAGAGGGTGCTGCGCATCCTCCAGTACCACGCGCAGGTCTTCTCGTCCGCCCGCTCGCAGACGCCCGCCCAGCTCGCGGGGCACGATCACGAGCTGACGGACGTGCAGGAGCAGCTCGACCGCCTACTGAGCCTCGCTCGCCTGTACTACGAGCTCACGGACGACCTGATGAACGGCTACCTGTCCCTCTCCGCCCACCGCCTGAACCGGATCATGCAGACGCTGACCATCGTTACGGTGATCTTCGTTCCGATCACCTTCATGGCGGGCATCTACGGCATGAACTTCGAGTTCATCCCCGAGCTCGGATACCGCAACGGCTACTTCATCCTGCTCGGCGCCATGCTCAGCGTCGTCGTGACGATCGTCGCGCTGTTCTACTCCCGGGGCTGGCTCGGAGGCCGCCCGCCGCGGCGCTGAACGGCCGATCCGCGCGCGGCTCGGGCCGACCGCTCAGCGAGCCGGCGAGGACTCTCCGCCCACGGAGCGCAGCGCGCCG
>JAOTWP010000049.1 GCA_029862975.1 Acidobacteriota bacterium
AGGTGCTCGAGCGGGGCAGGTCGGGACGCGTCGCCCGGATCCGGTTCACGGCCGAGGACGGGCGGGTCGCCGAGATGGAGGGGCTGGCGGTGCGCTGGGCGCTCGATCTGCCCGACACCCTGTTCACCGCCCGGCGGCTGCGCCCCGCGGGGGGAGAGGCGGGCTGGCTCTTCACCGGCCGCGGCTGGGGGCACGGGGTGGGCATGTGCCAGGTCGGGGCCTACGGCATGGCCCTGCGCGGCCACGGCTACGGCGACATCCTCACCCACTACTACTCGGGCGCCACGCTGGCCACTCTCGAGACCGTCCCCCGCGACCGGTTCCAGGGCGTCACGACCGCTCCCTAGCGGCCGCCGGGGCGGCGCCTCGCGCGTGCTAGGATCGGGCGCAGCCGCCGTGGGGTCAGCGTCACGCCGGCCGTCATCCCCGAGGCCCGAAGGGTGCCGACCATGCTCGCGACCGAATCCTCGTCTGCCATCAGCTTCGCCCTGACGGAGGGCCAGCGGGCGGCGCGAGACGCCGCGCGCGAGTTCGCGCGCCGCGAGATCGACCCGCTCGTCGACGAGATCGACGAGGCGCAGCGCTTCCCCGGGGAGCTGTTCGTGCAGGCCGGCGAGCTCGGGTTCCTGGGGATCCTCGTTCCGGAGGAGTACGGCGGCTCGGGGATGGGCTACGTCGAGTACGTGCTGATCGTGAGCGAGCTGGCCCAGGTCGACGCCTCGATCGGCCTCAGCGTGGCCGCCCACAACTCCCTGTGTACCGGCCACATCCTCAAGTTCGGCAGCGAGGAGCAGCGACGCCGATGGGTCGTGCCGCTGGCCCGCGGCGAGAAGATCGGCGCCTGGAGCCTCACCGAGCCGGGAGCCGGCTCCGACGCCGCGGGCACCCGGTCGACGGCCCGCAAGGTCGACGGCGGCTGGATCCTCGACGGGGCCAAGACGTTCACCACCCACGGCTCGGTCGGCGACTACTGCGTCGTCTTCGCCGTGACGGATCCGGACGGGCCGCGCCACCACAACGTGTCGGCTTTCGTCCTCGAGAAGGGGATGGACGGCTTCCAGCCGGGAAAGAAGGAGAACAAGCTCGGGACCCGCGCCTCGGACACGGCCGAAGTGATCATGGACAACTGCTTCGTTCCCGACGGTCATCTCCTCGGCGAGCGGGGAGAAGGGTTCATCCAGGCGCTCGAGATCCTCGACGGCGGCCGGATCTCCATCGCGGCGCTGGGCCTCGGCATCGCCGAGGGCGCCTATCGGACGGCGCTCGCCTACGCTCAGGAGCGCGAGCAGTTCGGGCGGCCGATCGCGAAGTTCCAGGCCGTCCAGTTCCATCTCGCCGAGATGGCGACGCGGGTGGCGGCCGCGGAGGCCCTGGTGATGGCCGCCGCGCTCGAGATGGATCGCACGGGCAAGGTCACCCGCCTGGCGGCGCAGGCCAAGCTCTTCGCCGGCGAGGCCTCGGTCTTCTGCGCCGAGCGCGGGGTGCAGATCCACGGCGGCTACGGCTTCGTCAAGGACTACCGGGCCGAGAAGTTCTACCGCGACTGCAAGATCTGCACGATCGGCGAGGGGACCAGCGAGATCCAGCGTCTCGTGATCTCGCGGCAGCTGCTCAAGGGCGGCTAGCCGCGGCCTGGCGGCGCGCGCCATGATCCCCAAGATCGACCACATCGGCATCGCCGTCGAGTCGATCGCCGCGGCGCGCGGGTTCTACGAGGAGCTCGGCCTCGCCGTCGCCGAGGTCGAGGAGGTGCCGCAAGAGGGCGTGCGGGTGGCGATCGTCCCCTGCGGCGAGTCGAAGATCGAGCTGCTCGAGGCGACGAGCGCCGACTCGCCGATCGCCCGCTTCCTCGAGAAGCGCGGCCCCGGCATCCACCACGTGTGCCTGGCCACGACGGACCTCGGCGCCACCGACGCGGCCCTGCGCGCCGCCGGCTACCGCGTCCTGCGCGACGAGCCCACCCGCGGCGCCGGCGGCTGCTGGGTGCAGTTCGTCCACCCCGCGAGCACGGGCGGCGTGCTCGTCGAGCTGTCCCAGCCCGGCGACCCTGGCACCTAGCGGCCGGCTAGAACCGCACGTGGCGCACGAAGAAGGCGCTGAGCTCGATCTCGCGGTCGCGCAGGGACGCGGCCATCTCCGCGGTCAGCGCGAACTCGCCGGCCCGCTCGTGGCTGCCCGTCGTCATGACGATCTCGAGGACGTCGCACTCCGCGTGCGTCTCGCGGATGCCGAGCAGCACCTCGGCGGCGACCTCGAGGTTGTGGAAGACCGAGGCCTCGGAGTCGGCGGTCATCGCCACGAGCGGCCGGCCGCTCTCCGTGCCCTCGTAGATCGGCGCCCGCTCGAGCCCGCGGTCGGCGAACGCCGCCTTGAGCGCCGCGGTGAGCTCGATGTCGCGCAGCGGCTGGCGCTGGGCCTGCTCCATCCCCGGGGTCCCGTCGAGCGGGCCGGCGGCGGGATCGGCGTCGGAGCGCGTGGTGCCGCGCATCGTCGCCGCGCCCCGGGCGATGAGGTCGGTCAGCGTCTCGCGCTCGGGCGCCTCGGTGTCGGCTGCGGTGCGCTCGACGAACTTGCCGTCCTCGAAGATGAGGGCGTTGCCGACGCCCGCATCGTTGGCCTCCCTGGTCCGCTCGACGTCGATCTCGGCCAGGGCGAGGAACGTCTGGGTGCCGCTTTCGAGAACGATGATCGCCCGGTCGCCGTCGACGGTGTACTCGGAGCGGGCCAGGATCCGGGAGCCGTCCTTCAAGTAGATCGTGTAGGCGGCGGCCGGCGCCGCCAGCCAGCAGGCGAGCAGGACGGCCAGCGAGATCTTGCGGTACGACATGGCTCTCGGCATGGCTCTCGGCTCCTCCTTGCGCAGCCGCCCCGGGTGGGCGAGGCGCCCTGCTATCATAGCGCCCCCCGCGCGCCGTCGCCGCGGCCGAGGTGCACCGATGCTCGTCGTCATGAGAATGGAGGCCACCGCCTCCCAAGTGGAAGCGGTCGTCGAGGCGATCGAGGCAAGCGGTCTCAAGGCCCATCCGATCCCCGGCGCCCAGCGCACGGCGATCGGCATCACCGGCAACCTGGGCGTCGTGGAGCCGACGCGGATCGAGTCGCTGCCCGGCGTTCTCGAGGTCCTCCAGGTCAGCCACCCCTACAAGCTCGTGTCGCGGGAGTTCCGGGCCGCCGACACCATCGTCGAGGTCGGCGGCGTGGCCATCGGCGGACCGGATCTCGTCCTCATCGCCGGGCCGTGCTCGGTGGAGAGCTACGAGCGGACCCTCGGCATCGCGCGCCGGGTCAAGGCCGCCGGAGCCCGGCTGCTGCGCGGCGGGGCCTTCAAGCCCCGCACGAGTCCCTACAGCTTCCAGGGGCTGGGCCGGGAGGGGCTCGAGATTCTCGCCCGGGTGCGGGACGAGGTCGGCCTGCCGGTGGTCACCGAGGCGCTCGACATCGACGTGATCGACGAGGTGGCCGAGCACGCCGACATGGTGCAGATCGGCGCCCGCAACATGCAGAACTACACGCTGCTGAAACGGGCCGGACGCTGCGGCCGGCCCGTCCTGCTCAAGCGCGGCATGTACGCGACGCTCACGGAGCTTCTCCTGGCGGCGGAGTACATCCTCGACCAGGGCAACGGCCAGGTCGTGCTGTGCGAGCGGGGCATCCGGACCTTCGCGGACCACAGCCGCAACACCCTCGACGTCGCTCTCATCCCCGCGGTCGAGCGGATCTCGCATCTCCCGATCATCGCCGACCCCAGCCACGCGGCGGGCCGGCGCGACAAGGTCCTGCCGCTGTCCCTGGCCGCGGTGGCGGCGGGCGCGGACGGGCTCATGATCGAGGTTCACGACGCGCCGGAGGCGGCGCTGTCCGACGGCCTCCAGGCGCTCCTGCCGGAGCGCTTCGAAGAGCTCGTGGCCGAGGTGCGCGCGCTCGCCGCGGTGCTCGGCCGCGAAGTCGCGGCCTACGCCCGGCACGCATGAGGACGGGGCTCCTCCTGCTCGAGGACGGCTCGGTCTTCGAGGGCCGGGCGGTCGCTCCCGGCACCCGGTTCGGCGAGGTCGTCTTCAACACCTCGATGACGGGCTATCAGGAGATCCTCACCGATCCTTCCTATCGCGGGCAGATCGTCGTCATGACCTTTCCCCACATCGGCAACTACGGCATCAACGCGGCGATGGAGGAGTCCGCCCGGCCCTGGGTCGAGGGCTTCGTCGCCCGCCGCTTCACCGCCGTGCCCTCGAGCCACGGCAGCGAGGGCGGGCTCGCGAGCTACCTGCGGGCGAGCTCGGTGCCGGCGCTCGACGACCTCGACACCCGGGCCGTCGTCCGCCGCGTCCGCGAGCACGGCGCGCTCAAGGGGGTGGTGACGACGGAGCGCTCGGACGTCGCGGCGCTGGCGCGGGAGCTGGCGGACCATCCCTCCATGGCGGGCCGGCCGCTCGTCAGCGAGGTGACGTGCCGTCGGATCCACGAGGTGGCGCCGCCGGCCGGGGTGGCGACCCGGTGGCGCCTGGCGGTGTACGACTTCGGGATCAAGAGCAACATCCTGCGCAACCTGGCGGCGCGCGGCGCGCACCTCCAGGTCCTGCCCGCCGGCACCTCCGCCGCGGACTGCCTGTCGCTCGGCGTCGACGGCGTCGTCCTCTCGAACGGCCCCGGGGATCCCGAGCCCCTGCGCGAGGCGATCGCCACCGTGCGGGAGCTCGTCGACTCGGGGATCCCGACGTTCGGGATCTGCCTCGGCCATCAGCTGCTGGGCCTGGCGATGGGCGGCCGGACCTTCAAGTTGAAGTTCGGGCATCACGGCGGCAACCAGCCGGTGCGCGACGTGGCGACCGGGCGGGTCCTCATCACCAGCCAGAATCACGGTTTCGCGGTCGATCCGGGCTCGCTGCCGGGCAACTGCACGGTGACCGAGATCAACCTCAACGACGGAACGGTGGAGGCGTTCTCCGTCTCGGACCGGCCCGTGTACTCCGCCCAGTACCATCCCGAGGCGGCCCCGGGACCCCTCGACGCGACGAGCCTCTTCGACCGTTTCCTCGCGCGCGTGACGCCGGCCTCGGCCTCGTGAGCGGCGACCATCGGCTCGTCTGGTCGCTGGCCTGGCGCTTCGTGCGCGGCCGGCGCACCCGGCTGCTGGCCGGTACGACCTGGGCCGCTCTGCTGGCGACCGCTCTCGGCGTCGCCGCGATGGTGATCGCGATGGCCCTGATGACCGGGTACCGGCACGACCTGCAGGCCAAGCTCGTGCAGGGCAGCGCCGCCGTGGTCGCCTATCCGCTGGGCGACGTGGACGACGCGGTGCTCGAAGAGAAGCGGCGCGCCGTGGGCGAGCTCGAGGGCGTGCAGGGCGCGCGGCGGGTCGTCTACGGGCAGGGCTCCCTGGCCAGCGGGGCGCGCAGCGACGGCCTCGAGGTGACGTTGCGCGGCATCGCGGGCGGCGAGGGTCTGGAGGGGCTCTGCCTTCTGGAACCGGCGCCGGGCGGCTCGGGGGCCGCCGCCGGGCTCGAGCTCGTCGTCGGCAAGGAGCTCTACCGCGCGCTCGAGGTCCGGCCGGGCGAGCCCCTTCGGCTCATGGTGCTGAGCTTCGCGACGGGCCGCCCGCGGTTCCGGTACCGCAGCGCCGTGGTCAGCGCCACCTGCGAGACGGGCTTCAGCGAGTTCGACCGGCAGTGGGTGGTGCTCGACCGCGGTGCGCTGGAGAAGATCCTCGGTACCGGCGCCACGGGCTCGGTTCTGGAGATCGGAGTCCAAGGCGCCGAGCTCGACACCGTGGTCGCGGCGCGGGTCCGGAGCACGCTCGGCCCGGACTATCTGATCTCCGACTTCTTCGATCTCAACCGCGAGCTCTTCACGGCGCTGCGGATCCAGCAGCTGATGCTCTTCCTGGTGCTCGGCCTCATCGTCTGCGTGTCGACGTTCAACACGGCCTCGAGCCTGGTCGTGATGGTGAGGGAGCGGCGGCGCGACCTCGGCCTGCTGTCGGCCCTGGGCCTCTCGCCGGAGCAGCAGAGCGGCGTCTTCCTGCGCTACGGGCTCCTGCTGGGCGCCGTCGGCACGCTGCTCGGAGTCGCCCTCGGCGCCCTCGCGGCCTGGTCGTTGAACGAGTTCGAGCTGATTCGCTTCGATCCCGAGGTCGCCGCCATCTACTTCCTGTCCGCGGTCCCCTTCCGGCTGGCCGCCGGCGACCTCGTGGCCGTGGGCCTGTTCACCCTGGGGGTGACCCTGCTCGCCTGCTGGCTGCCGGCGCGGCGGGCGGGCCGGGTGCGACCCGCGGAGGCGCTGCGCGACGAGTGATTTCGCCGCGGCGGCGCGAGGCTCGCTCGCTACCCGCGGCCGCCGGTGACCTCGGGCCGCGGCTTCGCCAAGGGCCGCGGCGGAGGAGCGGCGCTCGATCGCGCGGCCCTGCTAGCCGTAGGTCTTCGCCTCCGCGCTCGGCTCGAGCGCCCGGCGCAGCGCGGCCGCCGTCGCCGCGCAGAGGCCGGCCCCCAAGGGGCCCGCGGCGACGTGGCCCACGATGTACCTGCCGATCGAGGTGTCGACGGCGACCAGCCGGAGCTGCCCCGCTGCGAGCTCGAGGCTCACGGTCCGGCCGACGGGGAGGAGCAGCTCGGAGTCGATGCTCTCGAGCGGGCGCATGACGCTCGCGGCGACGGCCAGCAGATCGGGGTCGGCCCCGCGGTTGACCAGCGGCAGTCCATCGCGGTCGACGAGGAACGCGACGCTGGCGCCGCCCTCCTGGACCACCCAGGTCATGAACGCCTCGAGGCGCTGGCGCAAGGCTCCGGCCGGCGGCCGGAAGTCGGCGATGGCCCTCGCCTCGGCGGCGGGCGGGCTCGCGGTGGGCTCGGCGGCGGCGGCCTCGACGGTCGCCGCGGGCGGCCGCCGGCCGCGAAAGCCCATCCGCCTCAGGATGGCTTCCAGCCCCCCGTGGTCAATCCAGGAGATGGAAGATGTCATCCTCCCCTTCCGAGACGAGGCCGATGCGGACCTCGAGCTCCGCGGCGATGGCGTCGAACACGGACGCCACGGACGGCGGCCGCCGGCGGCTGAGCAGGCTCACGGGGACGCCGTGGGCGCTCGCCCGCAGGAACGCCGGATCGCGCGGAACGAAGCCTTCGAGGACCATCTCCGAGGGCAGGAGGCTCCAGACCTCCTGAACGGTCTCGAGCGAGATCTCGTCGCGCGACTGGACCATGGTCAGCACGACCCCGGCCAGTTGCAGCCCGGTCTCGTCGCCGATCTCGGCGATCGTCTGCAGCATCCCGTCGAGGGTGCGCACGGAAAGCGGCTCGGCCTGCATCGGCACGAGCGCGTAGTCGACCGTTCGCAAGGCGCGCAGCGTACGGCCGGCGAGCCCCGAGGCCGTGTCGAGGATGAGGACGTCGAACTCGGCGGACGTCTCGTCGATCAGGTTGCCGAAGACCGGCTCCCCGATCTCCACCGCGGACGGCCGGTGGGCCTTGATGCCTCCCACCGGCAGGAACGAGAGCTCCGCGAGCCGCGTGGGCAGGACGAGCTCGGCGAGGGGCCGCAGGCCCTGGGCGTACTCGGTGAGCCCCTCGGCGACCTTCAGCTCCTTCTTGAGCGACAGCGAGATCGCCCCCTGGGGGTCGGCGTCGACGACCAGGGTGCGCCAGCCGCGGCGCGCCAGGGCGAGGCTCGTGTTGAGCGCCAGGGTCGTCTTCCCAACGCCACCCTTCTGGCTGGCAATCGCAACCGTCTTCACCCGGTCCCCCTCGCGCCGCTTTTCCGGCGGGTCAGCGTTGCCACGAGTGTACACGAGTGGTTCCGGATCGGGTGCCGTCCCCTCCCCGGCGGGCCGTTCCGGCTGGGTTAGACTCCGCCCATGCCGCGCCGTGGCGATCTCTCGTCGATCCTCGTCGTGGGCTCGGGGCCGATCGTCATCGGCCAGGCCTGCGAGTTCGACTACTCCGGCACGCAGGCCTGCCGGGCGCTGAAACGGGAGGGCTACCGCGTCGTCCTCGTGAACTCCAACCCGGCGACGATCATGACCGACCCGGAGTTCGCCGACGCGACCTACATCGAGCCGCTCGTCCCCGAGGTCGTCGGGAAGATCGTCGCCCGCGAGCGGCCGGACGCGCTGCTGCCCACCGTCGGCGGCCAGACGGGGATCAACCTGACGCTCGAGCTGGCCGAGAGCGGGCTTCTCGAGCGCTACGGGGTCGAGGTGCTGGGCGCGGACGTCTCCGCCTTGAGGCTCGGCGAGGACCGGCAGCTCTTCAAGGCGGCGATGGAGGAGATCGGGCTGCGCGTGCCCCGCAGCGGCTATGCCGGGTCCCTGGAGGAGGCGCGCGACATCGGCGGGCGCATCGGCTACCCGCTGATCGTCCGCCCCAGCTTCACCCTCGGCGGCGAGGGCGGCGGCACCGTCTACAACCGGGACGAGCTCGACGAGACGGTGCGGGCGGCGCTCGACGCGAGCCCGGCGCGCAAGGTGCTGCTCGAGCAGTCGGTTCTCGGCTGGAAGGAGTTCGAGCTCGAGGTGATGCGCGACCGGGCGGACAACGCGATCGTCGTCTGCTCGGTGGAGAACGTGGACGCCATGGGGGTCCACACGGGCGATTCGATCACCGTCGCGCCCCAGCAGACGCTTTCCGACCGCGAGTACCAGGCGATGCGCGACGACGCCTTCCGGGTGATCCGCCGGGTCGGGGTGGCGACGGGCGGCTCGAACATCCAGTTCGCGGTCGATCCGGCCAACGGCGAGCGGGTGGTCATCGAGATGAACCCCCGGGTGTCGCGGTCCTCGGCCCTGGCCTCGAAGGCCACGGGCTTCCCGATCGCCAAGATCGCGGCGCTCCTGGCGGTCGGCTACACCCTCGACGAGATCGAGAACGACATCACCGGCGTGACCTGCGCGGCCTTCGAGCCCTCCCTCGACTACACCGTGGTGAAGATCCCGCGCTGGGCCTTCGAGAAGTTCCCCGCCGCGGCGCCCGTGCTGGGCACCTCGATGAAGTCCGTCGGCGAGGTGATGGCGATCGGCACGACCTTCGGGGAGGCGCTGCTCAAGGGTCTGGCCTCCCTCGAGCTCGACGGCACGCTGGCGGCGCGCGAGAGCCGGATGTCGGATCCCGTGCGCCTGCGCCGCAGGCTCTCGACCCCCAACTGGGAGCGGCTGTTCGCGGTGTTCGCGGCGCTGCGCCAGGGCTGGCCGATCGCGGAGGTGCACGAGGCCAGCCACATCGACCCCTGGTTCCTGCGCGAGATCGCCGACGTGATCGCGCTCGAGGAGGAGGTCGGCTGCTGGAACCTGGAGAGCGTGCCGGGCGACCTCCTGCGCCGCGCGCGGACGGCGGGGCTGTCCGGGCTGCGCATCGCCCAGCTGCTCGACGCCGAGCCGGCGGCGCTCGCCCGGCGCGAGAGCGACGACGGTCTCGAGCGGGTCTACAAGCGGGTCGACACCTGCGCCGCCGAGTTCCCGGCCCTGACCCCCTATCTCTACTCGACCTGGGGGGCGGAGGACGAGGCCGCCGTCAGCGGCCGCCGGAAGATCCTGATCCTGGGCTCCGGGCCGAACCGGATCGGCCAGGGGATCGAGTTCGACTACTGCTGCGTGCACGCGGCCTACGCCCTGTCGGCGGCCGGCTTCGAGACGATCATGGTCAACTGCAATCCGGAGACCGTCTCGACCGACTACGACACGTCGGACCGCCTCTACTTCGAGCCCTTGACGCTGGAGCACGTCCTGGCGGTCTGCGACCGGGAGAAGCCGGCGGGCGTCATCGTGCAGCTCGGCGGGCAGACGCCCCTCAAGCTGGCCCGCGGGCTCGAGGCCGCCGGGATCCCGATCCTCGGCACGCCGCCCGACGCGATCGACCTCGCCGAGGACCGCGAGCGTTTCGGCGCCCTCCTGGCGGGCGAGGGGATCCGCCAGCCGGAGTGCGCGATCGCCCGCTCCGTTGCGGAGGGAGTGGCGGCGGCGCGGGCGATCTCCTTCCCGATCCTCGTGCGGCCGAGCTACGTGCTCGGCGGGCGGGCGATGGCCGTCTGCTACGACGAGGCGACGCTCGAGCAGTACATGAGGCTCGCCGCGGACGTCTCCCCGGGGCAGCCGGTGCTCCTGGACCGCTTCCTCGAGGACGCGGTCGAGATCGACCTCGACCTCGTCGCCGACGGCGACACGGCCGTGGTGGCGGGGATCCTCCAGCACATCGAGGAAGCCGGCATCCACTCCGGCGACTCCGCCGCCGTGCTGCCCCCCTACCGGGTCGGCGCCCCCCAGCTCGACGAGATGCGGGACGTCGCCCGCCGCCTGGCCCTGCGGCTCGGGGTCGTCGGGCTGATGAACGTCCAGTTCGCGATCTCCCGGGGCGAGGTCCACGTGCTGGAGGTCAATCCGCGGGCCTCGCGCACGGTCCCGTTCATCGCCAAGGCGGTGGGCGTGCCGCTCGTCGCGCTGGCTGCGCGGGTGATGGCCGGGGAGAAGCTCGTGGACCTCGGGCTCACGGAGGAGCCGCGGGTGCCCGGCGTCTTCGTCAAGGCGCCGGTCTTCCCCTTCCGCCGCTTTCCGGGCATCGACCCCGTCCTCGGCCCCGAGATGAAGTCGACGGGCGAGGTGATGGGGGTGAGCGACGCCTTCGGGCCGGCCTTCGCCAAGGCCTGGATCGCCGCCGGGCATCGCCTGCCGACCTCCGGGACGGCGTTCCTGTCGGTCCACGACCGCGACAAGCCGGGCCTCCTGCCGGTGGCGCGCGGCCTGGCCGAGCTGGGCTTCACCCTGACGGCCACGGCCGGGACGGCGGCCTTCCTCGCGGCCCAGGGTCTCGCCGCCACGGTCGTGCCCAAGGTGACCGACGGCGAGCGCCCGCACGTCGTCGACCGGCTGCTCTCCAGGCAGGTCGACCTCGTCGTCAACACCCCGCTGGGCCGCGCCTCCCACGAGGACGACGCGACGATCCGCCAGACGGCGCTCAAGTACGACATCCTCTGCATCACGACCCTCTCGGGCGCCATGGCCTGCGTGGAGGGCATCGCGGCGCTCCGCGAGGGCGAGCTGACGGTGACCCCCCTCCAGGAGCTCTACGGCGCGGGCTGGCAGAGCCGCTGGCCGTCCGTCCGCCGCGACCCCGTCCCGGCCTGACCCGGGCGGTTGGAGTTCCTGACAGCAGGGGGCGATGCGGCCGGGAGGAACGGGTGTCTCCTTGCCCTCCGAAAGGGTGGAGCGCGGTGTTCCGTGAGCGGGTAAGTTAGCAACCTGCGACGAGAGTCACGATTCCACCCATCACCCGAGACGGGAAGGCGAGGACGACGATGAGCGAGACGAGGATCGAGCGAGACAGCCTGGGCGAGGTGGAGGTGCCGGCGAGCGCCTACTACGGGGCGCAGACCGAGCGGGCGCGGCGCAACTTCCCGGTGAGCGGGCTGACCTTTCCGCGCCGCTTCATCGCCGCCCTGGGGATGATCAAGTCCGAGGCGGCGAAGATCAACGCCGAGCGCGGGATCGTCGCCCCGGAGCTGGCGGAGGCGATCCGCCAGGCGGCGGACGAGGTGGTGGCGGGCGGGCTCGACGCCCACTTCCCGCTCGACGTCTTCCAGACGGGCTCCGGCACGTCGACCAACATGAACGCCAACGAGGTGATCTCGAACCGGGCGATCGAGATCCTCGGCGGCGAGATGGGCTCGAAGAAGCCGGTGCACCCCAACGACCACGTCAACGCCGGCCAGTCCTCGAACGACGCGATCCCCACGGCGATCCACATCGCGGCGTACTCCGCGCTGGCGGAGGATCTCGAGCCCGCCCTGGAGGTGCTGGCGACCTCCCTCGAGGCCAAGGCCGCGGAGTTCGACGACGTCGTCAAGATCGGCCGCACCCACCTGCAGGACGCCGTCCCCGTGCGCCTCGGGCAGGAGTTCTCGGGCTACGCCCAGCAGATCCGCAACGGCCAGGCGCGGGTGGCGGCCGTCAAGCCGCGGCTCGCCGAGCTGGCGCTGGGCGGCACGGCCGTCGGCACCGGGCTCAACGCGCCGCCGGGATTCGCCGAGCGGGTGATCGCCGGCGTGGCCGCGCGCACGGGTCACCCGTTCGTCTCCGCCCCCAACAAGTTCGAGGCCCTGGCGGCCAAGGACGCCGCCGTCGAGACCTCGGGCGCCGTGCGCACGCTGGCCGTCTCGCTGACCAAGATCGCCAACGACATCCGCTGGATCGGCTCCGGCCCGCGCTGCGGCATCGGCGAGATGACCCTGCCGAGCCTCCAGCCCGGCAGCTCGATCATGCCCGGCAAGGTCAACCCGGTGATCCCCGAGTCGGTGCTCATGGTGGCGGCCCAGGTGATCGGCAACGACGCCACCGTCGCCTGGGGCGGCGCGGCCGGCAACTTCGAGCTCAACGTGATGATGCCGGTGATCGTCTACAACCTCCTGCAGTCGATCGAGATCACCGCCGCGGCCTGCGAGCTCCTGGCCAAGCGCTGCGTCGACGGCCTCGTCGCCAACGAGGAGCGCTGCCGCGCGATGATCGAGAAGTCGCTCGCCATGGTCACGTCGCTCGCCCCCAAGATCGGCTACGACAAGGCCGCGGAGATCGCCAAGGAGTCCGTCAAGACCGGCCGCACGGTGCGCGAGCTGGCGGCCGAGAAGGGCGTCCTGCCCCCCGCCGAGCTCGAGCGCGCCCTCGACCCACGCTCCCAGACCGAGGGCGGGATCCAGGACTGAAACGCAGGCGGCCGGCGGGTCTTCAGGGTCGCCGCGAGGCCAGACCGAGCCAGGGCAGCAGCTCCTCGACGGTTTCTTCCAACCATCGCAGGCGCTGGGCCGGGGTGAGACGGAGCCCCATGGCGAGAAGCTCGTCGTCGGGCCGCGGCTCGCTTGGAGGCTCGTCCTTTCGCGGGCGCGAGATCGGGCGGTTCACGTCGTTCTCCCACGTTGCTCGCGGATTCTCTCCAGAGCCTCGACGTCGGCCAGATCCTGGGGCCGGCCCGCGTCACGCTTCAGCGCGATCAGATCCTCGAGCGCCAGAACCGTGGCCTTCGCGGCGCCGAGGTCGACCTTGATCGAACGCTCGTAGGTGGGCTCGAACTCGAAGGGCTCGGCGACGAAGAGGTCGACCTTGAAGATCGGACGATCCGGCAGCCACAGCGAGAAGACGATCATGTTCTTGTCGCGGATCCAACGTTCCCGCGCCTCGGGGTCGGCGAACTCGAGGATGGGCACCGGAGCGACCGGCTGATAGCCGAGCCGTTGCAGGGCCGACAACGCCCGTTCGACGTTCTTGGGCTCGAGCTGAACCACCAGATCGAGATCCACGGTCGTGCGCAGATGACCGTGCAGGACGACGGCGAGGCCGCCGACGACCAGGTAGCGCACTCCGCCGTCGTCGAGCGCTGCCAGGATCTTTTCTATGTCGCCGCGCAACGACTCTCGCACTCCGGAGCGTCGGGCGGTTGGTGGATCGGAATCCGGCTCCGGACCTCGAAACCTATCATCGCCCGGCGACGGCGGATGGGCCGTACGGGAGCCGCCGGCCGAGGGCGGGGTCCTGACCGGGACGCGCTTTGCGGTATCCTGCGACGCGAGTTGAGATCCCGAACCCGTCAGGAGGCTCGATCGAATGTCGTACGGAGCGTACAAGGTCCTTCACCTCTTCGCCGTCATCCTCACGTTCTCGATCCTGGGCGGCCTGGCGCTCCATGCCGCCAACGGCGGTGACGCGGGCAGCAACCGCCAGCGCAAGCTGACGGGCGCGCTGCACGGAATGGGGCTCGTGTTGATCCTCGTCTCCGGCTTCGGCACCGTGGCGCGGCTGGGCCTCGGGCTCTCCGGCTGGGTGTGGGGGAAGCTCGCGATCTGGCTCGTGCTCGGCGCGGCCGCGATGGCCTTCAAGCGCGCGCCGGGCCTCGCCACGGCTCTCCTCTGGCTCCTGCCCGTGCTCGGCGGCGTGGCCGCCTGGCTGGCGGTCTACAAGCCGTTCTGAGCCGGATGTCCGCTCGAACCCTCGTGCCGGGCGGTTCACTCGCCGCCCTTCTCGTCATGGTCCCGGCGGACGACGAAGAGGCCTCCGACTGACCCGGGACGGGAGAACGCGATGGACTGGTACCGGAAGCTCCACTGGCAGACGCTGGCAGCCATGGTCGCGGGCGCGCTCACCGGCCTCTTGATCGGCGAGAGCGCCGCCAACGCGGTCGGCTGGATCGGCGACCTGTTCATGAAGCTGCTGCGGATGATCATCGTCCCGCTGGTGCTCACCTCGATCATCTCCGGCGTGGCTTCGGTCGGCGGGGGCAAGGCGCTCGGTCGTCTCTTCAGCAAGACGATCGGGTACTACGTGCTCTCGAGCCTCCTGGCGGTCGTGATCGGACTGCTGATGGTCAACCTCATCCAGCCGGGCGTCGGCGCCAACATGACCGCGGCAGTTCCGGGGGAGCTTCCCGAGCTGGACACGGCGACCTCGCCCGTGCAGCTGCTGCTGGACATCGTGCCGGCCAACGTGGTCCAGGCGGCGGCCTCGGCCGACATGCTGGCGCTGATCTTCTTCTGCATCGTCTTCGGCGCGGCCGTCACCACGCTGCCCGACCGGACTCGCGACATCGTCACGAACCTCTTCGACGCGCTGTTCAGCGCGATGATGCGGCTCACCTCGGGCATCATCAAGTTCCTGCCGATCGGCGTCTACGCCCTGATCACGAAGATGGTGGCGACGACCGGTTTCGAGGCCTTCAAGGCGCTGGGCCTCTATGCGATCACGATCGGCTCCGGGCTGACCCTCCACCTCCTGGTCGTGCTCCCGATCCTGCTGCTCGTGCTGGGGCGCATCGCGCCGCGCATCCACTTCGCCAACATGCGGGAGCCGCTCCTGATCGCGTTCTCGACGAGCTCCTCGGGAGCGACCTTGCCGGTGACGCTGGCCACGGTCGAAAAGAAGGTGGGCGTCTCGAACAAGGTGGCATCGTTCGTGCTCCCGATGGGAGCGACGGTGAACATGGACGGAACCGCGATCTTCGAGTGCGTGGGCGCCCTGTTCATCGCCCAGGTGCTCGGGTTCGAGCTCACGCTCCTGCAGCAGGGCGTGGTCGTGGTCACCGCCTTGCTGGCCTCCATCGGCGCGGCCGCGGTTCCGTCAGCCGGCCTGGTCGTGATCTTCATCGTCCTCGAGGCGATCGGGCTCAGGGGACCGCAGGTCAACCTGATCGTAGGCTCCATGCTCGCGATCGACCGCCCGCTCGACATGTACCGGACCGTCGTGAACGTCTACAGCGACTCGTGCGGAGCAGCGATCATCGCGCGCTCGGAGGGCGAGAAGGACGTCGACACGGTCATCCGGTAGGCGACCTTGCAGGCCCTCCGGCCGGTCCTCGGTGACGACCGGCCTCCCTGTGAGTGATGGTTGGTAGAATCCGAGAGTCATGGCCGTCGCCCCATCAGTGGTCCATCGCGATCCGGAGATCCAAGGCGGTGCACCCGTGTTCCGAGGGACGCGGGTACCGCTTCGCAACTTGATCGACTACCTGGAGGCCGGCGATAGCCTGGAGGCCTTCCTGGACGACTTCCCGTCGGTGAGCCGGGAGCAAGCGGTGGCGGCTCTCGAGGAGGCCGCTGCGGCCCTCGGGGCGGCTTGCGAATCCTCCTAGACGAGTCGCTCCCCCGCCAGCTCGCAGGAGAGCTCCAAGGGCATCAGGTGGCGACCCGTCCCGTCGCTGGGCTGGAGCAGCATGCGCAACGGAGAGCTCTTGCGCCTTGCGGTGGCTGAGGGGTTCAGCGTGTTCCTGACCGCCGATCAGGGCATCGAGTTCGAGCAGAACCTCGAGGGTCTGCGTATCGGAGTGGTCGTGATCCGGGCAGCGAGCAACCGAATGGAGCACCTTCTTCCGCTCGTCGAGGAGATGCTCGCAGCGATCCGATCGGTACCCGCTGGATCTCTCCTGCGAGTTGGCGCGTAGTCGCGCGGCCCAGCGCCACGGCTCCTAGGGAGCCACGTGCAGCGGCGCCAGCCGAAGCCCATCCCTCGCTATCCGCAGTCCCCTGACTGGTGAGAGGCGCCATCGCCGCTACCCCCGTTTCTCCCGAACAGCATCGAGACGACGTCGGTCTCGATCGTGCGCCGGGGGCGCTCGACGAGGGGCGTGAGGTGCAGGTCGCCGGTCTTCCAGGAGAGCAGCTCGACCAGCGCCGCTTCCGCGTGCTGGCCCTCGAAGGAGGCGTGGACGATCTCGCCCGCCACGAAGTGGATCTCGCCCCGCCGGCCCTGGTTCTCGAGGCAGAGCACGGAGTGGCTCTTCCGGCGGCAGAGCGCATCGGCGAGCTCGAGCAGGTCGACGGGGTGGGGTGTGGGGTTCGGTCTCATGGTTTCTCCTCGGCTGCGGGCATGGCGGGCCCCGGTGCGGACGGCTCGCGGCTTGACGGCCCCCGGCGTCCGACTCCCGACTCCCGACGTCGACTCCCGACCCCCCAAGAGCAATAACGGTGCCGAGAGTGGTACGTCCCGGAGGCCTGCTACCAGCGCGAGCCCGGCCCAGGCGCGACGAGGTCTCGGACGGGCTCCGTCCAGATCTTGGACGGCGGTCCAGGTGCGAGAGCGGGGCGGCGGCGGCCCGAGAGGGTCGCCGGGGTTACGATTCGACAGACTGCACCCATCGACGGACGCAAACACGAGAGGCGGTCGTGAGCGACGTCCTGAGGGTGTTTCTCTCCTCCACGTCCGAGGACTCCGCTGGACCTCAGCCGGTCAGGAGCCGCTGGCGGGTGAGGAACTCCTCGGTCAGCTCCCACAGCCGGGGCAGGCGGTCGAGGAGGCGGTGGTCGCCGTCGGCGAAGAGGTGGAGCTCGATGGCCTCGCCGGCGGCTTGCGTGGCGAAGTCGGCGACGGCGCGCCAGGGGACCCTCGCGTCGTGCTGGCCCTGGAAGATCAGGGTGGGGGTGCGGTAGGCGGCGGCGAGCGCGGCGACGTCGTGGGCGCGGAGGTCTTCGACGAAGCTCCAGCCGAGGTCCCAGGTGCCGAGCTCGTGCTCGATCTCCAGCTTGCCGTCGCGCTCCCAGCGGGCCATCTTCGTGGGCCCCAGGGTGGCGCCGAAGCTCTCTTCGAGGCCCAGGGCCGGCGCCAGGTGGATGGCGGCGGCGACGCGCTCGGGGTGACGGCGGGCGTGCCAGAGCCCGGTGAGGCCGCCCAGCGAGGAGCCGAAGAGGATGACCCGCGGGTAGCCGCGCCGCTCGAGGTCGGCGTGGACGGCCGCCAGGTCTCCCAGGTTGCGCGACAAGCTCAGGTCGAGCATCGAGCCCCCGGAGTCGCCGTGGCCCTGGAAGTCGAAGGAGCAGAAGGCGAGGCCGCACTCCAGGGACCTCGCGCGGAAGAGATCGGCCTTCTCGCCGTTCTGGCTCGAGCCGAAGCCGTGCAGGTAGAGGATCGCGAGGCCGCTCGCGGCGGGGCGCCCGGGCTCGTCGAGGCGGACCGCCAGCGAGCCGGACCCGGCGAGCGGCAGGCGCAGCCGCGAGCGAGTGCCCTTCAGGCCGCCCTCAGGAGCCGACGTGGGCGGCGAAGAAGTCGAGGGTCCGGTCCCAGGCGAGCTCGGCGGCCGCGGCGTCGTAGCGGGTTCCCGACGGGTTGGCGAAGGCGTGGTCGGCGCCCTCGTAGACGTAGACCGTCACCTCCTTGCCGAGGTCCTGCATGCGGGCCTCGAACGCCCGCACGCCCGCGATCGGGATGCCGCCGTCCTCGCTCCCGAAATGCCCCAGCACGGGCGCGCCGATCGCGGCGAGCTCGTCGTCGGTGACGACCCGGCCGTAGTAGACGACCGCCGCGTCGAGCTCGTCGCCCAGGAGGATCGCCGTGCGCAGCGCCCAGCCGCCGCCGAAGCACCAGCCGACCGCGCCGATCGAGTCGACGCCCGCCGCCCGCAGGTAGGCGTGGGCGGCGCGCAGGTTCTCCTCGAGCCGGCCGGGCTGCTCGGTCGCCTTGCCCATCAGCGCCATGGCCTCGTCGCGGGTCTCGGCCACGCCGCCCTCGTAGAGATCGACGGCGAGCGCCACGTAGCCCTCCTCGGCGAAGCGCCGCGCCATCGTGCGGATGTTGTCGTTCAGCCCCCACCACTCCTGGATGACGAGGATCCCGCCGCGCGCGGCTCCGGCGGCCGGCCGGGCGAGATAGCCCTCGACCTCGGTGCCCGGCCAGTAGGCCACCTCCTCGGTCGCCACCGCGGCCGCCTGGTCGCCGGCCGCGGCCGCGGCCACCGGCTCGTCGCCCTCGTGCTCCGCGGCCATCCGCGCCGCGTACTCGGCGTCGGAATCCTGGCCGGCGGCGCAGGCCAGGGCGAAGGTGGTGAGCGACAGCACGACGGCGACGGTCCTCAAGGTGCGGTGCATGGCGAGACTCCGGAAAGGGGTTCGGGTGGGCAGAACGAAGGGCTCGGCAGAAGAGATCTGGAAGGGCAATCTATCACCTGGCCGCGGGTGACTGGCCTTGTGCCTGGCGCGGTGCGGCGAGAAGCCGTCAGCGTCCTCTTGTGAAGGAGCGACGGTCGCCGTCGCCGTGCTACGGTCTCGGCGTCATGAGCGCCAGCGCCGTCGAGCCGGGTCGTCGCAGGTTCTTGCTCGACGAGCCGGAGGACGCCCTCGTCTCGTGGCTGGCGGAGCGCGGGCGGCCGGGGTTTCATGCCCGGCAGGTGCGGGACTGGGTCTTCGAGCGGCGGGTGTTCTCGTTCGCCGGGATGACGGACCTGCCCGGCGACCTGCGGGCGGAGCTCGGCGGCGCCTTCGACGTGCTCGCCGGCAAGGAGGTGGAGCGCTCTTCTTCGCCCGGAGGGACCTTCAAGATCCTCCTGAGGTGGCCGGACGGCGCGAGCACCGAGACGGTGATGATCCCGGCGCGGGACGGGGCGCGGGCGCGGCGCACCGTGTGCCTTAGCACCCAGGTGGGCTGCGCCGTGGGGTGCCGGTTCTGCGCCAGCGGCATCGGCGGCGTGCGCCGCGATCTCGGCGTCGGCGAGGTGATGGAGCAGGCGCTGCGGGTGGCCGCCGCGCTCGACGCGGCCGGGGAGCGCCTGAGCCACGCCGTCTTCATGGGGATGGGCGAGCCGCTGGCCAACTACGCCGTCACGGTCGAGGCGGTGCGGCGGCTGAGTCGCTGGCTCGGCGTCGGCCGGCGGCGGATCACCGTGAGCACCGTGGGGCTGCCCAGGCAGATCGTCCGATTGGCGGGCGAGGACCTCTCGGCGACGCTGGCTCTCAGCCTGCACGCGCCCACGGCCGAGCTGCGGCGGCAGCTCATCCCCTGGGCGGAGGCGATCGATCTCGACGCGGTGCTCGCGGCCTGCCGCCGGTACTACGAGCGCACGGGGCGGCAGATCACCCTCGAGTACTGCCTGCTGGCCGGGGTCAACGACGAGCCGGCGCACGCCGAGCAGCTGGCCGCCATCGCCGTCGACCTCCGGGCTCACGTCAATCTGATGATGTACAACCCGGTGGCCGGGCTGCCCTACGAGCGGCCGAGCCGCAACCGGGCGATCGCGTTCCTGAAGCGGGTGCGCGCCGCCGGCGCCGACGCCCATCTGCGCGCGAGCCGCGGCCTCGAGGCCGACGCGGCCTGCGGCCAGCTGCGGCGCCGGCACGAGCTGGCTACTCGATGACGACGTCGTCGAGCCCCACCTCGGCCTCGGGAAATCGCATGTCGAGCTCCTTCAGGGTGTCGACGAGGACGCGGGAGACGACGAGGTTGCGGTACCACTTGCGGTCGGCCGGCACGACGTACCAGGGCGCCCAGGGCGTGCTCGTCCGCGACAGCACCGCCTCGTAGGCCGCCCGGTAGTCGTCCCAGCGGGCGCGCTCCGCGAGGTCCCCGCGCGCGAACTTCCAGCGCTTGTCGGGCTCCGCCAGCCGTGCCTGGAGCCGCTCCCGCTGCTCCTCCTTCGAGATGTGGAGGAAGAACTTGAGGATCGTCGTGCCCTCGTCCGCCAGCCGGCGCTCGAAGTCGTTGATGTGGTCGTAGCGCCGGCTCCAGGTCGCCGCCGGAACGAGCTCGTGGACCCGGACGACGAGCACGTCCTCGTAGTGGCTGCGGTTGAAGATGACGATCTCGCCGCTGCCCGGCGCGTGCCGGTGGACCCGCCACAGGTAGTCGTGGGCCAGCTCCTCGGCCGTCGGCCGCTTGAAGCTCGCGACCTTGACCCCCTGGGGGTTGGTGCCGTCGAAGACGTGCCGGATCGTGCCGTCCTTGCCGCCCGTGTCCATCGCCTGGAGCACGACGAGGAGCTTGTGCCAGCCCTCGGCCCAGAGCAGCTCCTGCAGGGCCTCGAGCTCGGCGTTGAGCTCGCCCGTCAGCCGCCTGCCCTCCCGCTTGCCCGCCGCGCACAGCGCCAGATCGCGCGGGTCGTGCCGCGTAAGGTCGACCTCGCTGCCGGGTCCTACCCGGTAGATCTCGTGGCTCATCGCTTCTCCTTCGTCCATCGCGTCGCCCTACCAGCCGCTCGAGGAGCCGCCACCGCCGAAGCTGCCGCCGCCGCCGGAAAAGCCGCCGCCGGAGAAGCCGCCTCCGGAAAAACCGCCGCCCGAGCCGCCGCTCCAGCCGCTGGACGACGACCATCCCCGGCCGCCGCCCGCGAAGGGGCCCGCCGAGGCCCAGCGCTTGCCGAGCCGGGTGCGGGGCAGCAGGGCCCGCAGGATGGGGAAGCCGACGGCCCAGGCCGCCAGGCACAGCAGGCCGGCGTTGCGCCCGAGAAGGGCACCGGGAACCGCCCAGAAAGGCATGAGGAGGAGGTAGAACAGCCAGGCGCTGCAGCCGGGAGCGCTCAGGGCGGCGGCGGCGAAAGGCAGCGCCAGGCAGAGGAAGAAGACGACGCCGCCGATCCTCCCGGGGCCCTCGGCGGCGGGCTCGCCCGCCGCGGCCGGCGGCGGCAGGATGTCGTTGCCCTCGATCAGCGCCGCCGCCGCGTCGACGGCGCGCTCGACGCCGCCGTCGAAGTCGCCGGCCCGGAAGTGCGGCTGCAGGATCTCGTCGAGGATGCGCCGCGAGTAGGCGTCCGTGAGGATGGCCTCCAGCCCGTAGCCGACCTCGAGGCGCATCTTGCGATCGTCGCGCGCGATCAAGAGCAGCGCGCCGTCGTCGGCGTCGGCCCGGCCCAGGCCCCAGGTCTCGGCGACCCGCAGCGAGAAGTCCTCGAGGCTCTCGCCCTCGAGGCTGGGGATCGTGAGCACCGCCAGCTGGGAGCCGGCCGCGTCCTCGAGCCGCTCGAGCCGCGCGTCGAGCCGCGCCTCCGCCTCCGGCGAGAGCATCTCGGCGAGATCCGTGACCCTGCCGCTCAGATAGGGGACCTCGAGGGCGCGGGCGGCGGGCGGGCCGCCGAGCGGCAGCAGCAGCAAGAGCAGGAGCAGGAGCGGGACGGCCCGCAGCGGGCGCCGCGACCCGGTCGCCGGCCGTTGCGGGCGGCTACTCATCGTCGAGCATCCGCAGCCCGTCGGTCAGCTCGTTGACGTCGTCGGGGGCCGCCGCGACGCCCGCTTCCGCGAGCAGCCGCCCGCAGGCCGCGACCGCTTCCGCCAGCGCCGCGCCCGCCCGCCCCTCGCCCATCCCGGCGGCCAGCCGGGAGCTGATCTCGCTCCAGGCGCCGGCCGGCACCGCCCGGCGGATGCCCTCGTCGCACAGGATCTCGACCCGGCGCTCGAAGAGGGAGAGGAAGATCAGCACTCCCGTCCGGCCGCGGGTCCGGAAGACCTCCTCGCTCACGAAGGCGGCGGCGGCCCGGCCGTGGACGCGCCGCCGCATCGCCTCCGCGCCGGCGAGCTCGCGCTGGAGCGCCGGCACGGCGGCGGCGAGGAGCCACCCGGCCGCCACGCCGAGCAGCGGCAGGGCCGCCGGCCACACGAAGAGGTAGGGCGTCCAGGCCTCGGTGGCCCAGAGACCGTAGGCGGACAGCAGCGCTCCGGCCATCGCGCCCAGCGTCGCGGCGCGCCAGTGGGCGCCCTCGTAGGCGTCGGAGCGCTCGACGACGACGCAGACGAGCTCGCCGGAGGTGCCGCCCTCGGCCTTCCGGGTGGCCTCGCGCACCGCGGCCAGATCGGCCTCGGAGAAGTAGTCGCGAACCCCCACGTCGGCCTCGGCGGGGGAGCTAGAAGTCGACCTTGGGGGGAGAGTCGGCCCCCTCGACGGCGCGGAAGTACGGCTTCTCCCCGAAGCCGAAGAGCTTGGAGACGACGATCGTCGGGAACTGGCGGCGCGCCGTGTTGTACTCGCGGGTCGCCTCGTTGAAGCGCTGGCGCTCGACCGTGATCCGGTTCTCGGTCCCCTCGAGCTGCGCCTGGAGGTCGCGGAAGGCGTCCGTGGCCTTGAGCTCCGGGTAGCGCTCGACGACGACGAGCAGGCGCGAGAGGGCCGAGGAGAGGCCGTCCTGGGCGCTCTGGAACTGCTCGAGCTGCCGGGCGTCCGGGGCGCTGTCGAAGCTCACCTGGGAGATCTTGGACCGCGCCTCGATGACGCGGGCGAGCGTCTCCTGCTCGAAGTCCGCGGCTCCCTTGACCGTCGCGACGAGGTTCGGGATCAGGTCCGCGCGCCGCTGATATACGTTCTCCACCTGGCTCCAGGCGCCCTCCACCCCCTCCTGCAGGGCGACGAGCCGGTTGTAGCCGCACCCCTGCAGCGAGACGGCGGCGAGCACCGCCAGCAGGATCCTCGAGATCGGCGAGCGTGAAACCATGGGCGTGATCCTCATGAAAGGAACCGTGAACCGGCAAGAGTATAGACCGCGATGACCGCGGAGCCGCACGTCCGCCGCATCCTCCACTGCGACATGGACTGCTTCTACGCCGCGGTCCACATGCGCGACGACCCCCGGCTGCGCGGCAAGCCGGTGGTGATCGGCGGCTCCCCGGAGCGGCGCGGCGTCGTCGCCGCCGCGAGCTACGAGGCCCGCGCGTTCGGCGTGCGCTCGGCCATGCCCTGCGCGCGCGCCCGGCGGCTGTGCCCGGAGGCGCTCTTCATCGCGCCGGATTTTCCCCGCTACCGGGAGGAGTCCGCCGCGGTGGTCGCCATCTTCCGGGAGTTCACGCCCGTCGTCCAGGTGGTCTCGATCGACGAGGCCTATCTCGACGTGACCGACCATCTCGCCCCCTGGGGCAGCGCCACGGCCGTCGCCGTCGAGATCCGGCGCCGCGTCAGCGCCGAGCGCGGGCTGACCGTCAGCGTCGGGGTGGGCCCCAACCGGCTGGTGGCCAAGATCGCCTCGGAGGCCGACAAGCCGGACGGCCTGACGGTCGTCAAGCCCGGCCGGGTGCGGGCCTTCCTCGACCCGCTGCCGGTGCGCGCGCTGCCCGGCGTCGGCCCCGCCACGGAGGCCCGTCTCGAGAGGGAGGGGTGGACGACGATCGCCCAGCTGCGGGCGCTCGCTCCCGGCGAGCTCGAGCGCCGCTTCGGGCGCCACGGCCGGCGCCTCGAGCGCTTCGCCCGCGGCGAGGACGACCGTCCCGTGCGCACCCACCGGGAGCGCAGGAGCCTGTCGAGCGAGACGACCTTCGACCGCGACCTCGAAGATCTGGACCGCGTCCACGCGGAGGTCGGCCGCCTCGCCGAGAGCGTCGCCCGCGGGCTCGGGAAGCGGGACCTCTCGGCCCGCACGGTGACCCTCAAGGTGCGCTACGACGACTTCACGACCGTCACCCGCTCGCAGACCCTGCCCGTCCCGACCGCCGACGCCGGAGCCGTGTGCCGCGTGGCCCGCGCCCTCGTCGCCAGGACCGAGGCCGGCCGGCGCGCCGTGCGCCTGCTCGGCGTCGGGGGCTCGAACCTCGTGACCGGCCAGATCGAGCAGCTGGATCTCTTCGGCTAGGAGCTCGGCTCAAGGGCGCAGGCGGTCGAGGTCGCGGCGCTCTTTCTTGGTCGGGCGGCCGAGCCCGCGGTCCCGCGTCGCCGCCGGGCGGCGGGCCCAGCGGGCCAGCGGGTCGGGCGCCGGCGGGGGCGGGCTCTCGTCGCGGTAGAGGCGCGGCGCCTCGGCCTTGGGCAGCGGCCGGTCCTGGAGCTCGCGGACGACGAGGATCCGCGTCCAGTCGCCCTTCTCGACCTCGACGCGGTCGTCCACGGCGAGGAGCCGGTGGGGCTTGGCGCGGGCGCCGTTGACGCGGACCCGGCCCAGCTGGCAGGCCTTGGTGGCCTGGCTGCGGGTCTTGAACATCCGCGCCACCTGGAGCCACTTGTCGAGCCGCACCGCCATGGTCCGGAGTCTACCCGCGGGGTGGAGAGGCCCGGGAGAGGCGGGCCAGTAGAATCGGCGGCGATGCTCCGCTCCAGGCAGCGCCTCGCGATCCTCGTTCTCTCCGTCCCCGTCCTCGTCGCCGGGTCGGCGGTCGTCTACATGTTCGGGATGCAGGTCCTCGAGGGGGCTCCGCGCAGCTTCTGGCAGAGCGTCGGGTGGGCGGCGGAGACCATCTCGACGACGGGCTACGGCGCCGATGCGACCTGGCGCCATCCGGCGATGGTGCTCTTCGTCGCCGGCCTGCAGTTCATCGGCGTCTTCCTCATCTTCCTCGTCTTCCCGATCTACCTCATCCCGCTGCTCGAGGAGCGCTTCGAGACCCGGCTGCCGACGACGGTGAAGGCCCTGGCCGACCATCTCGTCGTCTACCGGTACGGCCCTGCCGTCGAGACGCTGCTCGCGGAGGTCGAGCGGGCCGGCGTGGAAGTGGTCGTCATCGAGCCCGATCCGGCGCTAGCGCGCAAGCTGATGGCGCGCGGCCAGCGCGTGCTGGCCGTATCGCTCGAGGACGGGGCGCTCGAGAAGGTCCACATCGCCGCGGCCCGGGCGCTCATCGCCAACGGCAGCGACGACGAGGACGCGGCGGTGATCCTGAGCGCCCGCCAGCTGGGCTGCCGGGGCGAGATCCTGGCCCTCGTCGAGGCTCCCCTCCACCTGCCCGCGATGCGCCTCGCGGGCGCGACGGCGGCCTACACTCCGCGTCACGTCCTGGGCGCGGCGCTCGCGGCGCAGGCCAGCCGGCGCCTGCAGTCGATCGTCAGCGGAGCGCAGCACCTGGGCCGCAAGCTGGCCATCCAGGAGATCCGCGTCGGCCCCGACAGCCCGCTGGCCGGGCAGACCCTGGCGGCGGCCGGCGTCGGCAGGCTGACGGGCGTCACGGTGCTCGGCCAGTGGATCGGCGGCGATCTCGAGAGCCAGCCCACGGCCGAGACGCGCATCGCGGCCAACGGGATCCTCGTCCTGGCAGGCGGCGAGGAAGCCGTCGACCGCTTCGCCACGGCGTGCGCCGGCGGCGCCAGGCCGTCCCGGACGCCGGTCGTCGTCGCCGGCTACGGCGAGGTCGGAGCGAAGGTCGTGCAGCTGCTGCGCGACGCCGGCGAGCCGGTGGTGGTCGTCGATCGGACGGCCGCCGGAGCGGACGTGGTGGGCGACGTGCTCGACCGGCAGGTCCTGGATCGGGTCGAGATCGCGAGCGCCAGCGCCGTGGTGCTGGCGCTCGATTCGGATTCCGCGACGCTTTTCGCCAGCGTCGTCATCCGGGATCTCGCGCCGCGAGTGCCGATCATCGCCCGCGTCAACCACTCGGAGAACATCGACCGGATCCACGCCGCAGGCGCCGACTTCGCGCTCTCGATCAGCCAGGTGGCCGGCCAGCTCCTCGCCCGCCGGCTGCTGGGCGAGGAGGCGATCGCCCTCGACTCGCAGCTCAAGGTCCTGAAGACGTCGGCCGACGCGCTGGCCGGCCAGCGGCCGGCCGACCTGCGCATCCGCGAGCGCACGGGCTGCTCGGTGGTCGCCGTCGAGCGCGGTGAAGAGCTGATCGTCGACCTCGGGTCCGACTTCCGCTTCGCCCGCGGCGACGTCGCGTTCGTCGCCGGCAGCGACGAAGCGACGCGGCGCTACGGCGAGCAGTTCGGATAGCCCGGACCGAGCCGGCCGACGTCGGGCCGCGGCCGCGGGGCCTGGCGGCTCGCGCGGTGTTACGCACTTCACAGTGACGGTGGCGTTGTCGTATACTCTGCCACCTGAAACCAGTCGCTGGTCCGGGGGGGCGCGGCGCACAACGGGAGGAGGTAGTCATGGGTGTGTTGAGGAACCCCATCCGCTGGGCTTTAGTCATTGTCGGCTTGGTGCTGGTCACGATGCTGTTGTCGCCGGGTGCCGGCCAGGTTCAGGGTAATCCCGGCTCGGACGGCGATTCCGGCTCGGACAGCGATTCCGGCTCCGACAGTGATTCCGACAGCGACTCGGAGTGCGGCGGCGGCTCCGACTGCGGCGAGTGCGACGGCAAGGTCACCGCGCTGACCCTCCTGTACCTCGGCTCCACGCCCAACGCCCAGATCGTGGTGATCCAGAAGAAGAACGACGTCGAGGTGTTCAACGACGTCGTCGAGCCGGGTGAGAGCTTCTCGTTCGTGGGCGCCGACGGCAACGGGACGCTCGGCACGGAGATCAAGGTCTTCGTGAACGGCGCGCTCGAGGTCCAGATCCACACGAGCTGCTCGCAGCCCATCGGCCCGGGGATGGTGTTCGGCGATTTCCTGGTCGAGGCCGGCGCGAGCCGGAACGGTGGTCCGCTGTGTCCGGAGGACGGCAACGAAGAGGACTCGGACAGCGGTAGCGATTCGGACAGCGATTCGGGCAGCGACTCCGATTCGGACAGCGATTGCGACCCGGATCCCGAGCCCGTCGCGGCGATCGACATCCGCAAGCAGGAGGAGGGGCTCGACTCGCGCACCGTGCCCGTGGGCTCCGACGTGCCGTTCCTGATCGTCGTCACCAACACCGGCGACTTTGCCCTGACGGACGTGGCGGTCAGCGACCCGCTGACCCCCGACTGCGACGAGATGATCGGCGACCTGGATCCGGGAATGGGCTACGCCTACGACTGCGTTGCCCCCGCCGTCGCGGAGTCGTTCGTCAACGAGGCCTGCGTCGAGGGCACCTTCGGCGGCGGTGGCTCCGACTGCGGCGAGTGCGACGGCAAGGTCACCGCGCTGACCCTCGTGTACCTCGGCTCCACGCCCAACGCCCAGATCGTGGTGATCCAGAAGAAGAACGACATCGAGGTCTTCAACGACGTCGTCGAGCCGGGTGAGAGCTTCTCGTTCGTGGGCGCCGACGACAAGGGGACGCTCGGCACGGAGATCAAGGTCTTCGTCAACGGCGTGCTCGAGGTCCAGATCCACACGAGCTGCTCGCAGCCCATAGGCCCGGGCATGGTGTTCGGGGACTTCGAGGTGCTCTCGGGCGAGAGCCGCCACGGCGGCCCGCTGTGCCCGGCGGACGGCAGCGGTGACTCGGACAGCGACAGCGGCTCGGACAGCGATAGCGGCTCGGACAGCGATAGCGGCTCGGACAGCGACAGCGACTCGGGTGGCGACGGCGGCGCGTGCACTTGCGACGACGAGGACAGCGACTCGGGCAGCGACAGCGACAGCGACTCGGGTAGCGACAGCGACAGCGACTCGGGTAGCGACAGCGACAGCGACTCGGGCAGCGACAGCGACAGCGACTCGGGCAGCGACAGCGACAGCGACTCCGGCGGCGGC
>JAOTWP010000173.1 GCA_029862975.1 Acidobacteriota bacterium
GAACCCGACGGACGCGCCGCTGGAGCTGAGCCTTCAGGAGAGCCCGATCGAGCTGCGCTTTCGATTCCGGCCGAGCATCGTGACCAACGTGGACGTCTCGACCCAGTACAACACCCTGTTCCACCAGTTCAACAGGGCCAACCTGAGCGGCGGCACCCAGATCGGGTCGGTCCGCTACTTCCTGACCTACTCCAACGTCTTCAACCCGCGGACCGGCGACACCGTGGGCAGCCAGGTGCGGTTCCTGACGGCGTTCGCGTTCTTCAACAGCCGGCTACGCTGGCAGGCCAGCGTCAACTACGACGTCGTGCAGAGCCTGCTCCAACAGCACAGCCACTCGATCCAGTTCATCACGCAGTGCTGGGGGCTCAGCCTCGATCTAAGGGAATACAAGTCGCTGGCCAGGGAGGATCGCGACATCCGGTTCTCGGTCTCGCTGAAGAACATCGGCAACTTCATCGACCTCAACGACTCGACCCGCGACTTCGGCGGCAACTAGAGCCGCGTCTTCCCCGCAACACTCACGGAGAGTTCCATGCGCGCACTCATCACCGGGATCACCGGTTTCGCCGGATCCCATTTGGCGGATTACCTGCTGGCCGAGGAGCCGGAGGTCGAGATCTTCGGGACCTACCGCTGGCGCAGCCGGACCGAGAACGTCGAGCACGTCCTGGACCGCATCCAGCTGGTCGAGGCGAACCTGCGCGACTACGCGTCGATCCTGGCGACGCTGGACGAGGTCCGGCCGGACTACGTCTTTCACCTCGCGGCGCAGAGCTTCGTTCCCTCGAGCTGGCGCTCCCCGGTCGACACGCTCTCGACCAACATCGAGGGCCAGACCCATCTCTTCGAGGCCGTGCGCGCGCTCGGAATCGATCCGGTGATCCAGATCGCCTGCTCGAGCGAGGAGTACGGCCTCGTGCTGCCCGGCGAGACGCCCATCAAGGAGACCAATCCGCTGCGGCCGCTCTCGCCCTACGCCGTGTCCAAGGTGACGCAGGACTACCTGGCCTACCAGTACCACCGCAGCTACGGCCTCAAGGCCGTCCGGACCCGCGGCTTCAACCACACCGGTCCGCGGCGCGGCGAGCCCTTCGTGACCTCGAACTTCGCCGCCCAGCTGGCGCGGATCGAGGCGGGCCAGCGCGAGCCGAAGATTCGCGTCGGCAATCTCGACGCGGTGCGCGACTTCACGGACGTGAGGGACATGGTGCGGGGCTACTGGCTGGCCGTTACGCGAGCGACGCCGGGCGAGGTGTACAACATCGCGAGCGGCGTGGGCATCTCCATCCGCGAGCTGCTCGACCGTTTGATCGCTCTCTGCAAGGTGCCGGTGGAGATCGAGACCGACCCCGAGCGCCTGCGGCCCTCGGACGTCGAGGTCCTCATCGGCGACTACTCCAAGTTCAGCGCCGAGACGGGGTGGCAGCCGCGGATTCCGCTCGACCAGACGCTGGCCGACATCCTCGACTACTGGCGCCGGAAGATCGCCGCCGGCGGGCGCTGATCGCTCCGCGATGAGAGTCCTCGTCACCGGAGTCGGGGGATTCGTCGGCTCGAACCTGGCCGCGGATCTCGCCGCCCGCGGCGTCGAGGTCTGGGGGACGTTCCTCGCGGACGCGCCGGCCCTCCCCGGGGTCGAGCTGCTCGACGTCGACATCGTCGACCGGGAAGCGGTGGCCGGCGCCGTGGCGACCTCCGACCCCGACGTCATCGTGCATCTCGCCGGTCTGAGCCACGTCGGGGCGTCCTGGAACGAGCTCGCCGCGTACTTCCGGGTCAACGTCCTCGGTGGCGAGAACGTCCTGGCCGCGGCCGGCGAGCGCCGGGTCGTCGTCGCCTCGAGCGCCGAGGTCTACGGTGTCGTGCCCGCGGACGCCCAGCCCATCGGCGAGGACGCGCCGCTGGCGCCGGCGAGCCCCTATGCGTTGACCAAGGCGGCGCTCGAGCGCATCGCCAGACCGCGCGGCGCGATCGTCGTGCGCTCCTTCAACGCGATCGGCGCCGGGCAGGCGCCGGACTTCGCCCTGCCGGCGTTCGCCCGCCAGCTGGCGGCGATCCGCAAGGGGGTGCAGGAGCCCGTCCTCGAGGTCGGCAACCTGGCCGCCCGGCGGGACTTCATCCCGGTTGGCGACGTGGTGACGGCGTACGAGACGCTGCTCTCCCACGGCGAGCCGGGTGCCGCCTACAACCTCGGGAGCGGCCGCGCGCTGAGCATCGAGCAGGCGCTCCGGCGGCTGATCGCGGTCTCCGGCGTGGAGGCCGCGATCGAGGTCGACCCCGCGCGCTTCCGCCCCGTCGACGTGCCGCTCCTGCAGGCGGACGCGAGCCGCCTGCGGGCGCTCGGCTGGGCGCCGAGGGGCGACCTCGACGAGGCCCTGCGCGCCCTCTGGGAGTCCGTCTCCTGAAGGGCCGTCTCCCGAGGGCCGTCTCCTGAAGGGAGCCGGCCGCGAGCTCGCCATGCCCCAGCGGCCCGATCGCGAGACCGTTCGCAAGTGGCTGCACCTGGCGCCGGGCCTCCTGGCCTTCGGCGTGCGCGACCTCGGCTCGGCGGGCTCCGTGGCGCTCCTGGCGGGGCTTCTGGCCTTCAACGTCTGGCTGTTTCCGCGGCTCGGAGCGCCGCGGCTGTGGCGGCCCGAGGAGAGAGCGCGGGGCGAGTCCGCCGGCATCGTCTGCTATCCCCTGGCGCTCCTGATCCTCGCGCTGGCCTGCCGCGGACGCCTCGAGGTGCTGGCCGGCGGCTGGGGAATGCTGGCCTTCGGCGATGCGGCGGCCACCCTCGTCGGCCGTCGCCGGGGCCGTAGCGCTCTGCCGTGGAACGCCGCCAAGTCCTGGGCCGGAGCCCTCGCCTTTGCGGCCGTCTCCTGGGCGGCGATCGTCGCCCTCGTCGGGTGGACGGCCCCGGGGCGCCACGCGCCGAGCGCTCTCTTCTGGGCCGCTGGAGCCGCGGCGGCCATCGGCGCGGTCGTCGAGTCGTTGCCGTGGACGGTGGACGACAACCTGAGCGTCACCCTGCTCGGCGGCGGCGGGCTCTACGCCGCCCTGACCCTGGCCGGCGGGAGCGGCGCGCCGGCGAGCGGGATCGCGGCGAGCGCCGTCCTGGCGGCCGGGCTGGCGCTGGCGGGACGGGCGAGCGGCGCGCTCGACGGGCCGGGCGCGCTGGCCGCCCTGGCCGTGGCGGCCGGCGTGGGCTACGGCACGGGCTGGCGAGGGCTTCTCCTGCTGGCGCTCTTCGCCGGCGCCGGAACCGTCGCGAGCCGCTGGCGGCGCCGGCTGCGGGGCGAGGCGCGACCGGAGCGACCGCGCGGTGCCCGCAACGTGCTCGCCAACGGCGCGGTGGCGGGCTTCTGCGGCCTGCTCGCGGGGTGGCAGCCGGACGGCGCGATGGCGGCCGGCATGGCCGGCGCCCTGGCCGTCGCCCTGGCCGATACCTTGGGCGGCGAGATCGGCCTGGCCCGCGGCGGCCGGACCTGGCGCATCACCGACGGCCGCGTGGTGGCGCCGGGCACCGACGGCGGCGTTTCGCGGGCCGGCCTCCTGGCGACCGCGGCGAGCGCCGCGGCGATCGCCGGCGTCGCCGTCGTGGCCGGGCTGCTGCCGCCGGCGGCGGGCTGGCTCGTCGCTGGTGCCGGCGCCGTCGGCGCTTTACTCGACAGCGTTCTCGGTGCGACACTCGAGAGGCGGGCGCGGCTCGACAACGAGAGCGTCAACCTCGCGAGCACCCTGGCCGGCGCCTGGCTGGCCGTCCTGGCGGCCGACCTGTGGATGGGATCGTGAACGAGGCTCCACGAATGCTCCCCGCCGACCTCCGGGGCCGGCCGGCGTCGCCGCGGCTGCTGGGCTTCTACGATCGGCTGCGGGAGCGGATCGCCGACGCGGCGGAAGCCCGCGGCGGCCGCTACGGGCCACGGGCGGCCGCGGCGCTCTTGCTCGTGCCCGACGTCTTCATGCTCCTGGCGCGCCTGGGCCTCGACCGCGACGTGCCCGAGGACACGAGGCGGACGCTCCTGGGAGCGCTCGCCTACTTCGTGCTCCCGCTCGATCTTCTCCCCGAGATCGTCGTCGGCCCGTGGGGCTTCCTCGACGACGTCGCGCTCGCCAGCATCGTGATCGCCCGGGCCCTCGGTCCGGACCTCGAAGAGCTGGCCGCGAGGCACTGGAGCGGCTCCGGCGAGGCCCGCGAGGTCCTGACCCAGGTGGCGCGGAGCGCCGAGTCGCTGCTCGGCGAGAGCCTCTTCGGGCGCCTGCGCCGGCTCCTTGCCCGCCGGGGCATCGAGATCTGAGGCCGCTCTCGGCGCCTACTGCGAAAGGTCCTCGAGCGCCTGGGCGGTGGCCTTCGAGAGCCTCTTCTCGCGGCCGGCGCGCAGACGGGGATGGTGGGCCAGCGCGTTCAACTGGAGCCAGTCGGGAAAGCCCTCCCGGAGGGCCTTTGGCCCGAAGAGCTTGATTCTCCCGCTCCGTATCTCCGCACCCATGTCTCGAAAGCCTCGCCAGGCCTCTACGAAGCGTCGCAGGTCCGCGGTGACGAGAAGGTCCACGTCGAGCTCCGGGTCCTTCAGACACATCTCGACCGTACCCTCACGGTGGACCAGCCAGAACTGCCGGCTATCGGCGGGGGCGCCGCTGAACTGGAGCTCGACGACCGTGCGGCCAGGGGGCATCGCGCGGGCGTCCAGCCGCAGGTGCATGCTCCAGACGAGAAAGGCCGGGTCGAGGTCCTCGTCGATCATGTCGCGAGCCCAGCGCTGGCCCCAGACGGCCATCTGCTCGATCAGAGGCTGGAGCTCCCTGCCGGCGTCTGTCAGGTGATACTCGCGGCCCGGGCCGTTGCGGTTGCTCCGCGTTCGGATGATTCCGGCCCGCTCGAGCTCGGACAGACGCGTGGAGAGCAGCGAAGGCGACATTCGAGGTACTCCGCGGTGGATCTCGTTGAAGCGGGAGCAGCCGTAGTAGAACCGGCTGACGACGAGCAGCGTCCAGCGCTGGCAGAGTAGCTCCGCCGCCAGCGAAAACGGGCAGTGCTGGCCGTACCCCGTCGGCATGCGGAGGATCTTGACAGGCCGGCGCGGGGACGGGCAACTACAGATTCTGTACTTAACACTGGATGCAGCATTCGCTACGGTCCTGCCGTGCTTACCCTGGAGGAGACATGAGACAGCTGTCAGCGATTCTCGGAATGGCGTTGGTCGTCGCCGGGTGCGCGGCCGAAAGGCCCGCTCGAATGGGCCGCGGCGAGCAGGCTGGCGACCCGCTCGACGCGGGCGTCCTCGTCGCCTGGAACGAGCTCGTCTTGGCGACCGCGGAAGCCGAGGACGGATTCCTCACCCTCAAGGGGCTCCGCGCGGCCACGATGATGCATCTGGCGGTTCACGACGCTCTCAACGCGATCGACCCCCGCTATGGGACCTACCTGCCGGTGGAGGCGGCGAGCGGCGCCGATCCCCTGGCCGCGGTCGTGGGTGCGGCCAGCGAGGTGGCGCTCCACGAGTACCCCGATCAACGGGAGAGGTTCGGCGTCGAGGCCCGTCGCTGGTTGGAGGGGGTCGAGGAGGGGAGGGCGCGAGCGCGTGGCATCGAGCTCGGCCGGGCCGTGGCGGCGCGGATCCTCGACGACAGGCAAAGTGACGGCTGGAGCTCCGAGGCTGAGTACCAGTGGCATCCGATGGGCCCGGGCGTCTACGCCGAGTTCGCGGAGCACAGCGGAACCCCGCAGGGTTTCGTCTTCGGCTCGGGATGGGCCGTGGCGCGGCCGTTCATGCTAGAGGGCCCGGACCAGTTCCGCTCTTCGCCACCGCCCGAGATTGCGAGCGACGCGTACACGGCGGCCTTCGTCGAGGTCAAAGAGGTCGGTCGACACGACAGTGCCTCCCGCACCGCCGACCAGACTCATCTGGCGATGTGGTGGAAAGATTTCGCCGAGAACTCCCACAACCGTCTTGCGAGACAGCTCGTCGCGGAAGAGGCGTTGGAGCCGTGGCAGGCCGCGCGGATGTTCGCGCTGCTCAACATGAGCCTCTACGACGCTTACGTCAACGTCTTCGAGAACAAGTTCTTCTTCAACCACTGGCGCCCCTACACCGCGATCCGCTGGGCGGCCAACGACGGCAATCCCGACACCGAGCCCGATCCCGATTGGGACAACCTCCACCGGCATACCTACGCCTTCCCCTCCTACCCCTCGGCGCACGGCACCGCATGCGCCGCCGCGATGACCGTCCTCGAAGACACCTTCGGAGCCGACTACCCGTTCACCATGACGACGAAAGAGGTCGATGCCGCCGGGCCCTTCTCGGGCAAGGTGCCGTTGGAGCCGCCGACCCGATCCTTCGGCAGCCTCTCTTCGGCGGCGATGGAATGCGCGCTGTCCAGGGTGTATCTGGGCATCCACTTCCGCTACGACTCGGTGGCAGGCAACGAGCTCGGAGTCCGGATCGGGCGCTACGCGGTGCGGGAGTATCTCGGCCGGCGACCGAGTAGCGCACCGCGGAGGCAGCCCGCGGTTCCGGCGAGGCCATCGACAAGGGCACCGTCGAGTTTCTCGACGTCGTAGTCGGCAACGGCGAGAGGCCTCATGCGTTTCAACGGCGAGAGGCCTCATGCGTTTCGGACAACGGCGAGAGGCCTCATGCGTTTCGGACGGGTGAGGAACCCAACGGCGAGAGGCCTCATGCGTTTCGGACGGGTGAGGAACCCCGGCGAGAGGCCTCATGCGTTTCGGACGGGTGAGGAACCGAACGGTGCACAGAGAGCGCTTTGAGTGCCTTTCTAGCGCTCGGACGGTGCCGTGAAGGCCGCGGCGAGGGCCGAGAATCGCTCTGG
>JAOTWP010000050.1 GCA_029862975.1 Acidobacteriota bacterium
CCTCCAGCCGAGCCTGAGTCCGAAAGTCCTTGGCGGCTACTGCAGCCACGATATCGTGGTCGCGGTAAGCATCCTCAAGCTGCAGGAGGGCTTTCGCAGGAGTGCTGAAGTCCGGCGCAGGGGTTAGTTCAGCAGCGTTCGAGACTGCGGGTCCCAGAAGCAACAGGATGCCTCCGGCTCTGTGACGTAGGACCAAAAGGTCTCTCCTTTCTAGATGTTCGTGTTCGCACCCAAAGCCGCCTAACGCCGCAAAGCTCAGCGGCGCTGCCGGCCGCGAGTTGGCTGAAATGGTAGATCGAGCGATTCACCGAGAAAGTCTACCAATGGCGACGGCGCGCTAGGGCAGTGTCCGCTGCAGCGTGTTGTTAAGCGGCACCCACCGTGGGATGGGCGAAGTGCGCTCGAACGGGTCTTGACAAGAGCAGCCCAACAGCGCAGGAGAGGTGGACGGCGCCTAAGGAAATCTTGACAGGCGCTCTGGACCAATCGCCAGGTTAAACACAAGAATGGTCAACTCTGAGGCTGCCAATGCGGCAATGATTACCAAAACGACCCGTTGCTGCCCAGCTTCAACTCTCTTCTCCACGTCCGAGTCTTACCAGGCGCAGCCCCGTCTGCTGCAGCGGCGGGTAAGCCCGCACCGGCGCGTTTGTATTCTATTGGAACCGCGGCGCAAACAACCTCAAGCAATGATAGGAATCCGCCAAAATCCGCGGTCACATATTGACGCACGGTTCTTGGGTCCTTTCAATGTCCAGCGACACCGTCGTGATCTATGACGAGTACGGGGTACTCCCCGTTCTCTTGCCTTCGATGCAGATCAAGGCACACAGGGTCGCCGCAGGGACCGGAGGCGACTTGAAGAAGCCTTGCTGAACGGACGAGATCGTCCTGAAAATAACCCGTCTACTTCTTCTGCGCCGTATTGCCCGGAATGATGATTTCGTTCCATTCGAGATAGGTCTCGACACGGGCAGCGCGGAGATAGGTGACGAGTGAGGGTGGCAGAGCCTCCCCAACTTGTCCCTGGAGGTTTCGAATGTCGGACTCGGACATTGCGGGGTCGCCAAGGGATGGGACAAGGTCTGCGAGTTCGTCCCTGACACTGGCTGGAGCGCTCTCCAGGAGCCCTCGCATCCTGGCCTGGTAGACCCCCAACAGAGTCTCTATTCGTTCATGCAATGTTCGCGTCTCATCACGGCGGGTTAACGATTCAGGCTGAGCGGCGGCCATGGCACGAAGCGCCGTGTGCCGTCCGCTCGAGCCTTGGTGTTAGCCACTGGGTGGCTATTGGTCAAGCCTGAGTCCAATTCGTTCACGATCCTGCGACCAGTATACGTAGAGAGGCTTGCCGCGAACTGATGAAGTGTCCACAGGGCCGTAGAAGCGGCTGTCGTGACTAAAGTCCCTGTTGTCCCCCATCACGAACACCTGCCCATCGGCGAGAGTTAAGCGCGACAGCTGGTCTCTCTTGCGGCCCCACTCCATGTAGTAGTCGGCCGGCAGAATGTTGGGATCCAGATGCTGGGCCCATGGTTCCTCGGCAAGAGCCCCATTCAGAAGCACGGCCTTGTCGCGAATCTCGATGGTCTCCCCAGGCAAGGCGATGACTCGGTTGAGGAGGAGCATCCCCGGCGTCTCCGGCGACTCGAAGAGCACGATGTCCCCACGTCTCGGATTCGGACTTGGCGCTAGGGCCGCAAAGAGGCGATCGCCAGGGACGATGGTGGGCTCCATGTTAGAGCTTGGCATGTAGAAGGACTTCAGCCTCTGCACGAGAGGGAGCGCTTGGTACGCCAGCCACTGCATGGCGACAGCGAGCGCCAACACGGCGTACCATCGGCTCAATCTCGGTCCTGGTGATTGGCTTCGCGGAGCGCACCTGGCTGCATCGATTGCGCCGCCAAGGAAGATGATCAGAGCAATCGACAGGACGATCACGAGCGAAGAGAAGCTCTGACCGAG
Source organism: Acidobacteriota bacterium (assembly GCA_029862975.1). Taxonomy (GTDB): domain Bacteria; phylum Acidobacteriota; class Thermoanaerobaculia; order Multivoradales; family JAHEKO01; genus CALZKB01. Next base: position 1,966 of record JAOTWP010000050.1, read on the forward strand.
CAGCCCCGAAAGGAAGACGGCCGCCAGCGCTAGGGATGCGCCCGCGAAGAGCACCGCCCGACGTGCCCTCAGCGCGTAAAGGTGCCCAAGTCCAGGCTGGCAGAGCGAGAGCAGGATCGCGACGATGCGGCTCTTGCATCTGGCCTCGCCGTTGTCGTCCATTGTTCGCTCCGTTGGCTAACGCCCAAGAGCTCAGCGGCGCTGCCGGCCGCATGGCTGAGGGGATGGTTGATCGAGGGATTCACGACGGGAGCTTACCAAGGGTGCCGACCCGCTAGGGCAGTGCCCGCTGCAGCTAGTTGTTGGGCGGCAACTAGACTGCCCCTAGAGAAACCAGCTGACAATTGCGCCAACGAACCCAGCCACCAACGACACGAGCGTGATCATGGACCAACCCGACACGACCGAGTCGCCGAGGCCGCGCCACTCGATAGCGAAGATGAACCTCGCAAACGCCCAATTCTCACGCCTTGGCCTGCCCCAACCTCCTTTACTGACGGCCTCGTGGGTTGCAGGGTGATGGCTTGCAAGGCGCCGCAACAAGCGATGCCGCGAGACTATGTGCACCGCCAGAAGCGCTAGGACCGCCATGGTGAATGCAGGCTGTGACATCCGGTTCGCTCTCGCTGCCTGACGGACCGGGCGCTCAGCCGCGTGCCACAGGCCGCCGACGGTCGCTGAGGCACCCAAGCCTGATGCCGGACTCTACCAAAGGTCGATTGGAACGCGCTGTGCCACGTCAGCTGCAGCGCCTTGTTGGGCGGCGAGCCTCGGGCGCTGCGATCAGTGGGTGTGCTCCTCTGAGACAGCGCGCACGTAAACCTCCTTGGACAGCTGGCAACTCCGGCTGCTGGCTTCGCAGACCATGGATTGGACGGTAGCCGAAAGAGGCACCTTGCTCGGATGAGGCTCACCGAAGAGAAACGCCCAGACGCTTCGCTCTGAATCGGTGCCGACGTCGGCGAGCAGTTTGACGAAGAGCTCCGTTTCGGCATCGAGCACTGATCGGGTCGCATGCTGTAGGGCGCCCGTCTGATCGGCCTCCCACTTGGCGTTCACGGACAGACCAACGAGCTTTCTCGCGTAGTCAGCTTGCGCAACGGCGGATGCGATCTTCGGGAACAACGGGTAGAGCTGTGGTTCCGAGTACAGGGGTGCCGGGCCATCGCCATAGCCGAAGAGGCGGTTGAAGCAGGCGAAGTCTGGGGGAAGCGCCTCGAAGAAGCGGGCAAGTGCGGACCGCTCAGGCTCCGCGGTCGTGACGGCCGGTACGAGAGCACGGAGAGCGCTGAGGTGTCTTTCGTACGCTTCATCGGTACAGGCGGCAGCGGTTTGACTTCCGGCGAGCATAAGCACGAACCAGGTCGCGATGATCGAGGATCTCATCTCGCCGCCCAACGCATTTCGAGACTCACCGGCACCGCTGGCGACCGCTTGTGGTGAGTTGGTGAACCCAGACATGGTCATGGTTGACGAAAGCATACAGGCGGTGTCCGGTGCAGCGAGGGGTTAGGCGGAGAGGTCTTCCACATGATCAGGCGATGCCAAGTTGATCGCAGGCCTCATCGAGCCACTCAGCGTACCAGGTTGAAAAGGTGTGAATTGCCCCATCCTTGGTGAGCTCAGGAGCTATTCCCTGATCGCTTGCGCGGCCGTCGAGCCAGATCTGACCTCGGCTAGATCCAGTTACAACAAGAAGGTCCCGGTACGCACATCCCTGGTGACAAATCGGGAAGGAACCTGCAGTGAGTTCCGGCGCCCAGTACTTCGCGTCATGCTGCTGATGCCACTCGTGCACCTGATCATCTGTCATGTTTGCCACCTGGGGCGCGAATGCCGCATCTGGCAAGTTCCACGGGATCGCGTGTGGAAATGGGCTTCTGAGGACCCCAGCAAAGCCATCACCTTCGCGCCAGGGCTCTAGACCTCGTCCAGCCCCCTCAAAGAGGCCCAGAGGGAATAGACCGTAGTAAGGGCCTGCGCCGCCATTCCCACAGCGAAGCAGGAAGCCTCGGTACTCCTCAGGCAGCGCGATGCCGTGCTGCTCCTCAAAAGCAGCCAGGCGATCGTCCGCGATCGGTGGCTCGAACCGGTAGCGGTGCGCTGCCGCACCGAATAGCGTGCAGTTCACATCGACCTGCCGAACAGAGTTGACGACTGATACCACTCGCTCGTAGTCCATTGAACCCGAAACCCCTGCCGCCTAACGGATTCTGAGCTCACCGGCACCGCCCTCGGTGCTGATGAGTACTACGTTTCTGAAGCTGATCACCGCACCAAGTCTACATCCAGCTCGGAGCACGCGGGGCGATGTCCGGTGCAGCGGGGTTAGGAGGTCGCTATCTGCCTCCATCCCCTGCCTTGCTTGTCAGGGCCTTTACCCATACACCCGTCGCCAACAAGAGGACCAAGGTTGCCGATGAGAAGGCTAACTTGTTCTCGATGAGCCGCTCGAACTGCTGAGAACTTCCGAAGATGTAACCGGGGCTTGTCCAGAAGATCATCTCTGAGAAGGCCGTGATCAACGCTGCGATTCCGATCCACTCATTCTGCCATCGATACAGAATACAGCCCCCAAGAAGAAGTACTAGGCCGACAAACCAGTAGAACCGCAGCTTTTGGATCTTTCGCGATTTGTCCTCCCACTCCTCGATAGCAGTTTTGAGGACTCTCTCCGACTTAAACGGTTCAAGGTCCTGTCTCTCCTCCCTCTCTTCCCAACTTAGAACACGGTATCCCTCATCGCGCTCATGCTCCTTCACCGCTGCGTGCGCTTCGGCATAGAGGGCGGCAAGCTCTGACAAGGTCTGCACTTCTTTGACTTGCGTTTCCACCGGCGCTTCGTACTCGTCCAGCACCGACTCTCCGGTTTCGAAGAAGACGTCATAAGCGAGTCGAACACAATTGGCGGTAATCGACACAAAGCCAACGATGAACAAGACCTTCAGAAGTACTCTCATCGCGGGATCCTCCTGACTCAAAGTAGCCCGTTCAGTGTAGCCAGATACGTAGCATCCCGCCGCCCCGATAGCACTTGCTGCCGTTTCGGCTGTCCGCCGAGATACCCCGCGCCGGCGCCAACTCTACGCCCTCTGCGCTGCAGTGTATCCCTATACACCGCGACAAGAGTAGCGTGATGCCGCCTGCTACCCCATCCCATCCAGCGGGCTCCTCACGCCGCGCCCGCCGCGATTCAGGACGTGCGTGTAGATCCTGGTGGTGCTGACGTCGCGGCGGCCGAGTAGCTCCTGGATCGTTCGGATATGGTAGCCGTTCTCGAGCGGGTGGGTCCGCGACTTTGGTGTACATCCAGTTTGACGACCTCGTTCTTGGCTCTGTCTTCTCGTCGTCGTCGTAGAGCGGGGCCTGCGGGAAGCGGGGCCGGGGTCCCGGGGCCGTCTTCCACGGGCCGGCACCTACTCTGGAATCAGATCTTCCGGTCTCCGCCTGGCATCCCACACCCGGAGGACCACGACCGCGCGTTCGGCGATGCGGTAGATGACGCGATGGCGACCGCAGACGACGTATCGGTATCGCCCCTCTGGCAACAGGTCGGTCGCAGGCGGGCCGATCTCCGAGTGGCGTTGGATTCGACCCAGGGCGTCGAGGATGTCGGCTGCGAATTGGCGAGCCGCTCCCGGGCTGCGCTCGGCCAGGTAGGCGTGCGCGGATTCCAGGTCCAGCTCGGCCAGTCGTGACCAGACGACCTTCGGCCTACTTCGCGCCACTCGCCCACCGCGCGAGCTTGGCTTCGATCTGCTCGTGGGCTACTTCGTGTCCTGCTGCGAGATCCCGCTCGGCAGCCTCCACGGCGCGCTGAAGTGCTGCTCGCTGTGCGTCGTGCTGAAGCTCCTCGAAAGCGTCGATGGACAGAACGACAGCGACTCCTCGACCGTGGCGTGTCAGGACGATGGGCCTGCCCGTTTCACCGGCTTGGCGAACGACGTCGCCCGCACGCGACTTCAGATCCGAAAGCGGGCGAAGATCCTCACTGACTTTCAGAGTCGCCATGGTACCTTCCGCAGTTGGTCCCCAAGATAGACCCTATTATACCACCAAAGACGGTACGAACATCGGGGCTCGTCGGTGAAGGGCCCCGGCGGTAAAGAGCCCCTGGGCGATGACTGCCCGAGGCTTCCAGGCACCGGACCTCGCCCGCCTAGTCCGCGGCCGGTTGCGCGAGCGCGGCGCGCAGGAACTCGCCGTTCATCCTGGCGATGAAGCCGATCGAGATCGACTTGGGGCACACCGCCTCGCACTGCGCGAAGTTCGAGCAGGCGCCGAAGCTCTCCTCCATCGCGCGGACCATGCCGAGGACCCGGCGGGCGCGCTCCGGCCGGCCCTGGGGGAGGATCGCGAGCTGGGAGACCTTGGCCGCCGTGAACAGCTGGGCGGCGCCGTTGGGGCACTGCGCGACGCAGGCGCCGCAGCCGATGCACGCCGCGGCGTCCATGGCGAGGTCGGCCTCGGGCTTGCCGATCGGGATGAGGTTGGCCTCGACGGCGCTGCCCGTGTTGACCGAGACGAAGCCGCCCGCCTGAATGATCCCGTCGAAGGCGCCGCGGTCCACGATGAGGTCCCTGAGCACCGGGAAGGCGGCCGAGCGCCAGGGCTCGATGCGCAGGGTGTCGCCGTCCGCGAAGGTGCGCATGTGGAGCTGGCAGGTGGCCGTGCCCCGGTTCGGGCCGTGGGCGGTGCCGTTGATCATCAGGCTGCAGGAGCCGCAGATCCCCTCCCGGCAGTCGTGGTCGAAGGCGATCGGCTCCTCGCCCCCGAGGGTCAGGCGCTCGTTGAGGACGTCGAGCATCTCGAGGAACGACATCTCCGGGGAAACGTCGTCGAGGTCGTAGTCGGCGAAGGCGCCCGCGGCGTCCGGCCGGCGCTGCCGCCACACACGGAGGTGCAGTTTCATTACTTGTAGCTCCTCTGACTCGGCACGACGTTCTCGAACTCGAGCTCCTCGACGTGGCGGCGCGGCGCGTTGCCGTCGCCCGTGAACTCCCACGCGGCGACGTGGGTGAAGTCCTCGTCGTTGCGCCGCGCCTCGCCCTCCGCGGTCTGGAACTCCTTCCGGAAGTGGGTGCCGCAGGACTCCTCGCGCTCGAGGGCGTCGCGGCACATGAGCTCGGCGAGCTCCATGAAATCGGCCACCCGGCCGGCCTTCTCGAGCGCCTGGTTGAGCTCCTCCCCGGCGCCGGTGACCTTGACGTCCCGCCAGAAGCTCTCCCGCAGCCGCGGGATCTCCTCGAGCGCCTTGGCGAGGCCGCCGCGCTCCCGCGACATGCCGCAGTAGTCCCAGCACAGCCGCCCGAGCTCGCGGTGGAAGTCGTCGACGGTCCGCGCGCCGCCGACGGACAGGAGCTTCTCGATGCGACCCCGGACCTCCGACTCGACGTGCCCGAACGCGGCGTGATCCGTGGGCAGCGGACCCTCTCCCATGTGCCGCGACAGGTAGTCCCCGATCGTGTACGGCAGCACGAAGTAGCCGTCCGCCAGCCCCTGCATGAGGGCGCTGGCCCCCAGGCGGTTGGCGCCGTGGTCGGAGAAGTTGGCCTCGCCGATGACGTAGAGCCCGGGGATCGTGCTCATCAGGTCGTAGTCCACCCACAGCCCTCCCATGCTGTAGTGGGGGGCCGGGTAGATCTTCATTGCCGTCCGGTAGGGGTCGTCGCCGGTGATGCGCTCGTACATCTCGAAGAGGTTGCCGTAGCGGTCGCGGATGGTCTCGACCCCCAGGCGCCGGATGGCGTCCTCGAAGTCGAGGTAGACGCCGAGGCCGCCGTGCGCCACTCCGCGTCCCTCGTCGCAGACCTCCTTGGCCGCTCGCGACGCGATATCGCGCGGCACGAGGTTGCCGAACGCCGGGTACTTGCGCTCCAGGAAGTAGTCGCGCTCGCTTTCGGGAACCTCCTCGGGCCGCCGGGCGTCGCCGGCCGCCGTGGGCACCCAGATGCGGCCGTCGTTGCGCAGCGACTCGCTCATCAGCGTCAGCTTCGACTGGTAGTCCCCGTGAACGGGGATGCAGGTCGGGTGGATCTGGGTGTAGCAGGGGTTGGCGAAGTAGGCGCCGCGCCGGTAGGCGCGCCAGATGGCGGTGCCGTTGCAGCCCTTGGCGTTGGTCGACAGGAAGAAGACGTTGACGTAGCCGCCCGTCGCCAGGACGACGGCGTCCGCGGTGTGCGACTCGATCTTGCCGCTGACCATGTCGCGGGTCACGATCCCGCGCGCCCGCTCGTCGTGGACGACGAGATCGAGCATCTCGGTGCGCGGGTACATCCGCACCTTGCCCTTGGCGATCTGCCGCTCGAGCGCCTGATAGGCGCCGAGCAGCAGCTGCTGCCCCGTCTGCCCCCGCGCGTAGAAGGTCCGCGACACCTGGGCGCCGCCGAACGAGCGGTTGTCGAGCTGGCCGCCGTACTCGCGGGCGAAGGGCACCCCCTGGGCGACGCACTGGTCGATGATGGCCTCGCTGACCTCGGCCAGGCGGTAGACGTTGGCCTCGCGGGAGCGGAAGTCGCCCCCCTTGACCGTGTCGTAGAAGAGCCGGAAGACGCTGTCGCCGTCGTTCTGGTAGTTCTTCGACGCGTTGATCCCGCCCTGGGCGGCGATCGAATGGGCGCGGCGCGGGCTGTCCTGGTAGCAGAAGCACTTCACGTTGTAGCCGGCCTCGGCCAGCGTCGCCGCGGCCGCGCCGCCGGCCAGGCCGGAGCCGACGATGATGACCTCGAACCGGCGCTTGTTCGCCGGGTTGACGAGCTTGAGCTCGAACTTGTGCCGGCTCCACTTCTCGGTCAGCGGACCGGCGGGTACCTTGGATTCCAGTGTCATCGCGATCTCCCTGTCTCAGCTCACCAGGCCGGTCAGCACCGAGAGCGGGAAGGACACGTTGCCGGCGAAGACGATCGCCGCGAAGGCCTTCGCGAAGGTCCGGCGCCAGGTCTCCCGGCCCGAGCCGGTCCAGCCGAGCGACTGGAAGAGGCTCCAGAGGCCGTGGTAGAGGTGCAGCGCGAGCGCCCCCTGGGCCACGATGTAGAACAGGCTCACGGGCCAGACCCGGAAGCCGGCGACGACGTTGTGGTAGACGTCGCCCGGCACGAAGTCGGGATGGGCCCAGGGGAGCCCCCAAGTGAAGTGGGCGAGATGGTAGAGGACGAAGAGGAGGATGATCACCCCGCCCCAGCGCATCGTCCGCGAGGCGTAGGGGGAGTCGACGTTGCGGCGCTCTCCGTACGCGACGGGCCGCGCGGCCCAGTTGAGCCGGGTCACCTGCCAGGCAAAGAGCATGTGGATGCCGACGATCGCCAGCAGGCCGGCGCGGACGATCCACAGGAAGCTGCCGTGCGGGAAGATCGGCGACCCGACCTCCCGCAGCCACTCGGCATAGTGGTTGAGCTCCGCGGCGCCCAGGTAGAGCTTGAAGTTGCCGGCCATGTGGCCTAGAACGAAGCCAAAGAGAGCCAGCCCGGTGATGGCCATCACCGCCTTCTTGCCGACGGCCGAACGATAGAGAGTCACGAGCACGGGCTCATCCCCATTCCGTAGTTGCCAGCGATCCGTCCGAGCCCCAATCATAGGACCGCCGTCCCCTCTTGGCAAAGCGGCCTGCGAACCGTCGCTGCTGGGCGGCCATTCCATCGCTTTCGAGATCCCCATCGCCATACCGCCCGGGTAACGTGCAGACTCCGGCCAACGCTGCCGGGGTTGCCGGGTAGGGAAAAGGACAGGGACTGCCGCGGCGCGGGTGGCGCCGAGTCGCGGCGCGGATCGGGGAGGTCCCGCGCGCAAAAAAAGGGTGGGCCCGTGTTTCGTCTTGGGCCCACCGAGTGGGGGGGACGCCCGTTATTGGGCGAGGAACCCGGTTTCGGGGCGGCTCGGGGTGTCGTCGAACCGCTGTGACAATTCGCACCATAGCACACACCGCTTTTTTGGTGTGTGACAAATGTCACACCTTCGGCGATCTCCTGCGCGGCCTCCTGCGACCCCCGCGCGCGCGGCGCCGGCGCTGCGGCGGCGGCCGGCGGGGGGTGACCTCGCGGCTCACCCGCTCCCAGGCCTGGAACTCCGCGTGGCCTTCGCCGGTCGCCTCGACCATCATCTCGAAGAGACCGAGGGCGTCGACGAACGAGGTCCGGCGGGCGAGCCGGATGCGCTCGTTGATGTCCCAGCGCCGCTCCCCGAGGCGGTGGAAGGTATCGAGCGCCAGGCTCACGCTCTCGGCCTTGACCTTGGCGACCGTGTGGCGGGCAAAGAACGGCGTCAGGACCTGCTCCGTCAGCTCGCGGAGACGGCGGCGTTGGATAGGCTGGCCGCTCTCCGCCTCCACCTGCCGCCGCCGCAGGAGCACCGAGGGCAGGAGCAGCGCCGCCAGGAGGCTCGCCTCGCTCGGCTCGCGCCCCTTGCCGACGAGGGCGTCGATCGCCGGGATGAGGCGCTCGAGCTCGGGAGCTCCGTAGCCGCTGGCCGACAGCACGAGATCCGCCTCCGGGAGCACGAGCGGCAAGAGGCCCAGGTCGTGCATCCACTGCATCGCCGGGGCCGCCGCGCCGCACCTCAGGAGCTGGAGGATCTCTTCGGTGATCCGGGCCGGCGACGCCTTGTGGATCTCGCCCGCCAGCCGGCGCACCGCCAGCTGCGACTCCCCGTCGATCGTGAAGTCGAGCCGGCCGGCCATCTCGCAGGCCCGCATCATCCGCACCGGATCCTCGCGAAAGCGGACCTCCGGATCGCCGATCGTTCGGATGACCCCCGCCTCGAGATCCGCGACGCCGCCCACGAAGTCGATCACCGTGTGCTCGCCGATGTCGTAGAAGAGGGCATTGGCCGTGAAGTCGCGCCGGAACGCGTCCTGCCGCGGCGTGCCGAACACGTTGTCGCTGGTGATGAGCAGCTCGCCCGGCGCCGACGCCTGCTCGTCGGGATCGGGATCGCGCCGGAAGGTGGCGAGCTCGACGATGTCGCCCTCGAAGTAGACGTGCACCAGCCGGAAGCGCCGGCCGATGATCCGCGAGTTGCGGAACAGCTTTCGCGCCTGGTTGGGGCTCGCGTCGGTGGCCACGTCGAAGTCCTTCGGCCGCCGTCCCAGCATCAGGTCGCGGACGCTGCCGCCCACGAGATAGCCCTTGAAGCCGGCCCGGTCGAGCCGCTCGAGCACCTTGAGCGCGTTGGCGTCGATGTCCCGCCGCGACACCCGATGCTCGGAGCGGGCGAGGATTCGCGGGCTGTCCTGGTCGGCGATCACCACGGCGCTCGATTATAGGGCCGCGGCGGACCCGGCTGCCGGCCGAGGCGGCGTCCGGCGGCCCGCGGCGGCGCCCCTAGGAGGCGATGAGCTCGGCCCGCGAGAAGAAGAAGCGCAGCTCCTCGCGGGCGTTCTCCGGCGAGTCGCTGCCGTGGATGGCGTTGGCCTCGATCGACCTGGCGTAGAGCTTGCGCAGAGTGCCCGCGGCTGCCTCGGCGGGATTGGTGGCGCCCATCACCTCGCGCAGCCGGCGCACCGCGTCCTCGCGCTCGAGCGCCAGCGGGATGATCGGGCCGCTCGTCATGAAGTCGACGAGGCTGCCGTAGAACGGCCGCTCCCGGTGCACCTCGTAGAAGGCCTCGGCTTGTTCGCGGGTCAGACGCATCTTCTTGATCGCCACGACGGTGAAGCCCTCGCGCTCGAGGTGCGCCAGGATCTTGCCGGCGTCGCCGGCCGCGACGCTGTCGGGTTTCAGGATCGCCAGGGTCCGTTGCATGCTCATCTCCTTGCCGGCGCGCCCTCGGGTCCACCGGGGGGCGCCGTCTCGTTCGTCGTTGATCGTCGTTCAGGGGACCGCGGAGGCCTGCAGGACCGCGACGTCGCCCTCCGCCCCTTCGATGCAGAACACGGTGCCCACGACCTCGATTTGGCGCTCCGGTCCCAGCAGGATCGCCGAGCCGGCGGGAATCCCCAGACCCCAGGCGGCCCCGGGCGCCCGCAGCAGCTCGCGCAGGCGCCGATCGTGCCCGGGGTCGAAGTTCGGCTCGACGACGCCGCCCGGCAGCCAGCCGAAGCCGGGCAGCGCCGCGCCGCGCGCGATGGACCGGGCGGCGACGCCGCAGGCCTGGGCGGCGGCGGCGATGGCCACCACGACGCCGCCCTCGCCGAGCTTGGCGCCGAGGGTGGCGAGCGCCGGCTCCTCGGCGAGCGCCTCGATGAGGTGGTCGGTCACGCCCCCGCCGACGTAGACGGCAGCCGCCGCCGCGAGGCGGCGCAGGTTCTTGCCGCGGCGCGCGTCGCGGCGGCGGAAGATCGGCACCGCGTCCACCTCGCGGTCGAAGCCCTCACGCAGGTAGGCGGCGAAGAAGTCCCCGTACTCGGTCGAGCCGCTGGCGGTGGGGAGGAACGCCACGGCCCCCGGGCCCACCCGGGCCATCCATGCCCGGTCCGCCTCCACGGTCTCCCCGAAGGTGAACTCGCCGCCGCCGAGCAGCGCGAGCCAGCCGCCGCCGGCAACTCGCTGGACGGCAGTGCGTTGGGCGGGCATGCGGACCGGCGGCTCCGAGCTCACGCGCCGAGGGCGCGGGCGACGGTCTCACCCAGCTCGGCGGGCGACTCGACGACCTGGATGCCGGCTGCCGCCAGCGCCTCCATCTTGGCCGCCGCGGTCCCCTTGCCGCCGGCGACGATAGCCCCGGCGTGCCCCATGCGGCGGCCCGGCGGCGCCGTGCGGCCGGCGATGAACCCGACGACCGGGCGATCGTAGTTCTCCCGCACCCAGGCCGCCGCCTCCTCCTCGGCGCTGCCCCCGATCTCGCCGATGAGGATCACCGCCTCGGTGGCATCGTCCGCGGCGAAGGCCGCCAGCGCGTCGATGAAGCTCGTGCCGTTGATCGGATCGCCGCCGATCCCGATGCAGGTCGACTGGCCCAGCTCGAGGGTCGTCAGCTGCCATACGGCCTCGTAGGTCAGGGTCCCCGAGCGGCTGATCACCCCGACCCGCCCCGGGCGGTGGATGTGGCCCGGCATGATGCCGATCTTCGCGACCCCCGGGGTGATCACCCCCGGGCAGTTCGGGCCGACGAGGCGGGTGGGATGGTCGCGCAGGAACGCCTTGACCGCGAGCATGTCGGCGACGGGAATCCCCTCGGTGATGCACACGACCAGCTCGATCCCGGCGGCCGTGGCCTCCAGGATCGCATCGGCCGCGAACGGCGGCGGGACGAAGATCATCGTCGCGTTGCAGCCGGTCGCCGCGCGAGCCTCGGCGACGGAATCGAAGACCGGGATCCCCTCCACGCTCTCGCCCCCCTTGCCGGGCGTCACGCCGGCCACCACGGCCGTCCCGTAGTCGCGGCAGCCCAGCGCGTGGAACGTCCCCTCCTTACCGGTGATGCCCTGCACGAGGAGGCGGGTCTCCTCGTCGACCCAGATCGCCATCATCCAGCTCCTTGCGCCGCGCTCACGACCTTGCGGGCCGCGTCGCCCATGTGGTCGGCGACGATGAAGTCGAAGTCGGAGTCGCGCAGGATCTGCCGCCCCTTCTCGACGTTGGTTCCCTCGAGGCGGACCACCACCGGCAGGCTGACCTCACCGAGCCCGGCGAGGGCGTCGACCACGCCGGCCGCGATCCGGTCGGTGCGCGCGATGCCGCCGAAGATGTTGATCAGCACGGCCTTGACGCTCGGATCGCCGACCAGCAGCCGGAAGGCGCTGGCCACCGCCTCCTGGCTGGCCGACCCTCCCACGTCGAGGAAGTTGGCCGGCGCGCCGCCCTCGAGCTTGATGATGTCCATCGTCGCCATCGCCAGCCCCGCGCCGTTGACCATGCAGCCGATGTTGCCGTCGAGCTTGATGTAGTTGAGGCCGTGCCGGCCGGCCTCGACCTCGAGCGGGTTCTCCTCGGCGAGGTCGCGCATCTCGCGGACGTCGGGGTGGCGGAAGAGGGCGTTGTCGTCGAAGGTCATCTTGGCGTCGAGGGCCACCACGTCGCCCGCCGCCGTGACCAGCAGCGGATTGACCTCGGCCAGCGTGGCGTCCATGCCGACGTACGCCTCGGCCAGAGCGGCGACGAGCTTGGCGGCCTGGCGGCCGGTGCCGCCCTTCAGCCCGAGGCGCCGGGCCACCTCGCGGGCCTGGAACGGCCGCAGGCCGAGGTGGAGATCGAAGGGCTGGCGCACGATCGCCTCGGGGCGCTCGGCGGCCACCTCCTCGATGTTCATGCCGCCGGCGGCCGAGGCCATCACGATGGGGGCTCCGGCCTGGCGATCGAGCGTCACGGCGAGGTAGACCTCGGCGGCGATGTCGAGCGCCTCCTCGAGGAGCACCTTGCGCACCAGCTGCCCCTCGGGGCCGGTCTGCGGCGTGACCAGCCGCATCCCCAGGATCGACGCCGCGAGCTCGGCGGCCCGGGCCGGGGACTCGGCCAGCTTGACGCCGCCCCCCTTGCCGCGCCCCCCGGCGTGGATCTGGGCCTTGACGACGCAGCGCCCGCCCAGCTCCTCGCAGATCGCGGCCGCGGCGGCGGGGTCGTCCGTCACCCGTCCGCGGGGCGTGGCCACCCCGTAGCGGCGCAGGATCTCCTTGGCTTGATACTCGTGGATCTTCAACCTGACCTCCTGGAAAGCGAGCCGCGGAGGACCCGGGCGGCCGGTGCGAGCCTATCAGAGCCGGAGGCCGTCTCAGGCGGCCGCGGCGGGCATCTCGAGGACGAGAACGGTGAGATCGTCCTCGAGGGGGCGGGTGCCGACGAAGGCCTCGAGGTCGCCGAGCACGCCGTCGCGCAGCCCGTGGACGCCGCGCCCCGCGTGGCGTCGCAGGCTCTCCTCGAGCCGGCCGAAGCCGAACGGCTCGCTGCCGCCATCCGGCGTCGATTCCACGACGCCGTCGCTGTAGAGGAACAGCTTGTCGCCCGGCTCGAGCTTCGCCACCCGCGTCCGGATCTCGATCGTGTCCCGGACGCCCAGCGGGTAGGAGACCGACTCGAGCGCCTCCACCCTGCCGCCGCGGCTCACCCGGTAGGGAAAGAGATGCCCGGCGCTCGCGAAGTCGAGCTCCAGGCTCCGCGGGTCGACCAACGCGTAGCACAGGGTGGTCAGGAGGCGCCGCCGGGCGCTCTGGAAGACCATGCGGTTGAGGGTGCGGAAGACCGCCTGGACCTCGGGGTCGAACGTGACCTGCACGGCCAGCGCCGACTTGGCCATCGACATCACGAGGCCGCTCGAGACGCCGTGTCCCGCGACGTCGCCCACCGCCACGGCGAGCCGGCCGTCGTCGAGCGCCAGCACGTCGTAGAAGTCGCCGCCGACCTCGGTCGCGGGCAGGTAGCGGTGCGAGAGCTGCACGCCGTTGAGCTCCGGCGGGAGGTCCGGAAGGATCGAGGACTGGATCCCGCGAGCGGTCTCGAGCTCCACCTTGTGGCGCTCCCGCTCGGCGATCCGGCGCACGTGCGGCGGGACGTCCTCCCAGCGGTAGACGAGCTCCCGGCCGCCGAACAGGTAGCGGAAGCTGAGGAGGGCCGGCAGCGCCGCGGCCAGCAGCAGCAGGGCCGCGTTCAGCTCGATGGTCGGATGGCCGGCGCCGACAAGCGGGATCGCGACCGGCAGCACGTTGGCCGTGAAGAGGGCCACGAAGCTGGCGAAGACCCCGTAGCGCAGGAAGACGAGCATCGCCACGCCGTAGAAGACGAGCGAGACGGCGAACGTCCAGACCGTGGGCAGCAGGATGGCCGGGGGAAAGAAGAGCGCGGCCGCGATGAGAAGCGCGGCCAGCGGTCCGAGCCAGCGGCCGGAGCGCCCGAAGAGGCTCGCCAGCCAGGGCACGAGGAACAGCTGCCCGAACAGCGCCACGTAGAGGGCGTAGAGCAGGCCGGTGCAGAAGACCGGCAGGCCCCACCACTCCGTGCTCCCCCAGGAGGGTGCACCCTCCACCAGGTCGAACATGAAGACTCCGCGCGGGCGCAGGATGAGGAAGGCGAACGCCACCGCCAGAATCAGCAAGCCGCAGATCAGGCCCCGCAGCGAGGCCCTGGCGAACGTCGCGTTGCGCCACTGGCCCCGGAACAGGGCGTCGAAGCCGGCGAGCTTGCGCCCCCAGCGCTCGCGGCAGATCGACTCCCCGACGGTCCAGCCGAGAAAGCCCAGCGCCGCCAGCGGCATGTAGAACGTGACGCTGAAGAGAAAGACGACCACCACCGCGGTCTGCGGCTTGGAGAGGATTCCGAAGCTCCAGCTCGCCGAGGTCCCGGCGGCGGTGAACACGACGGAGAGGAAGCCGGCGATGGCCATGACGGCCGCGATCTGAAGGCCGCGGCGAACCCCGACCTCGCCGGCGTGATAGCGGCGCACGAAGGGAATGGCCGCGAGGGGGGTGAGCAGCATGCCCACGTAGATCCACGCGAACTGCCACAGGCCGATCGGCTGCAGCCGGCTGGTGAGCGAGTCTTCGTCGGGATCGTCGAAGAAGCCGCTGAAGCCCACCAGACGGTCGCCGGCGAACTTGACGTCGAGCCCGTAGTCGAAGCGCTCGCCGAGCAGCCGCTCGCCGTCGCTGTACCTCAGCTCGAGATCCGTGCGCTGGTCTCGATCCTGGGCCCGGACGACCGGCTCGCCGTAGGCCGCCAGATCGAAGCCGAGCTCGGCGAGCAGCCGCTCGGCACGGGCGCGGGCGTCCTCCGGGCTCAGGGCTCCCAACTCCTCGTCCTCGTCGATGCGCCGCTCGAGCTGCAGGAGCTGGCCGGTGGGCGAGAGCGAGACCTGATGGGACCAGCTGCCGTCGGTGTCGTCCGGGTCGTAGATGCTCACCCGCCAGTACCTGAGGCCGCGGATCAACCGGCTGCCCCGCACCGACTCCAGCGCGCCGCCGCCGTTGACGAGCTCGCTCAGGCGGTAGAGCAGCCGCTCGTCGGTGCTCCGGTTGACGATGACGAAGGGCGACTCGGGGACGCCGCCGAGATCCTCGGCGAGCTCGAGGGCGGCGGCTTCGGCGTCGTCGCGCGAGAGGGTCCAGCGCTCGGGCGCGAACGGGGTGAGGCGCGGCAGGGCCCACAGCAGGAAGGTGAGCGCGGCGGCGCCCACCGCGAGCCAGGCGAGCAGAGTCCTCGGTCTCATCGCAGCATCTCCTCGTGGGACTTACGACCCCGCCGGCCGAGGGTTGCGGCTAGCCGAGGTTGCCGACGATGGCAGCCGCGAACTCGGAGGTCTTGAGCAGGGTGGCGCCCTTCATCTGCCGCTCGAGGTCGTAGGTGACCCTCTTCTCGGCGATCGTGCGCTGCAGGGCCTCCTCCACCGCGGCGGCCGCCTCCGGCCAGCCGAGCCAGCGCAGGAGCATCACGCCGGACAGGATGAGCGACCCCGGATTGACCTTGTCCAAGCCGGCGTACTTCGGTGCCGTGCCGTGGGTGGCCTCGAACACCGCCAGCCCGTCGCCCTCGTTGCTGCCCGGCGCCATCCCCAGCCCGCCGACCTGCGCCGCGAGCGCGTCGGACAGGTAATCGCCGTTCAGGTTCGTCGTGGCGAGGACCTGGTACTCGGCGGGCCGCAGCAGGATCTGCTGGAACATGGCGTCGGCGATGCGGTCCTTGACGAGGATCTTGCCCGCGGGCAGCGCGCCGCCGAGCTCGTCCCACAGCTGCTTCTCGCTCACCGTCCACTCCCCGAACTCCTGGGCCGCCACCTCGTAGCCCCACTCCTTGAAGGCGCCTTCCGTGAACTTCATGATGTTGCCCTTGTGCACCAGGGTGAGGTCCGTCCTCCCCCGGTCGACGCAGTACTGGAGGGCCTTGCGCACGAGACGCTTGGAGCCGGTGACCGACACCGGCTTGATTCCGATCCCGCTGTCCTCGCGGACGCGCTTGCCGAGCTTGTTGCGCAGGAACTCGATCAGCTCCCGCGCGCCGCCGGAGCCCTCTTCCCACTCGATGCCCGCGTAGACGTCTTCCGTGTTCTCGCGGAAGATCACCATGTCGACCTTGCCGGGCGCCTTGACCGGCGACGGAACGCCCTTGAAGTGGCGCACCGGGCGGATGCAGGCGTAGAGGTCGAGGATCTGGCGCAGCGCCACGTTCAGGCTGCGGATGCCGCCGCCGACCGGCGTCGTCAACGGACCCTTGATGGCCCCCCGGAAGTGGCGGACGGCGTCGACCGTCTCGGGAGGAAGCCAGTCGTCGCGCTCCCTCTTGGCCTTCTCTCCGGCCAGGATCTCCATCCACGCGATCGACCGCGAGCCCGCGTAGCTCCTGTCGACGGCGCCGTCGAGGACCCGGCGGGCCGCTCGCCAGATGTCCGGGCCGATGCCGTCGCCCTCGATGAAGGGCACGATCGGCCGCTCCGGCACCGACAGCACGCCGTTCTCGTAACCGATCTCCTGCCCGTCGGCCGGTACCTTCAAGTTGTGGTTGGTCATCTCGTCGCCAGCTCCCCTCGTGATCGGTCCTCAGCCGTAGTCCGCGAACTCCGCGATCTGCCGGTGCTTCAAGATCCCCGCCGCGCTCCCGCGGTCCAGCAGCTCCTGGACGGCCCGCCGCCCCGCCGCGCCGTAGTCGCGAGTCCACTCGTTGACGTACATGTCCACGAAGCGGTCCGAGCGCTCCGGATCGTCCTCGAGCCCGCGCGCGTAGCGCAGCGCGAAACCCAGCGCCTCCGCCCGGTGATCGAGAGCATAATCGATGCTCTGCCGCAGGAGCCGGCAGAGGCGGCGCTGCAGGGCGGGCGCGAGGTCCTTGCGCAGCCCGTTGCCCCCGAGCGGCAGCGGGCCGCCGGTCTCCTCGCGCCACCAGGCGCCCAGATCGACGACGCTCTCGAGCCCGGCGTCGCGGAAGGTCAGCTGGCCTTCGTGGATCACGACCCCGGCCGCGACCTCGCCGGCGCCCACGGCGTCGAGGATGCGGTCGAAGGGCACGACGGCCGTCCCGGCCTCCGGCTGCCACAGCTTGAGCGCCAGGTGCGCCGTCGTGAGCTCGCCGGGGATGGCGACCGCCACGCCGGCGAGATCCTCTCGCGACGCCGGGGCGCGGGACACGACGACCGGCCCATAGCCGTCGCCGAAGCTCGCTCCGGACGGCATCAGGACGTAGCGGTCCGCGAGATAGGCGTAGCCGTGGATGGAGAGCGCCGTGATCTCGTAGGTGCCTTCGAAAGCCGCCTGGTTGAGAGTCTCGATGTCCGCGAGCACGTGGCTGATCTCGAGGCCTTCGGTGTCGAGAAGCCCCTGAGTCAGGGCGTAGAACATGAACGCGTCGTCCGAGTCGGGACTGTGCGCGATCCGGATGGGAACCAAGTCGGACATCGGGCGGGCAGGCTATCAGAACCTCCCGCTGCAGCCGTCGAGCGCCGGGTCTCAATCGAGGCGCACCGGGCTCAGCGGAGCGTCTTCGACGACGACCGCGAAACCGCCGGCCCGCCACGCCTCGAGGCCGCCCGCGATCCGCACGACGTAGCGCTGCCCGGCGCTCGCCAGAAACTGCGTCGCCGCGTCCTGGTGCGGGCCGCCGTCGTCGCCGTAGAGGACGACCGTCTTCTCCCGGCTGAGCCCCAGGGCCGGCCACAGCCGCGGCAGGTCCGCGGCGGGCAGCGAGACCGCGCGCTCGAGGTGTCCCGTCGCCGACTCGTAGGCCGAGAACGGCCGCACGTCGAGGACGAGCACGTCCGGATTGTCGCGCAGCAGCTCGAAGACCACTCCCGGGGCGACGGCGCGGTGGCCGCCCGGAGCCCGCCCGCCCTCGCCGCGGCCGCCGCTACAGGCCAGGCAGGCAACGGCGACCGCGAGGGTGAGGAATGCTCTGGGCGGCATTGCCGGAAGGGCCTCGGGCGGCGCCTACCCGGCGGCGCCGAACATCCCCGGCCGGTAGGTCGTGATGCGGCCTTCGAACGCCGAGGCGGCCACGGTGAGGGGCGAGGCCAGATACAGCCGGCCCGGCCCGGAGCGGCCCTTGTAGTTGCGGTTGATGGCCGACACCGTGACCTCGTCGGGCGACTCGGAGACCCCGGGGCCGCACCCGATGCAGGCGCCGCAGCCCGGTTGGATCAGCCGCACTCCGGCACGCTCGAAGGTCGCGAGGAGACCCCGCTCGCGGCAGTGCTCCTCGACCTCCCGGGAGCCGAACTGGATGAAGAACCGCACTCCCGGCGGCACCCGGCGGCCGGCGTCGACGGCCTCGCTCACCACCCGGTGGTAGAACTCGAGGTCGTCGATCTTGCCGGCCGTGCAGCTGCCGCCGTAGGCGATGTCGATCGCGACGTCGCCGAGCTCGTCGACGTAGGCACCGTTGGTGGGGTCCGAAGGAACTCCGCGGTCCGGATCCCCCGGATGCGCCACCATGGGGCGCAGCGTCGCCAGATCGATGCGATGAACGCCGCCGCCGTACTCCGCGCCGTCGTCGGCGCGCACCGCGGCGCGGCGCATGGCGTCCAGATCCGCGCCGGGCCGCCGGCGCTCGATCCAGGCGAAGGTGGCCTCGTCCGCCTCCACGATCGCGCCGCGGGCCGAGCACTCCGTCGCCATGTTCGTCAGGGTGGCGCGCTCGTCCGGCGACAGGGTGGCGACCCCGGGACCGGTGAACTCCATCACCCGCTTGAGCGTCTTCTGCGGCCGCGCGTAGGCGAGGAGGATGTGGAGCATGAGGTCCTTGGCCGTCACCCCCTCCGGCAATCTCCCCGTGAGCTCGAAGCGGATCGACTCGGGCACCTCGACGGTCGTGAAGCCGGAGTAGATCAGGCTCGCGTACTCGGTGGCGCCGACACCCCAGGTCAGCGCGTTGTTGCACCCCCCCATGCAGGTGTGGGAGTCCGTGGCGAGGACGAACTGGCCCGGCGACACGAGCTTCTCGCGGGCGACCTCGTGGCAGATGCCCGGCGACACGCCGTCGCGGGCCGAGAAATCCCGGACCCCGGTGTGGCGCTGGAACTCGCGCTGCATCCGGCGCAGGATCTCGATCTTGTCCAGAAAGCCCCGCATCTTCGGGACGTCGTCGGCGTAGATGAGATGGTCCTCGAAGACGGCGAAGTTGGCGGCGTCGGAGATCGCGTAGTCGGGGCCGTACTCCTCGGTGAGGAAGTGGTGGACCTGGGCGGTCGTGAACTCGTGCGAATAGCCCCCGTCCACCCGGACGACGAGCGCGTCGCCGGGCTTCACGTAACCGCTGCCGGCCCCGAGCTGGTGGCGCGCGAGGATCTTCTCGGCCATCGTCATCGGCCGCCGGCCGGTCGCCGGCTCCGGCAGCTCGACCGCGCCGCGGGCGACGGCCTTGGCGAACGGAAACAGCCCGCCTTGCTCGACGATCAGCCGGGTGATCGGATCGTAGCCGCGGGTGAACTCCTCGAGGGCGATCGCCTCGCCCGCCTGCAGGCGCGCGAGGACGGCGTGGTCCGCCATGAGCACGCCCTGATTGATGTTGTTGGCGGCGTGAATCGGCGCGAAGGAGGCCGCGACGGCCAGGCGGATGCCGCACCACTTCTCGGCCTGCACGGCCGTCTCGCGCGAGCTGCCGACGCCCTTGCGCAGGCCGGAGACGATCACCTCGAAGTTGCCGCGCGCCAGCGCGTCGTGCTCGAAGAGGCGCACGCCGTCGACGATCAGCCCGGCGTAGGCGTCGCGGGCGATGTCCTCCGGGCGGTAGCTGAAGCAGACCCACGCCGGGGTCATCGCGTCGGTGTTGACGTCGTCGAGCAGGTCCTCGACGGCCAGGTCGTCCATCGTGAGATCGAGCTCTCCGGCGAGCTGGCGGCGCAGCAGCTCCGGGTCCTTGGTGAGGAACAGGACGCGCTTGTCGGGGCGCAACCGGACGGTCGAATCGGGCTTCACGTGGCGTTCTCGAGGTGCGGTCCGCGGCGGGGCCGCCTGAGGTCACGGAGCGGCGAGCGCAGCGTGCGAAAGGCCGCATGCTAGCACGCGACCCGGCCGCGAGAGACGCCGGCGGGCGCCGCCCGCCGCCCGCGCAAAAAGCTGGCGGGCGGCTCGACCTACCCGTCGAGCCGCCCGCCCGAGGAGATTGGGTGCCCCGCGGCACGCCGCGAGGAACCGCCGGAAAGAGAGCGACGTTTCAGACCTCCGAAGCGGCGGAAAGTCACATCACGGCCGGGCCCCGGCCCGGCGCCGGCTCACCAGCCGCAGGTCCGGCCCTCGTTCTGTTCCGCGAGCCACTCCCCGAGCGGCGCGAAGTAGTCGAGGATCGCCGTCGCGTCCATCTCCCGCTGGCCGGTCGTGGCCTCGAGCGCGTCCTGCCAGGGGCGGCTCAGGCCCATCTCGAGCAGCTCGATCAGGCGCCTGCCGGCCTCCGCGTTGCCGTAGATCGAGCAGCGGTGGAGCGGCCCCTCGTGGCCGGCGGCCGCGCACAACGACCGGTGGAGCTGGAACTGCAGGATGTGGGCGAGGAAGTAGCGGGTGTAAGGCGTGTTGGCCGGGACGTGGTACTTGGCGCCGGGATCGAAGTCCGCCTCGGTGCGCGCGACCGGCGGCCCGATGCCCTGGTAGCGGGCGCGCAGCTCCCACCACGCCTGGTTGTAGTCGGCCGCGGCGACCTCGCCGGAGAAGACCTTCCAGCGCCACTGATCGACGAGCAGGCCGAACGGCAGGAAGGCGACCTTGTCCAGCGCCATGCGCATCAGCACCCCGAGGTCGGCCGAGGAGTCCGGCTCTGCTTCGAGCAGGCCGACCTCGACGAGGTACTTCGGCGTCACCGACAGCGCCACGGTGTCGCCCACTCCCTCGTGGAACCCGTCGTTGGCGGAGTCGCGATAGAGGAGGGGCTGCTTGGCGTAGGCCCGCTGGTAGAAGCTGTGGCCGAGCTCGTGGTGGATGGTCGAGAAGTCCTCGTCCGTGATCTCGATGCACATCTTGATCCGGATGTCCTCCTCGTTGTCGATGTCCCAGGCGCTGGCGTGGCACACGACGTCGCGGTCCCGGGGCTGGGTGAAGAGCGACCGCTCCCAGAAGGTGGCGGGCAGGGGCGGCAGCCCCAGCGAGGTGAAGAACCCCTCGCCGTACTTCACCATCTCCTCGGGGGTGACCCCCTTCTCCACCAGGGCGGCCGTCAGGTCGAAGCCGGCGCCGCCGCCGGGCGGCGCGACCTCGTCGTAGATGTTGCTCCAGGTCTGCGCCCACATGTTGCCGAGGAGGTGCGCCGGGATCAGCCCGCCGGCCGGCGCCACGGCATCGCCGTAGGTCTCGTTGAGCTTCCCGCGGACGTAGCAGTGCAGCTGGTCGTACAGCGGCTCCACCTGTCCCCAGAGGCGGTCGAGCTCGGCCGTGAAGGCGTCCGGATCCATGTCGTACTTCGAGCGCCACATGGCACCCGTGTCGGCGAACCCGAGATCCCGCGCGCCGGCGTTGGACAGCTCGACGAACCGGGCGTAGGACTCGCGCATCGGGGGCGAGATCGTGCGCCACCCCGTCCAGGCCGCCAGCAGCTCGCCGGCGTCGCGGCTCGCGGCCATCGTGCGCGAGAGATCGCCCAGGTCGCGGCACTCTCCATCCTCGGGGCAGTACTTGCCCGCTCCGTACTGGCTCTCGAGAGAGCTGGCGATCCGGGTGATCTCCTTCAGGGCCGCGGGATCGTCCGGAGCCGGCATCGTGAGGGCCAGGCGCAGGAGGTCGAGCTTGCGGCGCAGGTCCGGCGCCAGCTCGAGGTCGTTGAAGCGGGCGGCGCCGCGGGCGAGCTCCATGGCCGCCCCGATGGCCCGCTCGTTGGCCAGCGCCGCGAGGATCTCGGTGTCCTCGGTGATGAAGTTCGACTGCACCCAGCCGGCGCGCGCCGCTTCCTCCGTGACCGTGTCGAGGCGCTCCTCGGCCGCCGCGACGAACGCCTCGGCTTCCGCGACGGTCGGCGGCGTCTGACCGGCGGCCGCGGCCGCGAGAAGGGTCGACGCCAGAGCGGCGGGCGCCGCGATCCGGAGCAGGGATCTCGAAGACTGTCTCATCCAGACTTCCAGGCTCATCAGGACCTCCAGGTGGGTGTCTGTTCGGTGGCTGCTAGCCGCGCCGGTCGAGCGCCGCGGCCATCCGGCCGAGCCCTTCGCGCAGCGCCTCGCGCGAGGTCGCAAACGAGATCCGCACGTAGTCGTCGGCGCCGAAGGCCAGTCCGGGAACCACGGCGACCCGAGCTTCCTCCAAGAGGTAGCTCGCCATCGCCGCCGAGCCCTGCCGCCCCGGGCGGTAGCAGGCCGCCAGGTTCGGGAAGGCGTAGAAGGCCCCGTCCGGCGGCCGGCAGCTCACGCCGGGCATCTCGTCCAGGGCCGCCGCCACGAGATCGCGCCGCGAAGCGAACTCGGCCACCATTTGCCGGACGTCCTCTTCTCCCCGCTCGAGGGCCGCGAGGGCTCCCCACATGGCGAAGGACGTCGGGTTCGAGGTGGCGTGGCTCTGGATGTCCATCACCGAGCGCAGCAGCCAGGGGGGCCCGAGGGCGTAGCCGATCCGCCAGCCGGTCATCGCGTAGGTCTTGGAGAACGATCCGACGACGACGATCGTCTCGGGATAGAGCGCGGCGAGCGCCGCGGCGCTGGCGAACTGCTGGCCGCCGAAGAGGAAGCGCTCGTAGGTCTCGTCCGAGATGACGACGATGTCGCGCTCCGCGGCGGCGGCGACGATCTCCCGCAGGTCCTCGCCCGCGACGATGCCGCCGGTCGGGTTGCACGGCGAGTTGAGCAGGATCGCGCGGGTGGCGGGGGTCAGCGCGGCGATCACCGCCTCGGCGTGGATCCGAAAGCCGTCCCCGGCGCTGGTGGGGACCATGACGGGCCGCGCGCCGGCGAACCGGATGTGCTCCGGGAAGCTCACCCAGTAGGGGCTGGGCAGCACCACCTCGTCGCCCTCGTCGAGGAGAGCGAGGGCCAGCTCGAAGAGCGCGCTCTTGCCGCCGACCGCCACCATGACGTCCGAGGGCCGCCAGGGAGCGCCGAAATCGCGGGCATAGCGGCCGGCGAGCGCCGCCCGGAGCTCGGGAATGCCCGCCGCCGGGGTGTAGCGCGTCAAGCCGTCCGCCAGCGCCTGGCGCGCGGCTTCCACGGCGCACGCCGGCGACGGAAAATCGGGCTCGCCGACGCCGAGATCGACGATCGAGACGCCGCTCGCGGCCAGCTCCTTGGCCTTCCTCGCCACCTCGAGCGTCGCGCTCTCGCCGATGCCCAGGGCGCGGCGCGACAGTCGCGGAATGCTGCGAACGGCTTTCGTCATCGCGGCGACCTCCAGACCCGAGGATACACCGAATCCGCGGTGCGGCCGGCGGCGGCGGCGAGACGGCGCCCCGACGGCCCCGACTTGCTAGGATCCGGCAGCGACGCGGCGGCGGCCCTGCCGCGGCGCCCGACCTCATGCCCCGACATCCGACGACCTTGCTGCTCGCTCTCGCCTTGCTCGCCGCCACGGCGGCAGCCGGCCAGGGCTTCTTCGTCGAGAAGGCCAAAGTGGAAGCGGCGCCCGAGCGCACCGCTTTCGCCCCGGGCGAGACGGCCCGCATCGGCGTCTGGATGACGATCGAGGACGGCTGGCACACGAACAGCCACGAGCCGACCTTCGAGTACCTGATTCCCACCGCGCTCGAGGTCGAGCCTCCCGCGGGGTGGCGCCTCGCGGGCGTGGACTATCCGCCGGGCGAGCTCGAGACCTTCTCCTTCGAGGACCAGCCGCTCTCCGTCTACGAGGGCGAGGTGGGGCTCGTGGCCCGGCTGGCGGCTCCGGCGGACGCGGCCGACGGCCCCGCCGAGGCGCGGCTCGCCCTGACCTACCAGGCCTGCGACGACCGGTCCTGCCTGCCGCCCGTGACCAAGGAGCTGGTCCTGGCGCTGCGCGTCGGCGCGGACGGCGAGCCCACCGGCCGGCAGCTGCCGGACCCGGCCGCCGCGCGCCCGGCCGCCGCGGCCGCGGGACTCGGCTGGATGCTCCTCCTCGGCCTCGCCGGCGGCCTCATCCTCAACGCGATGCCGTGCGTCCTGCCCGTGCTGTCGCTCAAGGTGCTCGGCCTCGTCAAGAGCGCCGGCCAGAGCCGGCGCACCGTGACCTCGGGCGCCCTCGCCACCGCGCTGGGCATCCTGCTGTCGTTCTGGGCGCTGGCGGCCGCCGCCATCGCCGCCAAGTCGGCCGGCGCCGCGGTCGGCTGGGGGGTGCAGTTCCAGGAGCCCGGCTTCGTGGCGGCCCTGGCGGTCATCGTTCTGCTCTTCACCTTGAACCTCTGGGGGCTCTTCGAGATCCCGCTGCCGGCCAAGCTCGCCAAGGCCGCCAGCGGCGGCCCCAGCGAGGGGCTCGCCGGCCACTTCGCCTCGGGCCTCTTCGCCACCCTCATGGCCACCCCCTGCTCGGCGCCCTTCCTCGGCACGGCCCTGGGCTTCGGCCTCGCCCAGCCGCCGGCGACGATCTTCGCGATCTTCACGGCCGTGGGCCTCGGCATGGGCCTGCCCTACCTCGCGCTGGCCGTCTTTCCGGGGGCCGCGCACCTGCTGCCCAAGCCGGGGGCCTGGATGGCGACTCTCAAGACGGTGATGGGCTTCCTGCTGGCCGCCGCCGCCGTCTGGCTGCTCTACGTCCTCTCCGCCCAGATCGCCCCCGAGAGCGTGGCCTTCGTGGAGCTCGCCCTGCTGACGATGTCCGCGTGCCTCTGGCTGCGCCACCGCGCGGTGAGAACCCGCACGGGCAAGCTCCTGACCAACCTCGGCGCGGCCGCCGCCATCGCCGCGACCCTGCTGCTCGCCACCGGCGCCGCCCCCCTGGCACCCCGGCCCGAGGCCACGGCCGAGACCGCCGGCCGGCTCTCCTGGACCCCCTTCGACCGCGCGACCGCCGAGGCCCTGCGCAACGAAGGCCGCCTCGTCTTCGTCGACGTCACCGCCGACTGGTGCTTCACCTGCAAGGTCAACGAGCGCCTCGTCCTCGAGACCGAGGAGATCCGCGCCGCCTTCGAGGAGCACTCGGTCGTCGCCATGAAGGCCGACTGGACCAACCGCGACAGCGAGATCGCCGACTTCCTGGCCGACCACGGCCGCTACGGAATCCCGTTCTACCTCCTCTACCGCCCGAACGCCGAGCCCTTCCTGTTCGGCGAGCTGCTCAGCAAGGACGCCGTCCTCGCCGCCGTCGCCGAGGCCGCGGCGACCCGCACCGCGGCGACCCGGGGCGACTCCCCCGACTGACCTGCGGTGGGACTCGACTCGTCCGGCCTCCGGAAACCCGGCGCGATTCAATCGAGGGCGAGCCGGCTTCAGGCGGGTGGCTTGCCCTTGCGCCTTCGGCGCTCCTCTGCGCGCCGCCGGCGCCGCCGCTCGCGCCCCGTCTCGCCGGCAACCGGCGCTCGCGACCGCGGCCAGGTCCAGGAGGCCGGGTCCTGGGCGTAGTAGGCCGCGAGCACCTCGTAGAGGCCGGGGTGGTGGCTCTTCAGATAGGCGCCCCGCTCGAAGAAGGACTCGGTCGCCACCGCGAAGAACTCCGCTTCGTCCTCGGCCCCATAGGCGTCGATCGCCTTGACTCGCC
>JAOTWP010000174.1 GCA_029862975.1 Acidobacteriota bacterium
GGACCTTGTCCCGGCTCGGGGCGCGCCAGGCGCGGGTGGTTTCGAACGAGGAGGGAGACTCGGAATGAAGGTGACGGGGGTCAAGGTCTTCCCGGTGGCGGACGACAAGCTCAAGGCATTCGTGTCCGTCGTCATCGACCACTGCTTCATGGTGAACGACATCAAGATCATCGAGGGGCGGGACGGGCGCTTCATCAGCATGCCCAGCCGCCGCCGCCGGAACGGCAAGTTCAAGGACATCGCGCACCCGCTCAACACCGAGACCCGCCAGATGCTGGAGCAGGAGATCCTGCGGGAGTTCGAGCGCATCGAGAACGGCCACGGGCCGTCGCAGCCTGCCGCCGCTCCCGCGGCGTCGGAAGGAGCCGGCGCGGGCGGGGAGCAGGCTCCGGAAGCGGCGCCCCAGGCGGCGCGCGACGAGGCCGCGGGCCCCGCGGGCGAGGCCGCGGAGACGGCGGGCGAAAGCACGCTCGAGGAGGTCACGGAGAAGCACCTCAGCGACACCTTCTGGACCGGCTAGCACTTCCACGTTGGGGCGTCGCCAAGTGGTAAGGCACCGGCCTTTGGAGCCGGCATTCGTAGGTTCGAATCCTACCGCCCCAGCCAACTCCCTCCTCCGGCCCACGCCTCCCCGGCCCGATGCGGCCCGCGGCCGGCTGGCCCTCGTGAGCCGGCCGGTCTCGCTCGCCGCGGCGGCGTGGCTTGCGCCGGAGTCACCCGCTATACTCCGGTCTTCGCCGCGGCCCGCTCGGCCGCCCTGTTTCCCCGAGGTTACGCACACCGCCATCGACACTTGGAGCCGGCAGCCGGGGGCTCGAGTCCAGCCGCCCCTGTCGCACCGGAACCCGGAAAGACCGATTCGATGACCCACGCCGAGCTCAAGATCTTCTGCGGCCGGGCGCACCCGGCGCTCGCGGCGGAGATCTGCGACTACCTCGGCATCGAGGTGGGGAAGCTGCACGCGGAGAACTTCTCGGACGGCGAGATCTTCTGCCAGATCGAGGAAAACGTCCGCGGCCGCGACGTCTTCCTGGTGCAGCCGATCACGAAGCCGGTGAACGAGACGCTCGTCGAGCTGCTCATCCTGCTCGACGCCTTTCGCCGCTCGTCGGCCGCGCGGGTCACGGCGGTGATTCCGTACTACGGCTACGGGCGGCAGGACAAGAAGGACCAGCCGCGGGTCGCCATCACCGCCAAGCTCGTGGCCAATCTCATCTCGGGCGCCGGCGCCGAGCGGGTCCTCACGATGGACCTGCACGCCCTCCAGATCCAGGGCTTTTTCGACATCCCCGTCGACCATCTCTTCGCGGCGCCGGTCATGCTCGAGGCGCTCTCCGCGATGGACATTCCCGATCTCGTCATCGTCTCGCCCGACGCCGGCGGCGTGGCGCGGGCCCGCGCCATCGCCAAGCGGGTCGGGGTCGGGATCGCCATCGTGGACAAACGGCGCACGGCGCCCAACCAGGCCGAGGTCATGAACGTCGTCGGCGACGTGGAGGGCCGCAACCTGCTGATCGTCGACGACATCATCGACACCGCCGGCACCCTGGTGAGCACGATCGAGGCGCTGAAGGCCAAGGGCGGCCGCAGGATTCTCGCGGCGGGCGTTCATGCGATACTCTCCGGCCCGGCTCTCGCGCGGCTCGAGGAGTCTTGCGTGGAGCGCGTCCTGGTCACCAACACGACGCCGCTGGAGGATAAGCTCGCAATCTGCAGCAAGCTCGAGCCGCTGTCCGTGGCGCCGTTGCTCGGAGAGGCCATCCGCCGCATCCACGAGGACAGCTCGGTGAGCTCTCTCTTCGTCTAGCATCTGTTCGTCCAGCATCCGTTCGTCCAGCACCTGTTCGCAATCGACAAAGCCGGTCTGGCAAGACCCGCAGGAAAGAGGATCCGTCATGAGCAACATCACCGTAGTGGTCGAACCTCGCGAGGAGGTCGGCAAGAACGCCAACCGCAGGCTGCGGGCTTCCGGGTCCATCCCGGCCGTGGTCTACGGCGGCGGCCGCGAGGCCGTCGCCATCCAGGTGGACGAGCGAACGATGCGCGACTTCTTGAGGCAGACGGGGAGCGAGAACTCGGTCTTCCTGCTCAAGCTCGGCGACACGGGCAAGAGCCGGCACGCCATGATCCGCGATCTGCAGATCGACACGGTGGAGCGGCGGATCGCGCACATCGACTTCCAGCGGGTGCTGCTCGACGAGAAGGTGCGCGTGATGGTCGGCGTCCGGATCGACGGCACTCCCGAAGGAGTCAAGAACCAGGGCGGGGTGCTCGACTTCGTGACCCGGGAGGTGGAGCTCGAGTGCCTGCCGACCCTCATCCCCGCGGAGCTGGGGCTCGACGTGACGGCCCTCGAGGTGGGGGACCACCTCGAGGCGAAGGATCTCGAGCTGCCGGAGGGAGTCGAGCTCCTCACGGAGGAGAGCCGCGTCCTCGTCTCGATCGCGCACAGCCGGGTGGCGGAGGCGCTGGAAGAGGCCGAGGCGCTCGAGGAGGAGGAGCGCCTGATCGAGGATCTGCCTTCGGAGCCCGAGGTGATCGGCCGGGCCCGGGAGGAGGACCAGGACGACGGCTGACGAGAAGCCGCGCAGGCTGCTCGCCGGGCTCGGGAATCCGGGGACCAAGTACGAGGAGACGCGCCACAACGTCGGCTTTCGGGTGATCGCCGAGGTGGCGCGCCGCCGCGGCAGGGCCTTGAACCGCGTCGAGTGCAACGCCCTCGTCGCGCCGGGCGACCCGCTCCTGGTGCAGCCGCAGACCTACATGAACCGCAGCGGCTACGCGCTGCGCTGCCTGATCGAGAGGTACGAAATCGCCGCCGAGAACTGCCTGGTCGTGTACGACGAAGTTCATCTGCCGCTGGGCCGCCTGCGCTTCCGGCTCGCCGGCAGTCCGGGCGGCCATCGCGGCATGGAGAGCATCGTCAACAACCTGCGGACCGAGGAGGTGCCCCGGCTGCGGCTGGGCGTCGGTCCGGCCGCGGGCTCGCCGCCCGGAGAGGAGCTCGTGGACTACGTCCTCGAGCCGTTCCGGGCCGCCGAGCGCGAGCAGGTCGAGAAGCTGATCGAGCGTGCGGCGGACGCCTGCGAGGCATGGCTCGAAGAGGAGCCACAGCAGGTCATGAGCCGCTTCAACGGCTGACTGCGGGCAGCCAACGCATGGGGAGGGAGACACAGTGAATCTACAGAACTTGATGCTCTGGGTACCGGTCTGCGGGGCGCTCGCCCTCATCTTCGGCTGGCTGCGCAGCCGCTGGATCGACAAGCAGGACGCGGGTAGCGACCGGATGCAGGCCATCGCCGGCCACATCCGGGAGGGCGCCATGGCGTTTCTCGGCCGCGAGTACCGGGTTCTCGCCGTCTTCGTGCTCGTCGTGGCCGTGCTCCTGGCCTGGGCCAACGCGGGCAAGGAGGGAACCTCAGCGCTCGTCGGGCTCTCGGTGCTGGTCGGGGCCGTCTGCTCGGCCCTCGCCGGGTTCTTCGGGATGCGCGTCGCGACGGCGGCCAACGTGCGGACGGCGGCGGCGGCCCGCACGAGCCTCAACCGGGCCCTGAGCGTCGCGTTCTCGGGCGGGTCCGTCATGGGCTTCGCCGTCGTCGGGCTGGGCGTCCTGGGCCTGTCGCTGCTCTTCCTCCTCTACACCTCGCTCTTCGCGTCCGGCGACCCCCAGGGCGACATTCTGAGGGTCGTCACCGTGCTGACCGGCTTCTCGTTCGGGGCGAGCTCCATCGCGCTCTTCGCGCGCGTGGGCGGCGGGATCTACACCAAGGCCGCCGACGTCGGCGCCGACCTCGTCGGCAAGGTCGAGGCCGGGATTCCGGAGGACGACCCGCGCAACCCGGCGGTCATCGCGGACAACGTCGGGGACAACGTGGGCGACGTCGCCGGCATGGGCGCCGACCTCTTCGAGTCCTACGTCGGCTCGATCGTCGGCACGCTCGTGCTGGGCGTGAGCGCCACGAAGCTCGACGGCAGCAGCTACACGCCGATGCTCGTCCTGCTGCCCATGCTGGTCGCCGGCATCGGCGTCCTCGTGTCGCTGGCCGCGACACTTCTCGTGCGCACGAAGGAAGGCGGCAACCCCGCCCACGCTCTCGATCGCGGCACGTTCGGCGCCGCCATCGTCATGCTCGGGGCGATCTGGTTCCTGGCCCACGAGCTGCTCGACGGGACCTACGTGGTCAGCGGCAAGGAGTTCGGCGCCACCGGCGTGTTCCTCGCCACCGTGGCGGGGCTGGTCGGCGGCGTCCTCATCGGCAAGATCACCGAGTACTACACGTCCGAGTCCAAGGCGCCGGCGCAGGGCATCGCGCAGGACAGCCTGACGGGCTCGGCGACCAACATCATCGCCGGCCTGGCCGTGGGCATGCGCTCCACGGCCCTGCCCATCCTCGTTCTCGTGGCCGCCATCCTCGTCGCGTACGACCAGGCCGGCCTCTACGGGATCGCCATCGCGGCCCTGGGGATGCTGTCGACGACCGGCATCCAGCTCGCGGTCGACGCCTACGGTCCGATCGCCGACAACGCGGGCGGCATCGCCGAGATGTCGGCCCTCGGCCCGGAGGTGCGGGCCCGGACCGACAAGCTCGACGCCGTCGGCAACACCACGGCGGCCATCGGCAAGGGCTTCGCCATTGGCTCGGCGGCGCTCACCGCTCTGGCGCTCTTCGCGGCGTTCCGCACGACCGTCGGCCTCGATACCATCGACATCGCCGATCCGAGGGTCATGGGCGGGCTGCTGGTCGGCGCGATGATGCCGTACCTCTTCTCGTCGATGGCGATGAGAGCGGTTGGCCGCGCCGCCTTCAAGATGATCGAGGAAGTGCGGCGCCAGTTCCGGGAGATTCCGGGCCTCATGGAAGGCAAGGCCGATGCCGACTTCAGGAAGTGCGTCGACATCTCGACCCAGGCGGCCATCCGCGAGATGGTCGTGCCCGGTCTCCTCGCCGTGCTGGTTCCGGTGCTCGTCGGCTTCTACGACACGGCGGCGCTGGGCGGGCTGCTGGCCGGCGTCACCGCGTCCGGGGTGATGATGGCGATCTTCATGGCCAACGCCGGCGGCGCGTGGGACAACGCCAAGAAGTTCATCGAAGGCGGCGCCCATGGCGGCAAGGGATCCGCCGCCCACAAGGCGGCCGTCGTCGGCGACACGGTGGGCGACCCCTTCAAGGACACCGCCGGGCCCAGCCTCAACATCCTGATCAAGCTCATGACCGTCGTCGCCCTGGTCATCGCGCCGCTGCTGGCGGCCGCGAGCTGAGGGCTCCAGCGGATCCACGACGGCCCGCCCCGCGGCGGGCCGTCGTCGGCTTCCGGTGATCCGCCGCCCACCGTTCGCACCGCCGGAAGAGACCCCAAGCAGTCGAAAGAGACTCCGGGTAGGAAGAGAGTAAAGACTCCGGGTAGGGAAGAGAAGGAGACTCGAAGACCCCGGGCACGCTCGGGCAGGCCCGGGCGGGGAAGAGAAGAAGAACCCGGGTAGGAAGAGAGCGTCTCCTGCTTCTTTTCCCTACCCGGAGTCTTTTCTTTCCCGACGCGGCAACGTCTCGCGTTGGCCGCCTGGTTCCCGGTTCAGGCGCGGGACTAGAATGCACCCTTGGCCGGGAAAGGGCGAGCATGAACTCCGAGACCCTGGCGGCCCCGAGCGACCGTCTCCGCGGCGCCTTCGCCGTCTGGGCCGGGTGGCCGCTGCGCAGGCACGTTCTCGCCGTGGCGCTGCTGGCGCTGGTGGCGGCGCTGCGCCACTGGGGGGCGGTGACGGAGCGCGAGCCGCTCGTCGACGAGCGGTTCTACCTCGCCGCCTTCCAGCTCGCGGCCGAGGGGCAGTCCCCCTACGCCAAAAGCGGTTTCTACTACCCGCCCGCGTTCGCCTACGCGGGCGCGCTGCTGCTGCGGGCCCTGGGTGGAGGAGGGCTTCTCGGGCTGCTGCGCGGCCTCAACCTCCTCGGGCTGGGGTTCGTGGTCTGGCTGGCGACGGCGTGGCTGGGCACCGCGCTGTGCCCGCGGCCCTGGTGGCGAGGGCTGGCGGCCGGCGCGGCGCTGGTTTGCCTGGCACCGGGGGTCTGGCTCGGGCTGCTCCTCGGGAATCTGTCCTTCCTGGCGATGGCGCTCATGCTCGGCGGCCTCCTGGCATGGCGGCGGCGGCCGGGAGCGGCGGGGCTCGTGCTGGGCGCGAGCCTCGCCCTCAAACCCCTGGCTCCGGTCGCGATCCTCGCGCTCTTTGCCCATCGCCCCGGGATGGGCGGCGAACGCACGCCTGGGGGCCGCCACCGGCTCGCGGCCGGCCTGGCCCTGCTTGGCGGAGTCCTCCTCCTCGTCCTGCCGCCGGGACTGGACGAGATGCTGGCGCAGCCGGTCGAAGAGCTGACGCGGGCCCGCATCGTCTCCCTGCACCGCTTCCTCGGCCACGCCGGGCTGGCTCTCGATCCGCTCTGGGTGGCGGCGGCGGTGGCGCTGGCTGCCGTCCTCGCCGTCCGCGCCGCGGGGGTCCTGGGCCCCGGGCAGCTGCTGTGCGTGGCGACGGCCGGCGCCGCCCTCGCGACGCCGCTCTTGTGGAACCACACCCTGCTCATGACCCTGCCGCTGCAGGGCGCCGCCTTCCACCTGGCCAGGGAGCGCCTGCGCGCGGCGCCCGACGCGGAGCGCCGGCGACGGCGCTACGAGCTGGCGCTGGTGCTCGCCGCGGTCGCGGCCATCCTGCTCGTCAACGGCGGCGGCGTCGACGACCGCCCGCGAGCCCTTCAGGCCCCCGTGGTGGCCGTG
>JAOTWP010000175.1 GCA_029862975.1 Acidobacteriota bacterium
CCCGTTCCCAGAGGTGGCGCTGCACCCTCTTGGTGAGAATGCTCTTTCCGGAGCCGTACGGCCCGAAGAGAAAAAGCAGCTCCTGTTGCTCCAGAATCCGAACGCAGTCGGCGACCGCGTTGGAGGCCGACTCCTTGCAGCGCTCCAAGTCCTCGTAGCGCAGAACCGTATACCTAGGTTCGATGAAGGCATCGACGACATCGACCTTTTCCTGGGGAAAGAGCCAGTAGTGGTTTGGGCTTGTGGCCAGGTCGCGCGTGTGGAGCACCGAAACCAGCCGCTCCCAGCGCGCGGCGATTGCGAAATCACGCTGCCCGAGCCGATGATCGGCGGGCGTCCTGTCGAGTACGACCTGGGTCGCTAGGGCATGCCCACCGAGATCCGTCACCCGGCTGCGCGTGTCGAGTACCACACCGATCACCCGCGCCGTTCTCTGATTGACGAGCGCGGCGCCGCTCATTCCCGGAACGAGCTGGCCCTGCTTGAGCTTGATCAGCGAGCCATTCGAGCCATGAGAGCCCTCGTACTCCAAGGTGACTGGCTCCCCTGTCGGACAGGCTTTCGTGAACCCGTAAGTGAGCAGCTGGTCTCCGAGCTTGACATCGCTGTCGAGCACGGCTGTTACGTCGTTCGCCTCTTTGGTTTGCACCAAGGCAAAGTCGTCGCGCTCAGGGTCTCCTGCGAAGACCACCTTTCCCCAGCACTCTCCGTCTGCCAGCCTGAGCCGGACTCTCCCTGAGGGCGACTGGGACGCTTCGGTAACGTGGGCCGCCGTCAGCACCAGGTTGGGCGCTACAAAAAAGCCCGTGCCGTGGCTGTCCTTGTCGCCCCAGATCTTGACGGTGCACTCGATTAGGAGACTTTGCAGGCTGTCGGGCATCAGCGTTGGAATCGTCTATTTCGGCGGGTCACTCCACTCGAGGCAGATCTTCAGATTCGACTCCGAGCTCCCCTTGACCAGAAGCGCAGTCAGCTCTCCGGACTCGAGAGCTATCTGGAGCGAGAACTCGACCGTAGCCTTCCTTGGTTTGACCTTGTTCCACACGTCGGCCAGGACTGAGGCAATGCCCTCGATCCGCGGTACAAGCGCTTGGAACTCAGGCGTCTTGCCGAAAATCTTCTCGACGCCGCCGAGCTGCCGGCTCTGAACTTGGAGCGATGCGCCCGACGGCAGTCGAGTTTCGATGACGGCCCACTCGCCGTCCAGGGGTTCTTCCATAGCTCCGACTCCTGCAGTCTCTCGCTCTGCCTTGGCTATCTGTCCCTTACCGGAATCGCCCCTACGGGCAGATCATCTGGCGATCCCGCAGCTCAAGTCCCATCGTAACCCACTTTCGGCTGTCACCAAGCGCAAACCAACTGGCAGAGCCGATGCCGAGGGCGACGAGCTGACGAGGACCGTAGAGGGTCCAGTAGGCCATGGGACGCCATAGCCCTTTGGAGCGGCGGGGCCGCCTGAGAGGACCTGGCAAACGCGAGCCTCGGTCTCCTGAAGCGCTGAATGAGGAAGGCGCAGAGGCTCAACAAATGCCTCTCCGGTGATCCGACGGACGTAGGCCGGCTCCTCGAAATGCGGCCGATGCCCGATTTCTTGCGGCGCGAGATGAAGGGTGTCGCCTCAGTTGTAGGTCTGATATGTCGCCGTTCTCGGCCTACACGACAACGTCAAGTAGACGCGGCTCATCGGTCGTCCCGCCTGTCGTCATTCCAGAGGAGGAGCGCCATGCCGAGATCCTCAGTGGTTCTGAGCTCCCGAGACCCTCAGAGCAGCTCGTACGGATCGACGTCGATCACCAGCTCGTTGGCGGTCTTTGCGGGCAGGGCGCTGGCGATCAGCTCGCGCAGGCGGCGGGAGCTGTCGCCGCGGACGAGGAGCTGGAAGCGCCATTGGCCGCGCAGGCGCTCGAAGGGCGCCGGGGCGGGGCCGAGGATGCGGACGCCGCGGGCAAGGGGGCTGCGGTGCAGGGCGGCGGCGACGTCGCGCAGCGTGGCCGCCGCGCGCTCGCGGTTGGCGCCGCGGGAGAGGAGCTGGATCATGCGGCTGAACGGCGGGTAGTGGAAAACCTTGCGGAAGCGCATCTCCTGCTCGACGAACGCGTCGTCGTCGTGGTCGAGGGCGGCCCGGATGCCGTAGTGGTCCGGGTGGAAGGTCTGGATGACGACCCGCCCGGGGCGGTCGCCGCGGCCGGCGCGGCCGGCGAGCTGGACGAGCAGGCTGTAGGTCCGCTCGACGGCGCGGAAGTCCGGGAAGCCGAGGTAGGTGTCGGCCAGCAGCACGGCGGTCAGCGCGACGCCCGGGAAGTGGTGGCCCTTGGCCACCATCTGGGTGCCGATCAGGACCTGGGCGGAGCCGCGGGCGAAGGACTCGAGAACGGCCGCGGCGCTGCCCCGCCGGCGCACGGTGTCGCGGTCGAGGACGGCCACGGGGGTGCCGGGGAAGAGCGCCTGGAAGTCCTCCTCCACGCGCTCGGTCCCCGCCCCGATGGCCTCGAGCGCCTCGCCGGCGCAGCTCGGACAGCGCCGGGGCACCGGCTGCGCGGCGCCGCAGTAATGGCAGCGCAGGGTGCCTTCGCGGCGGTGCAGGGTCCGCGCCAGCCCGCAGTCGGCGCACTGGAAGTCCTCGCCGCAGGCGCGGCACAGGTAGAGCGGCGCGTAGCCGCGGCGGTTGCGCAGCAGGATCACCTGGTCGCCGCCGGCCAGGGCGAGCTCGATCTCGGCCGTCAGCCGCTCGCTGAAGTGGACCTCGCCGGGGCGCTGCGCCACGCCCTCGGCGCGCAGGTCCACGAGGATGCCCTCGGGCAGCGCCGCCTCCCCCACCCGGCCGCCGAGCGTGAGCGGCCGCAGCTTGCCGGTCCGCGCGTTGTGGCGGCTCTCGAGGCTGGGCGTGGCGGAGACGAGGACCGCGGTCGCCCCCGTTCGCTGGGCCCGCAGCAACGCCAGATCGCGGCCGTGATAGCGCGGGGTCGCGTCCTGCTTGTAGGAGCCGTCGTGCTCCTCGTCGACCACCAGCAGGCCGAGGTCGGCGACCGGCGCGAAGAGCGCCGAGCGCGGCCCGAGGACCACCCGCGCTTCGCCGGCGCGCAGCCGCTCCCACTCCTGGTGCCGCTCGCCGCCGGACAGCCCCGAGTGCAGGATCGCCACCCGGCTCCCGAAGCGGCGGCGCACCGCCCCCGCCAGCGCCGGCACCAGGGCGATCTCGGGGACGAGGACGATGACGGCGCGCCCCTGCGCGAGGCAGTGCTCGGCGGCGCGCAGGTAGACCTCCGTCTTGCCGGAGCTCGTCACGCCCTGGACGAGGAAGGCGCCGTACCGGCCGCCGTCGAGGCTCTCGCGCAGCGCCGCCAGCGCCGCGGCCTGGCCGTGGCGCAGGACGAGGTCCGGCTCCGGGTCGCCGCCCCGCGGGTGCGCGGCGGCGTGATGGGCCTCGAGATCGAGGCGCTCGATCTGGACGAACTGGCGCAGCACCCCGAGCCCGATCAGCCGGTTGACGACCCCGGGTCCGCACTCCACCTGGTCCTGGAGCTCGCGCGCGGTCGCCGGGCGGCCGAGCGCCGCCAGCAGCTCGACGACCGCCCGCGCCTGCGGCGAGCGGCCGCAGGCGGCGATCAGGTCCGCGAGCTCGCCGCGCGCCAGCTCGACGGCCTTGGCGTAGCGCGCCCCCCCGCGCCGGCTCTCCCCCACCGCCACCCGGCCGCGCTGCTTGAGGCGCTCGACGACCCCGTGCAGGTCGGCGAGCCCGGTCGCGGCCTGCAGCTGCGCCAGGTCGAGGCGGCCGCCGGCGGCGAGCGCCGCGGCCACCCGCGCCTCCTCCGGGTCGCGCACCGTCGCCAGCGCGCCGGCGTCGGTCAGCCAGACCCGCTGCTCGCCCCAGGGGGGCAGCCTGCCCGGCACCATGGCCCGCAGCACCTCGCCGATCGGCGCCATGTAGTAGCCGGCCACGAAGTCGGCCAGGGCCAGGAGCTCCGGCGTGAGCAGCGGCAGGCGGTCGACGACGGCCTCGAGCGGCCGGATCCGCATCCCTTCCGGGGCCTCGCCGCGCAGCCCGACGATGAAGCCGACGACCCGGCGCGCGCCGACCCGCACCCGCGCCCGCGCCCCGGGCACCGCCAGCCCGGCGAAGGCGGGCGGCACCTCGTAGACGAGCGGCGCCGGCAACGGCAGCGGCACCGCGACCTCAGCGAAGATGGCTCTCTCCCCTCGGGCCCCTCGGACACCGCAGACCCCGCGGCCGCCCGGGGCACCTTATCCGACGCCTACGGCTCATACGGCGCGATCCTACGCCCCCCGGCCGCGCCGGCCCTGCCATCCCGCGGGATCCGGCCAGCCTCCGGCCGCACGCTCCCCGGTGGCAGCACCCCGTCCCGTCGGGCCGCCGCGAGGGTCCCCGGCCTGCGACGCGGCGCCGTCATCGAGCCCGGGAGAAGCTCCGGCGTGGACCCCGGAACGGCGGTCCTGGCCGGATCAGCCGGCCGACACCGACTCGGCGAGGATGACCCCGATCTTGGCCATCCCCTGGGCGAGGGCCTTGTCGACCTGCTTCTCGGCCTCCGCCTCCTTGATGCCCTTGACGTGGGCGACCTCGCTCACGATGAAGTACTTGGCACGCTCGTACATCTTCTTCTCGCGGAACGACAGGCTCTTCTTCGAGCTCACGAGCTCCAGGTTCTTGAGCACCTTGGCCACCTCGGGCAGGTCGCCGGTCTTCATCTTGTCGAGGTTCTGCTTGTAGCGCCCCTTCCAGTCCTTGTAGGTCTCGAAGACCTCGTTGCGCAGGACCCTGAAGAGCGCCGTGATCTCGGCCTGGGCGTTGAGCGGCCGCAGGCCGACGAGATCGAGGTTCTCCTTCGGGACCATCACCTTGGACTCGTTCGAGAAGAGCCGCAGATGGTAGAAGGTGTGCTGGGCGCCGCCCAGGCTCGCGCCCTCGATCTTCTCGATGACGCTGACTCCGTGATTGGGATACACCACCTTCTGGCCGACTTTGAATGTCACGTCAACACCTCGCTCGCTGCTCGCCTGGGGGGCGTGGGATGAATCTGGAAATCTCGCCTGCACTCCCGATGCCACCGGAAAAGGCGCGTAAGTCTTGGAAAGACTCACGGTTGGAGGTGAATGATAGCCGAAACGCCCGTTTTTGTCAAGCTTGCGAAGCCCAGACGCGCCAATTTGACGCCAGCGGACTCTCGAGAGGACGGTTTCCGTCCCGATTCCGCCCCTCCCCGACACACCGAAGAGCCCCTGCCGGCCCTCCCCCACCCCGCCGCCCCCCCGCCGGCGCGGAGTTGACACTCCCCCGGCGACTCCCTAGCATCCGACAGCGGCCGGAGTGGCGGAACTGGCAGACGCGACGGGCTCAAAATCCGTTTCCCGCAAGGGAGTGGGGGTTCGAGTCCCCCCTCCGGCACCAGGCGCCCGCAGGGCGCCAGGAGCCGTAGCGGCGACTCGGTCGTCGCCCGCTGACGCGGGCTCGGGAGCGAGTCCTTCCGTCTCCTGCACGGTGCTCTCGCAGCGCGCCAGGGCCGGGGCCGGTGCGGTCCGGGAGGTCCGGTCTTAGACCGCGGCAGAGGTGGAGCGGGCACGCCCCGGCCACGCATTCGACGGTAGCTCGCCGCTGCGTCCGCCGGTCTGAAACCGCGATGCGCTCCGGCCGTAGTGGTCGGGACAGATGAAGACGACCTTGCTGCTCCACATCGCAGGCGGCGTCGTTGGACTGCTGGCGGGCTACCTGGCGCTCTTCTCGGCCAAGGGAGCGCGCGTGCACCGGAAGAGCGGACTGGTGTTCGTCTTCGCGATGCTGACGATGGGGCTCACCGGAGCGGGCATCGCGGCCGTCGAGGGCGTCGAGGTCTCCGTTGTC
Organism: Acidobacteriota bacterium; assembly: GCA_029862975.1. Lineage (GTDB taxonomy): Bacteria > Acidobacteriota > Thermoanaerobaculia > Multivoradales > JAHEKO01 > CALZKB01. The sequence goes on from JAOTWP010000175.1 coordinate 5,858, forward strand.
GCCGGTCTCTCGGCGGCCTACCTCGCGTGGACCGCCTGGTCCTCGGTGCGGCCCCCGCCGAGCGCTTCGCGACGCCTCGACCTCGGCGTCGCCCTCGTGGGCATCGCCGTGGGCGGTATCGGGCTCATGCTCGGCATCGTGACCCTCGGCAGTCCCGGCGGCACCCGCGACGGAATGCCCGCCTTCCCCTTCTTCATCCTCGGCCTCCCCGCCTTGCTGGGAGGCCTGTCGGACCTCCGCTGGCTGCGCCGGCGCGACGTCGTGGCTGGCGCCTCACGCATCGCGCGCCACCTCTGGCGCATGTCCTACGCCCTGCTGATCGCGGCGCTGTCGTTCTTCCTCGGGCAGTCCGACGAGATTCCCGAAGCACTGCGCCACCCCGCGCTTCTCGCCCTGCCGATCCTCGCGGTCCTCTTCAGCATGCTCTACTGGGTCTGGCGCGTCGGCTTGCGCAAGCGGCTGCCGGCAGGCACCGGTCGCTGAGCCGACGGCGAAATCGGTGGAAATCGGTGACAGGATACTCATTCTTCCTCGGATACTCATTCCTCGTCTTCTCGCCCGCAGGGCACGTGAAAGAAATGAGTATCCTGTCACCGCATTCTGCCACGACCTCCGGCACTCGGCAGCCTCCTACCTCGCCATGAACGGCACCACGCTGCCCGAGATCGCCGAGGTCCTGGGCCACAAGACCCTGGCAATGGTCGAGCGCTACTCGCACCTGGCCGAGCAGCAAACGGCTGAGGTGGTGGCGCGGATGAACGAGCGGTTCCTGGCCTGGCTGGCTGCTTCTCCACGCGGCTCGGAGGTCGAGGTTAGAATCATGCGGGAGGTCCTGAGGTGACCGAGAATCCAGTCGAGCGGCTGCCCGTGAGCGAGATTCAGCGTCTCTGC
>JAOTWP010000176.1 GCA_029862975.1 Acidobacteriota bacterium
GCGAGCTTCCGCACGGCCTGGCCGGAGGCGCCGTACGAAACGCCCTGCCTGGAGTGCCACGCCGGCATCGAGGGGCGCACGGCCCGCCCCTTCGGCCGGGAGTTCCCCCACCTGAGCCACGTCGTCGGCCGGGGGTTGGCCTGCGAGACCTGCCACCGGCCGCACGAGGAGTGGGAGGACGGCGGCCCGCTGCGCCTCGCGGCGGGCGACTGCACCAGCTGCCACCACCGCGAGGAGGCGCGCGCCTGCCTGGACTGCCACGCCGGAACCCGCCGCCGCACGTTCACGACCGAGATCGGAGAGTTCTCCCATGCCGTGCACTCCGGCGACATGGAGCTCGAATGCGACGCCTGCCACGGGCAACCGCCGCAGGTCCGCCTGCCGGCCGATCGGGAAGCGTGCGCGGAGTGTCACTGAGCGCGAGACCCGGTCGTTGAGCCGGGGGCGGCGATGACCTTCGAGATCTTCTTGGTGCTCGCGCTGCTGGCGGGGGCCATGGCGTTCTTCACCTTCGAGTGGCTGCCGATCGACGTCGTGACCCTGTCGCTCCTCGTCGCCCTCGTCGTCTCCGGGATCCTCTCTCCGGAGGAGGCCTTCGCGGGGTTCGCCAACGAGATCATCATCGTCCTCGGGTCGGTCTTCGTGCTGTCGGGGGCGCTCGTCAAGACGGGCGTCATGGACTGGCTGGGGCAGGCGATCTTCCGGCTGGCGGGCAGCTCGCGGACGCGCGTCCTGCTGGTCGTGACCACGCTGTCGGCGTCGATGTCGGCCCTGGTCAGCAACACGAACTCGACGGCCGTGCTCATGCCGGCGGCCTTCGAGCTGGCGAAGAAGGGCAGGTTCAGCCCGTCTCGGCTGCTCATGCCGCTGGCCTTCGCGTCGATCCTCGGCGGCACCTGCACGCTGATCGGGACGTCGACCAACATCGCGGCCAGCGGCATGCTGAAGAAGCTCGGCTACGCACCCTACGGTTTCTTCGAGTTCACGGCCGTCGGTCTCGTGATCGTGGTTACCGGCATCCTGTACCTGGCGTTCGTGGGCTACCGTCTCCTGCCCGCCAGGCCGGCGGCGAGCCTGAGCGAGAAGTACGACATCGGGGCCTATCTGTCGGCCGTGGTGGTGGCCGAGGGCTCGTCTCTCGACGGCAAGGCGCTGCGCGACGCCGGCCTGGCGGATCTCGGGATGCACGTCGCGGCCATCAAGCGCGACGGCCGGAGGTTCTTTCCCCGCCGCGACACGATCCTGCGGGCGGGCGACCTGCTGGTCGTCGAGGCGGCCCGCGAGGCCCTGCTGGCCACGAAGGAGAGCGCCGACCTCCACCTCGAGACCGACTCCGTCCTGGGGGACGCGGATCTCGAGACCGAAGGCGCCAAGCTCGTGGAGGCCTTCGTCGCGCCGTCGTCCGACATCGCCGACCGGACGCTCTCCGAGATCGGGTTCCGGAGCCGTTTCCGGGTCGCCGTGCTCGCGCTCTACCGGCGCGGTCACGCCCGGCCGACCGACCTGCGGCATCTGCCGCTCAGGGTCGGCGACGTGCTGCTGTTGCAGGGATCGGAGGGCGATCTCGACTCCCTCCACAAGAGCGGCGACCTGTGGCTCCTGGACGAGGTGGCGCACGTGCCGTTCCGCCGCCGCCGCGGCCTCTTCGCGGCGGCGGCGCTGGCGGTCGCGGTGCTCGCCGGCAGCCTCGGGCTGCTGCCGCTCTCGGTCGCCCTGTTGACGGGCGCTCTCGCTGTGGTGATCCGCAAGTGCATCACGGCGCAGGAGGTCTACGACCTCATCCAGTGGCGGCTGCTGATCTTGATCGGCGGCATGACCTCCTTCGGCCTGGCGATGCAGAAGACCTCGGCCGCGGAGTACGTCGCGGACTTGATCGTGAGCTGGGCGATGCCGGTGGGGATCTACGCCGTGCTGGCGACTCTCTCGCTCCTGACGATGCTGCTCACCCAGCCCCTGTCGAACGCCGCGGCCGTGCTCGTGATTCTCCCCGTGGCGGTCTCGACGGCCGTCCAGATGGGCGTCAACCCGCGGACCTTCGCCGTCCTCGTGACCCTGTCCGCGTCGCTTTCCTTCATCACCCCGTTCGAGCCGGCCTGCCTGCTCGTCTACGGGCCGGGCGGCTATCGCTTCTCCGACTTCGTCAGGTCGGGAACGGTCCTGAGCCTCGTCGCCTTCGCTCTCCTGCTCCTCCTCGTGCCGAGGATCTGGCCGCTCTAGCGGACCGGCCGGCGATGGGCGGCGGCGGCGCAGCGGGGTCTCGGCCGGCGACGCGAGTGCTGCTCGTCGACGCCCTGAACCTGATCCGCCGGGTCTACGCGGCGCAGCCGGGCGAAGACGGGCCCGAGCGCGTCGAGGCGGGGCGGGCCGCCTGCGGCCAGTCGCTCGAGCGCGCCCTGCGGGAGTGCTCGCCGACCCACGCGGCCGCCGTCTTCGAGGGCCCGGGCGCCACCTGGCGGCACCGGCTCTTCGCCGGCTACAAGGCCGGGCACCGGCCGATGCCGGAGGCCCTGCGCGCCGGCCTGCCGGCCTACGAGGAGACCTTCTTCCGCCTCGGAGTGCGCTCCCTGCGGCTCTCGGGCCGCGAGGCGGACGACGTGATCGCGACCCTGGCGGTCAAGGTCGAGAAGGCGGGCGGCGAGGCCGTGATCCTGTCGACGGACAAGATCTTCCTCCAGCTGCTCTCCCGCCGGGTCTCGGTGCGCGACCATTTCGGCCGGCGCGACCTCGACGGCAGCTACGTCCTGCGCCGCTTCGGCGTGCCGCCGGAGAGCTTCGTCGACTACCTGGCGCTGGCCGGGGACGCCACGAACGGCGTCGCCGGCGTCGCCGGCGTCGGCCCGAAGACGGCGGCGATGCTGCTGGCCGATTACGACTCCCTCGACGGGGCGCTGGCGGCCGCTGCGGCGGGCGAGGGCGGCACGGCGCTCTCCCCCAAGCTCGCCGCGCGCCTGCGGACCCAGGACGCCGCGGCGCGCCTGGCGAGGTCGCTCGTCGGCCTGAAGACCGACCTCGAGCTGGGCATCCGGCTCAAGTCCCTTCGCTGCGCTCCGCGAGCCTGAAGCCCCAAACCCGAGGCCCCAAACCCGAGACCCGCGAGGCCGGCCGGCGGCCGGGTTCTCGTGGCGCCCGTCCCGGAGGTCGCCCGGTCAGGGCTTGCCGCGCTCGGGGACGATCTCGCGCCGGATCTCGTCGACCCGCCGCAGGAAGCGGCGGGTGGCCGCGGGCTCGAGCCCCTCGCCGATGGCGCGCTTGACGGCCTCGAGCTCGACCTCCAGCCCGTCGACTCTGGCCCGCAGCTCGCGGCGCAGGGCCTCGACCTCGTCGGCCACCGTCTCGATCTCGAGCTCTACGAGTCCTCTCTCGGTCTTCATGACGAGCCCCTCGTTGGGCGGTCGCGGCGGCATGGCCGCGATCTCACGGCCAGCGTACACGGCGGCGGCGCCGCGGTGCACCCCCGGAGGGGCGGGTAGGCCCCGCCCGCCGGGGTCTGGCCGCTGCCCCGGACTCTCCGGATGATCGGACCGAGGGTTCCCGGGAGGGTCGCCGATGATCCGCATGCGCAAGATCCTGTTTCCCACCGACTTCTCGGACTGCGCCGACCAGGCGCTCGACTACGCGCTGCTGCTGGCCCGCCGCTTCGAGGCCGAGCTGCACATGCTGCACGCCGTGATCTTCTTCGAGGCCGATCCCCGCAACGTCAAGGGGCGCTTCCCCGAGGAGGCGAGCCTGATGGCAAGGCTCTTCGAGCTCGCCGACACCGAGCTGGCGCGCCAGGCGACGCGGGGCGAGGCGGCCCCGATCGCCTTCCACCAGCAGAAGCGCAAGGGGTACTCGGCCAGCGAGGAGATCCTCGCCCACGCCCGGGAGATGGAGGCCGACCTCATCGTGATGGGCACCCACGGCCACCGCGGGCCGGCCCGCTTCGTGCTCGGCAGCGTGGCCGAGAAGGTCATCCGCGGCGCCGATTGCCCGGTGCTCACGCTGCGCCAGCGCAAGCGCGGCCCGGAGCTGGAGGCCATCGAGCGGATCCTCGTGCCGATCGACTTCTCGGACTCGTCCGCGGAGGGCCTGCGGACGGCGCGGGAGCTGGGCGGCGTGCTCGGCGCGAGCCTGCAGCTTCTGCACGTGATCGACGTGCAGGCCGTGCCCAGCTTCTACGGTCCGGCCGCGGTCGTCGAGCTCGGCGACCATCTGCGCAAGAGGGCTCTCGAGCACATGGCCGAGCTGTACGAGGAGGCGGGGGGGCCCGAGGTGCCGTTCGAGAGCTTCGTCGTCAGCGGGACCCCAGCCTCGCGGATCGCCGGCATCGCCGGGGAGCAGGGCAGCGGCCTCATCGTGATCCCCAGCCACGGCCTCGGCGGCATCGAGCGCTGGATGCTCGGCAGCACCGCGGAGCGGGTCGGGCGTCTGGCCGCCTGTCCCGTCCTGACCTTGAAGGCGGGGGGGCGCAGCCTGCTCGCGCCCACGGTGGCCGCGGAGATCGGCGACGACGCGGCGGAGTAGCTCCCGCGAGCTGCCTGCGGGCGCTCAGCGACTCGGGCGGCCCGGGTCGCCGTCGAGGGCGCTGCGGATCTCCACCAGCTCGGAGACGTTGTCCGTGGTCAAGAGGCCGACGAGCGCGCCGCGCGAGACGACCGGCAGCGTCGCGCCGTGGCTCGGATCGAAGCTCACGAGAGCGCGGGCCAGCTCGTCCTCGGCTTCGACGACGGCCACGCCGCGCTGCATGAAGTCTGCGACCGCGGCCCGGCTGCCTGCGCGGGCGAGGCCGGCGATGAGGTCCTGCTGGGTCAAGAGCCCCGCCACCCGGTCGCCGACGACGACCGGGAAGTCCTTCTGCGACCCCGCGAGCGTCAGGTCGACCGCCCGCGAGAGCGGGTCCGTCGCCTGCAGGACCTCGAACCGCGAGAGCATCGCCTGGCGGACGGCGAGACCCTCGAGCGAGGAGCGCAGCGTCACGAGCTTCGCCTCGTGGGCCGCGCCGACCCAGACGAAGAGCGCGATCAGCAGCAGGAAGGGGTTGAAGAAGAGGCCCACGAAGGCGAACGCGAAGGCCATCATCTGCCCGACGGTGGCGGCCAGCCGGGTGGCCTTGACGTAGCTCATCCGCATGGCCAGAAGCGCCCTCAAGACGCGGCCGCCGTCCATCGGAAACGCCGGAAGGACGTTGAAGACGACGAGGACCACGTTGACGAGGACGAGGTTCCAGGCGAAGGACCCGGCGGCCAGATCCATCCCCAGGCCGCCGGCGGGCACGCCGCCGGCCACGAGGAGGGTGCCGAGGACGGCGGCGATGACGACGTTCACGGCCGGGCCGGCGAGGGCCACGACCAGCTCCTGGCGGGGGTCGCGCGGGATGCGCTCGAGCCGCGCCAGGCCGCCGATGGGCAGGAGCGTGATGTCCCGGGTCCCGATGCCGTAGCGCTTCGCGGCCAGCGCGTGCCCCAGCTCGTGGAGGACGACGCAGCCGAAGAGGACGAGGACGAAGCCGATGCGAACGGCGATCTCGTACGCAGCCTGGCCGGCCATTCCGTAGTTGAGGACGAGCCAGAGGATGAGGAGGAAGAACGTGGCGTGCACGCGCACCTCGGTGCCGCCCACCGTCCCCAGCTTCCAGGTCCACTTCATCGTCGTCGCCTCGCGGATCGCGGCCGGCAGCGGCCGCGGCGCCGCCATGCTAACGCCCCCGGGGCGCGTTCGGGAACCGGGCGCCGGGCGGGTCCGCCGTCCCGGGAATGAGCGCCCGTCGCGAGCGGTTGGCGCGGTGCGAGCTTCGCACGAACCGTGGATTAGAATCGGCGCTCATGAATCGACTCGAACGCCTTGCGACCGTCCTCGCTCTGGTAGTGGCCGCCTCGGCGTGCGCCTCGAGCGGCCCCGAGGCGCCCGCGGTCCGGCAGACGCTCGAGCCGGCCGTCGAGGCGCCCTGGGAGGGGCTCGCCGAGCCGTCCGAGCCCGGCCCCGGGGCGCCCGCCGCCGAGCTCCCGCCGCCCGTCGTCCGCGAGCCGGCCGACGTGCTCGCCGCCTCGCTCGAGACCTACGAGACCGCCGAGCGCCTGTGGATGGGCGGGCGCTTCGACGAGGCGTTCGCGGCCCTCGACGAGGCCTACGGGCTCATGAGCGAGGTCGATCCGGGCGGCGACGCGCTGGTGGCCCAGGAGAAGGAGGATCTGCGCCGGCTGATCTCGCGCCGGATCGTCGAGATCTACGCCTCGCAGCGCACCGTCGTCGGCGACTTCGCGGGCTCCGTCCCGCTCGACGTCAACGAGCACGTCGAGCGCGAGATCGCGAGCTTCCAGGGTCCCGAGCGAAGCTCCTTCCTCGAAGGCTACCGGCGCTCGGGGCTCTACCGCGAGATGATCGTCGACCGGCTGCGCGAGGCCGGCATGCCGGAGCAGCTGGCCTGGCTGCCGATGGTCGAGAGCTGGTTCAAGGTGCGCGCCCTCTCCCGGGCTCGGGCCTTGGGGATGTGGCAGTTCATCTCGTCGACCGGCTACCGGTACGGCCTCAAGCGCACCGAATGGGCCGACGAGCGGATGGACCCCGAGAAGTCGACCCGCGCCGCGCTCGCCTACCTCGGCGAGCTCCACGAGCTCTTCGGAGACTGGCTGACGGCCGTCGCCGCCTACAACTGCGGCGAGGCGCGGGTGCAGCGCCTCCTCGAGCAGCAGAGC
>JAOTWP010000177.1 GCA_029862975.1 Acidobacteriota bacterium
CGGGACCTACGGCTACGGCCGCGACACGTCCCCGGCCCTCGACGCCCTCGCCGCCGAAGGGGTCCGCTTCGAGCGTGCGTTCGCGCACGTGCCGATCACCCTGCCGTCCCACACGACGATGCTCACGGGGACGCTGCCCACGGCCCACGGGGTGCGCGACAACGGCCGTTTCGTGGCCGCCGACGCCCTCGTCACCCTGCCGGAGATCCTCGCCGGGCGCGGTTACGCGACCGGCGCGTTCGTCAGCGCCTTCGTCCTCGACTCCCGCTTCGGCCTCGACCAGGGATTCGACGTGTACGACGACAGCTTCACGGCCGAGTGGAGCGAGGACAAGCTGCGCGACGCCCGGATCTACAACCAGATGGTGACCGACCGCCCCGCCGACCAGACGACCGAGCGCGCCATGGCCTGGCTGCGGGATCACGCCGGCCGGCCGTTCTTCCTCTGGGTCCACTACTACGACCCCCACCAGCGCTACGCGCCGCCCCACCCCTGGGACCAGCTCTACCAGGACAGCCCCTACGACGGCGAGATCGCTTTCATGGACTCCCAGATCGCCCGCCTCTTCGGGGAGCTCAGGGAGCTCGGCGGCTGGGACGGCACGGCCGTGGTCGTCACCGGCGACCACGGCGAGGGCCTGGGGCAGCACGGCGAGGCCACGCACGCCGTCCTCGCCTACGACGCGACCTTGCGGGTGCCGCTGATCGTCAAGCCGCCGGCCGCCTTCACCGCCGGGACTCGGCTCGCCGGGACTCGGGCCGCCGGGGGCCGGGCCCCAGGCGGCCGGGTCGTCACGGAGAGCGTCTCCCACGTCGACCTCTTGCCCACGATCGCCGACCTCCTCGGCTTCCCGCCGCCAAGCGGCCTGCCCGGGCGCAGCCTGGCCGCCGCCCTCCGGGGGGAGGCGGCGGCGGCCCCCGCGGCCGCCTACTTCGAGAGCGCGCTGCCGCGCTTCTCGTTCGGCTGGGAGCCGCTCTTCGGGGTGCGCGCCGCGGGCTGGAAGTACATCCACGCGCCGCGGCCGGAGCTCTACGACCTCGCCCGCGACCCGGACGAGCTGCACGACCTCGCCGCCGCCGAGGGCGAGCGCCGGGAGGCTCTCGAAGCTCTCCTCTTCCGGGTGATCGCGGACAATCCGCCGCTCACCGCGGCCGGGGGCGGGGGCACCATGAACGACGAGGTCCGGCGCCGGCTGGCGGCCCTGGGCTACGTCGGCGGCGCCGGCGGCGGCGCCGCCGAGGCCGAGCTCAACCCGCGGCAGCCGAGCGGCCGGCGCAGCCCGCTTTCCGGCATCACCTTTCTCGCCGACTACTACCTGGCCAACGCGCTCGCCGGCTGGGGCCGCCTGCAGGAGGCGGCGCGGATCTTCGCCACGACGCTCCTGCCGCTCGACCCCGAGAATCCCACGTTCCTCTCCACCCTGGCCAACCTCGAGCGGCGGCTGGGGAGGAGCGACGAGGCCTTCGCGCTCTACCGCCGCGCCCAGGCGATCGACCCCGAGGACCCGGCGATCCTCGTCGCGCTCGGCCAGCTCGAGCGCGACCGGGGGCGCCCCGAGGCGGCGCGCGGCCTCCTCGAAGCGGCCCGCGAGCTCGCCCCCGACGACCTGACGGCCGTCGTCATGCTGGCCGACCTGGCCGCCGCGGCCGGGCGCACCGCGGAGGCGATCGAGCTCTACCGGGCCGCGCTCGCCATCGACGGCAGCCACGTCGACAGCCTGCTCGGCCTCGGCGTCGAGCTCGCCCGCTCCGGACAGGCGGAGGAGGCGCGGGGCGAGCTCAAGGCGGCCACCGCGGCGGCCCCCTTCTCGCCGCGGGCGCACTACAACCTCGGCCTGCTCGAGCTCCGCGCCGGCCGCGCCGAGGAAGCCGCCGCCGCCTTCGGCCGCGCGCTGCGCTACGAGCGCCCCTACCCCGCGGCGAGCCTCGGCCTGGCCTCGGCCCGGATCGAGCTGGGAGACCTCGACGCCGCGCGCGAGGAGCTCGAGCGCCTCGTCGCCGAGGCACGCCAGCCCGAGGCCGTCGAGCAGGCGCGACGGCTGCTCGCGAACCTGGACTCCGCGTCGGATCCCCCGGCAGTCCCGAGCCGTGGCGGCGAGGAGGAGCCGTAGGCTCTTCTGCGAAGCCGCCTGCCAAGGTCATCCGCCCGGGCGCGGGTCCCCCTCGGCTCCCACGCCCGGTACGCCGTTCCAGCCCTGCGAAGGTCGCCCTCCAGGTAAGGCGGTGACCGGCTTCTCCGCCCCGATCGGATCCGGCCGCTGGGTCGCAGTGAGACTCTGAGCGGGGCGATCCGGGTCGATCGAGCCCGAGACGTTCACCGCCCTACCTGGAATCTTTTTGCGGCGATCCGATCTAGGAGAAGCTACTCGCTCAAGGCAGCTGCTCTGGGCGCGAGGGACGTCGACTCGGCGGCTCCTCCAGCGGGCAGGTCTCGAACCGGCTCAGCGCCAGGTCGAGGTCGAGCCCGGCCGCGAGCTCGGCGCGCACCTCGCTGGCCGCGCGCTCCCTTTCCTCGCGCCGGGCGGCGCTCGCGAGGCGCTCGCGCACGGCCTCGAACGGCAGCGTCGAGGCCGGCTCGATCGCCAGCGGGCGCAGGACGACGTAGCCCTCGGCCTCGAAGCGCGCCGTCTCCCGGCGGTAGCGCTCCAGGCGGACCGGCTCGCTCACTTCGCCGGCCGCGAGCTCGAACGCGACGGCGGCGAGGTTCGGCGAGGTCGTGCCGCCGATCTGGGCGCGGGTGATCGGCCCCCAGGTCTCGAGCTCGGCCGGCGGCGTGCCCGCGCGCCACGCGGCGGCTTGCCGCTGCGCTGCCTCGCGGACGGCGCGCAGCGCGCCCTCCTCCCCCGGCAGGAAGAAGACCTCGAAGACCCGCCGCTCGGGGCTCGGGAAACGCCGCGGGTCGGCCCCGTAGAGCGCTTGCAGCTCTTGCTCGCCGGGCGCGGGCACGAGGAGCTCGACCCGGCGCTCGAGGGCGGCCGCCGCGAGCATCGATTCGCGGAGGGCGGCGAGCGCCGCCGCCGTCGGCGTGTGCTCCGCCAGGCCGCGGTGCTCGGCGAGCCGCTCGAGCCGGCGGCGATCGAGCTCGGCCGCCACCCGCTCGCGCAGCCGCGGCGGGCGATGCGCGAGGCCGAGATCCTCCAGCGCCAGCACCTCGCCGGCGAGGCGGATCTCGACGGGGCCGCTTGCGCCGGGCGGCCAATCGACGGCGGCCGGCCAGAGCGCCCGCGCCTCGGCGAGCGCGGCCTCGCGCCGCGCCTGCGTCTCCTCCCGGAGGAGGCGCTTCTCGATGGCCGGGCGCGCCGCCTCGAGACCGAGCTCGCGGGCCGGGAAGACGTTGTCGAGCCGGACGATCGCCAGGCCGTCGGGCAGGCGGAAGGGAGCGCTGACCTCGCCCGGGCGCAACGCCCAGGCTGCGTCCTCGTAGGCGGCGAGCAGGCCGCCCCGCGGGCTCGCCGCCACGGCGCCGCCGCGGGGGGCGTTCTCGGCCGCGCTGTGGCGGCGGGCCAGCACCCCGAAGCGCTCGCCGGCCGCGTGCTCGGCGCGGATCGCGAGCAGCCGGCGGCGGGCCGCCTCGACGGCCTCGGGGGCGGCGTCGGGAGGCAGGGCGAGGAGGATGAAGCTCGTCCCGATCTTCTCCGGGCTGCGGAAGCTCTCGCGGTTCGCCGCGTACCGCGCCTCGACCGCCTCCGGCTCGACCTCGACCCCGGCGGCGAACGAGCTCTCGAGGGCGGCGAGCAAGAGCGCCCCCCGGCGCCGCGAGAACCGCTCCCGCCAGTCCGGCGCCCCGTCCAGCCCCAGCGCCCGGGCCTCCGCCGCGAGCGCCGCCTCGACCTCCACCGCGGCGATCACCCGCCGGCGCCACGCCGCCGTGCTCTCGGAGCCGGGGCTCCCGGGGTCGGGGCTGCCGGCGTCGGGCCGCTGGCGGACGGCGGCGGGGAGCCGGGCGATTCTCGCGGCCAGGATCGCGCAGACCGGCTCCGTCGCCGGGCCGGCAGGCTCGGCCGCGGCCGCCGCCGGCAGCCCGAGCGCGAGCGCCGCGGCCGGCAGCCCGAGGGCGAGCGCCGTCCCCAGGAGCCGCGCGTGCCGCGAGATGCCGGGACGGGCGCTCAATCCCGCTACCCGCCGCCGGCGGCGCGCACGGCCTGGGCGACGGCGTAGCCGACGTAGTTGCCGACGGCGTAGCCGAGCATCGCCACCACGATCCCGGGCAGCACCAGGTGGCGCCAGCCCTTGGTCTCCGCCACCGGCGCGACCAGGGCCGGCCCGGCCTTGGTCGCCACCGAGGCGATCGTCAGCACGCCCAGGTCCATGCGCAGCCAGCGCCCGCCGCCGAAGAGGACGACCATGTGGACCGCCATGATCATCGTCACGTAGAGGAAGAGGATCGGCGAGAGGACGACGGCCTGGTAGAAGTCGATCAGCGCGCCGACGGCCGCGAAGAACAGGCAAAAGGCCAGATCGCCGATCTCCCAGGCACCTTCCAGCCGCCGCACGAAGGGCAATTGGCCGAGCGCCAGGGCCAGCGTCGTCACGATCAGGATGGCCGGCAGCTCGGGAAAGACGCGGTCGACGACGGCCGTCTTCAGCCAGCCGCTCGCCGCCATGACGCCCACGGCGAGGAAGAAGAGGGCGGCAACCTGGACCGGGACGAGCCGCGGCCTGCCGGCCGCGGCGGCCGGCGCGTCGTCGTCGTCGAAGCGCGCCTCGAAACGCTTGGCGACGATCCAGCGGCCCGCCAGCAGCGTCGGGATCACCATCCAGCAGGCGTAGAGCGGAAAGAGCGTCAGGTTGTCGACCGCGTTGGCGGCGGCGAAGAGATCCGGGTTGCCGATCTCGAGCCCCTGCCAGAGGGCGAAGAAGTTCAGGCTGCCGCCGATGAAGGTGCCGGTGTAGGGGCCGGCGAGCTTCCAGCTCTCGGCGGCGAGGATCCGCGCCAGGAACGGCTCGAGCGCGAGGCTGGCGACGAGGACGCCGAGGACCGTTCCCAGCGAGGCGAGGGCGAACGCCGCCAGCATCGGGCCGCCGGCCCGCCGCACGTCCGACAGGTTGACGGTGAACAGGATCACGCAGACGGCGAACGGCACGGCGAAGTCGACGAGCGCGCCGTAGACCGGCGCGTCCTTCGGGATCAGGCCGAGGTTGGAGGCCAGCGCGCTGCCGAAGATGATCCAGAGGATCGCCGACACCCGCTCGGCCCAGGGATAGCGGCCCACCAGCCGGAGCGAGAGAAAGACGACGCCGAGCAGGACGGCGACGACGGCGAGAGGCTCCTGGATCATCGTGCGGGGACTTGGGCCGGGGGGAGCGGCGAGTGTAGGCCCGGGACGGCGAGGCCGCAAGGTCGGCGGCCGACACATGACGTTGTGACATGATATAGTACGACGATGCCCACGATCACGGACGTCACCGTCGTCACCGACCGGGGTCAGGTCTCCATCCCGGCGCACCTGCGCAAAGAGCTCGAGCTGGCCAAAGGCCAGAGGCTTCTGTGGCAGCGATCCGGCGAGCGCGAGCTCCGCATCGTCGTCCTCGAGCCCTCGGCGCCCCGCGGCGCACAGGCCATGCGCGGCTTCGCCCGCCGCTTCCGTGCCGAGCCTCGGACCACCGCCGAGTGGATGGCGGAGCTGCGCGCGGGCGAGACCTGATGGTCTGGGTGGTCGACACCTGCATGCTGATCGACATCCTGGAGGACGATCCGAGGTTCGGCGAGGCTTCGGCTCGAGCGCTCGATGAGCACCTCGGCGAGGGCCTGAACGTCTCCCCGGTGACCTACGCCGAGCTGGCACCGGCCTTCGGCGGCGACTTGGCTCTTCAGGACGAGTTCCTCGCCGGCGTGGGAATCGCCTTCCAGGAGGACTGGGTCTGGCAAGACACGCTCCGAGCGCATGCCGCCTGGAATGCGCACATCCAGCGTCGTCGCGCCGGCCAGGCGCCCAAGAGGCCGCTGGCGGACGTCCTGATCGGCAGCTTCGCGCTCCGCTTCCGGGGCCTGATCACGAGAAACCCGGACGACTTCCGGACCTTCTTTCCGTCTCTCGTGCTCCGCGCTCCACGCGTCCCAGCCTCTGCCGACCCCGAATCGTGAAAAGGAGCCGCCCGTGCGCGCACTGGTCATCACCACCCTCAGGACGCTCGTCGCTCTTCTCGCCTGCGTGACGGCGGCGGCGCCGTCCGCGGCCGCCGAGCTCGACGCCGACCTGCTGGCCGGCCTCGAGCTGCGGGGCATCGGCCCGGCGCTCATGGGCGGCCGGATCGCCGATCTCGCCGTCGACCCGCGGGACCGGAGCACCTGGTACGTCGCCGTCGGCTCGGGCGGCGTCTGGAAGACGGAGAACGCCGGGATCACCTGGCGGCCGATCTTCGACGGCGAGCGCTCGTACTCGATCGGCTGCGTCACCCTCGACCCGTCGAATCCCGACGTCGTGTGGGTCGGCACCGGCGAGAACGTCAGCGGCCGGCACGTGGGCTGGGGCGACGGCGTCTACAAGAGCCTCGACGGCGGCAAGAGCTGGGCGCGGAAGGGCCTAGCAGGCTCCGAGCACATCGGCCGGGTGCTCGTCGACCCGCGGGACGGCGACGTCGTCTACGTGGCCGGCGAGGGCCCGCTGTGGTCGGCGGGCGGCGAG
>JAOTWP010000051.1 GCA_029862975.1 Acidobacteriota bacterium
CTACAACACGATCCTCTACGTCGTCGAGTCGCCCCACGAGGCGGGCACGATCTGGGTCGGCAGCGACGACGGCCTCGTCCACCTGACCCGCGACGGCGGCGCCAGCTGGACGAACGTGACGCCGAAAGGGCTTCCCGAGGCTCTCGTCAACGCCATCGAGGTCTCGCCCCACGATCCGGCCAAGGCCTACCTCGCGGTCACGCGCTACAAGTTCGGCGATTACACTCCGCGCGTCTACCGCACGGCCGACTACGGCGCGACCTGGAAGCTCACGACGGACGGCATCGCCGAGGACGCCTGGGTCCGCGTGGTCCGCGAGGACACCGTCCGCGAGGGGCTGCTCTACGCCGGCACCGAGACCGGCTTCTACGTCTCTTTCGACGACGGCGAGAGCTGGCAGCAGCTCCAGAGCAACCTGCCCGTCGTGCCGATCACGGACCTCGAGGTCCACGACGACGATCTCGTGGCCGCCACCCAGGGGCGCGCCTTCTGGATCCTCGACGAGCTGACGCCCCTGCGCGAGATGACCGACGAGGTCCCGGAGTCGCGGCTGCGGCTCTTCACCCCGGAGCTCGCCTACCGCGTGGGCGGTGGGCCCGGGAGCGGCGACGTGGGCCGGAACCCGCGCAACGGCGCGACCCTCTACTACTGGCTCGGTGAGGAGCTCGCCGAGGACGCCGAGCTCACCCTGGAGATCCTCGACGGCGACGGCGCCGTCGTGCGCCGCTACTCGAGCACCCCGGATCCCGACGAGGAGCCGGAGGAGCCCGCCCCGTTCGGCCCGCCCCCGCCGCCCAAGACCCTGACCGGCGAGAAGGGGCTCAATCGCTTCGTCTGGGACCTGCGCGGCGAGCCGGTCACGAAGATCCCGAAGCTTCTGACCTTCGGCGGCCTCGACAGCTACCGCCGCGCCCCAGGCCTCTACACCGCCCGCCTGGCTCTGGGCGACACGACGGCGGAAGCCGCGATCGAGGTCGTCCACGACCCGCGGTCGGGACTCGCGGCCGCCGACTTCGACGCGCAGCAGGCCCTCCTCGCGACGCTCGCCGCGAGCCTCGACGAGCTCCACGCGTCGGTCAACCGGCTGCGGGAAGTGCGCCGCCAGGCGACGGAGCTCGCCGAGCGGGCCGCGCGCTTCGACGCCGAGGGCGAGATCGAGCGGGCCACCGAGACGCTGACCGCGGCCATCGACGGCTGGGAGGAACGGGTGATCCAGGCCAGGCAGGAGACCTTCCAGGACGTCATCAACTTCCCCAACCGGCTCAACGCGGACCTGCGGGCGCTGCTCGACGCCGTCGACGGCTCGGAGCCGCCCGTCACCGACGGCGCCCGCCGCCGCTGGGCCGATCTCGAGGAGACGCTGGCCGCGGTGCGCGCCGAGCGGGAGGAGATCCTCGGCCGCACCCTGGCGGACTTCCTGGCGGTGATCGCGGCGCACGAGGTGCCCGCCGTCGTCGTGCCCGAGCCGTAGGCGGGCGCCGAGCGACTCCGGGCGGGCCGCTTGCGATACCCTTCGCGCTGCCATGACGAGCCGCAAGATCCAGGACGCGGCCAGGGGCCGCATCGAGGTCATCGCCGGGGGCATGTTCTCCGGCAAGAGCGAGGAGCTGGTGCGGCGGCTGCGCCGCGCCGTCATCGCCCGCCAGAAGGTCCAGACCTTCAAACCGCTCGTCGACACCCGGCACCCGCCCGAGGTCCTCGTCACGCGCGACAACCGGACGCTGGCGGCGTTGACGGTGGCGGGCTCCGCGGAGATCGCGGCGGCGCTGGAAGCCGACGTCCAGGTCGTGGGCATCGACGAGGCGCAGTTCTTCGACGACGGCCTGGTGGAGCTGGCGATGACCCTCGCGGACCGCGGCGTCCGCGTCGTCGTCGCCGGACTGGACCAGGACTACCTGCGCCGCCCGTTCGGCCCCATGCCCGCCATCCTGGCCCTGGCCGAGCACGTCGACAAGATGCACGCCATCTGCGTCCGCTGCGGGCGGGCGGCGCACTACAGCCAGCGGATCGCGGGCAGCGACGAGCAGGTCCAGGTCGGAGACACCGAGCAGTACGAGGCGCGCTGCCGCGACTGCTACGTGCCGTTCTATTCCTAGAGAGAGCCGCGGTCGACGGCTTCACGCGGGGGCGGAGTGGACTCCCCCGCGGCTCGGCGGCCGAGGAGGGTTCGCGGCCGAAGGAGACCTCGAGCAGGACGGGGGGTGCACGACCTACAGCGCCCGCTGCGAGAAGACCGCTCCGTCCTCGAGGCGCACGGCGGTCAGCGCGCCGCCCCAGAAGCAGCCCGTGTCGAGGGCGAAGAGACCTTGCTGGATGCGCAGGCCGAGAGCCGCCCAGTGACCGCAGACGATGGTCAGGTCGGCGCTCTTGCGCCCCGGAATCTCGAACCAGGGCATGCACCCTTTCGGCGCCCCGACGGGCGGTCCCGTGTAGTCACACGGTTTTCCCTTGGGGGTGCAGCTGCGCAGCAAGGTAAAGGCCTCGAGGGCACTGGCCATCGCGGCCAGGGCTTCGGGCAGGGCGGCCCGGTCGACGCTCGGGTCGAGGAGCCGGCGGGCCTTGCCCTTCCCCTTGGCCAGAGCGCGCTCCACCAGGCGCGCCTGTTTCTCGGCCGCTCGCCCCGTCCAGCCGGGCCACAGCCCGGCGTGCACCAGCAGGCGATCTCCCTGGCGGTGCACCAGCGGCCTGCCGGCCAGCCAGCTCAGGAGCCGCTCCCGATCCGGCGCCTTCAGCACCTCCCGCGCCGTGTCGCCGGCCCGCGGCGCCACGACGCCCCAGGCCATCGCCAGGAGGCGCAGATCGTGGTTGCCCAGCACGGCCTGGAAGCGCTCGCCCATGGCCTTCGAGGTCTTGCGTGCCCAGCGCAGCACCCGGAGCGACGAAGGCCCGCGGTTCACGAGATCGCCCACCAGCCACAGCGTGTCGCGCTCCCAGTCGATCGGCAGCACCGCCAGCAGACGGCGCAGCTCCCGGTAGCATCCGTGGATGTCGCCGATGGCAAACGTCGCCATGGCGGAGACTATGCCCGATCGCTGCGCGGCCCGCCACCGTCCCTACCGCAGTCCGGGTGTCCGGCGTAGACTCGCGGGCATGGAGTTCGTCGAGATTGCGCGCTTCAACTCGCGGCTCGAGGCCGAGAGCATCGGCCACGCCCTCGACCCGTACGACATCCCCTTTCTCGTGCAGAGCCCCGACGTGGGGATGTTCGGCCCCGGCATGATCGGCACCTCCCCGGCCGGCGCCCGCCTCCTGGTGCCCCGCGACCGGGTGGAAGAGGTCCGCGAGCTTCTGAACTGCGTCGTCGAGATCCCCGAGGGCGCCCTCGACGGGGAGGCCGGCGCGCCGGATCCCGGGCGGGAGCCCGAGCGGCCGGAGCGCGCCCGGCTGCGGCGCATGCTGGCCGAGCGCAGCTACCGGAAACGCCGGGTGACGCTGGCCAGCGGCCGCGAGTCGGACTTCTACTTCGACAGCAAGCAGACCGTCCTCGACGCCGAGGGCGCCGAGCTGACGGCGCGCGAGTTCTTCCACGCGATCTCGCGGCTGCCGGAGTTCGAGGCGCTCGCCGCCTTCGGCGGGCTCGAGCTCGGCTCCGTGCCGATCGGCGGCGCGCTCAGCGTCATCTCCCATCAGGCGGGGCACCCCCTCGCCCATCTCGTCATCCGCAAGCAGCCGAAGGGGCACGGCACCCGGGCCGCCATCGAGGGGGCCGCGCTGGTGCCGGCGGGCAGCGCCGTCGTGGTGATCGAGGACGTCGTGACCACCGGCGGCTCTTCCCTCTCGGCCGCGCGGCGGCTCGTCGAGGCGGGCTTCGAAGTGCGCACCCTCGTCACCCTGATCGACCGCGAGGAAGGCGGCCGCGAAGCCGTCGAAGCGGCCGGCTTGAAGCTCGTGAGCCTCTTCGCCCGCTCCGACTTCGCCTAGCCGGCGCCACGACGGCCTCCGCTCAGGGGGCGGCGGTGCCTACCGGGAGCCCTCCCGCGTGCCCCGGCTCATCCCCCGGAGCTTCCCGAGCGCAGAAGCCTGGCCACCGACTCCAGCAGCGCGGCGACGTCCCCCGAGGAGCGAGAAGCCGGCGTCCGCGGGCCGGCGGTGATCGGCTCCAGAAGCCCGCGGCCGAGCGCCTCCGCAGGGCAGTCGAGATAGGGTCGCTGCTGCGGCGTCGGGCCGAACGCCGAGACCACTTCCTGGTGGAAGGCCTCGTTGGTGCGCCCCGCCAGGCCGCCGAGGAGCGCGGTCGTGGCGTGGCGGGTGAAGTCGCCCTGCCCCGCGTGCTCCCAAGCCACCTCGTGGGGCTGGCAGGCGGAGAAGTTGACCCACGTCATGAGCTCGACCGGGTGCTCGACCGGGCCGAGCTCCGCGCGGAACTTGGCGTGCGCCTTCTTCATCTTGGGCGTCGCCCGCAGGAAGCGGGCCTTCGCGGTCGAGGCCCGCGGCCGCGCCGCGCGGCCGGCCGCCACGCGGGTCGCGGATCCCGAGTGGCAGCAGTCGAGGAAGACGGTGAGGCTGACGCCCTCGCCCAGGCGGCCGAGCAGCGCCCAGAGGTCGTCGTCGATCACGAAAGCGCCCTCGTCGAAGTCGACCGGACAGAGGGATTCATCATTGGAATCGTCCTCGTCGCCGTCGAGATCCGGGAGCTGCGTGCCGTGCCCGGAGTACTGGAAGACGAGGACGTCCCCCGGCGCAGCACCGTCCACGAGGTCCCCGAGAGCGGTGAGAATGCCCTCGCGCGTGGCATCCGCGTCGGTCAGCAGGACGGGCTCCGCAAAGCCGATGCCCTCCAGGGTCTGGGCCCACAGCTCCGCGTCGTTGACGCAGCCTCCCAGGGGGCTGGTCGGATAGTCGTCGATACCGACGCAGAGGGCTTTCCGATTTCCGTTGCCGCAGCAAGTCATCTCCGGGTCCTCCTTATCGTTGCGGTTGTCTTCTCGCCGCCTCCGAGGTCTTGGAGGCGATCCAGCTCGCGCTAACCTTTGTTTATGACGGGCCAGCGCTTCCACCGCAAGCCGCGGGGAGGTGGGCGGCACCCATCTCGGCGGGCGGGGCCGGACCCGTGAACACGAATGCCCGATCCCGACAGCCTCTCCGCGGATCTCTTCCGACTGCCCCTGTGGGCAGGTAGGTCCCTATCCCGAAACACCTTGCGAGCGAGATCTCCAGGTGCTACGGATCGGGTTCGGCCGATCGCGATCACCCCGGGCCGGCGGACGTAGCCGGACCCTGCAGCCCAGACAATTCGATCAACTCAAGGAGGACCAAGCCATGGTGCGGACTCTCGAGGAGCGCTTCCTCGGCAAGGCGACCGCGGCGGTGCTGACCCTGGTCGCCGTGCTCGTAGTGCCGGGATGCGTCAGCGTCACGAGCTTCAACCCGGAGACGGGCAACGCGGGCACGGCCGTGACGATCAACGGCTCCGGCTTCAAGCCCGACCCGGCCGGCAACACGGTGAAGTTCGGCGGCGAGCCGGTTCCGACCACGGACGTTCTGTCGGCGACCGCGACCGAGCTCCAAGTCCTGGTTCCGACCGCGGCGAAGACCGGGCTGATCTCCGTGTCCAACTCGAAAGGCACGGGACAGAGCAAGAAGAACTTCGTCGTTCCCAGCACGAGCAAGTGGACGTTCATGATCTATCTGGACGCCGACAACAACCTGGAGTCCGCCGGGATCGATGACTTTCTGGAGATGGCCAGCGTCGGGTCGACGGCCCAGATGAAGATCGTCGTGCAGATGGATCGGGTTCCCGGGTTCACCAGCTCGCATGGGAACTGGACCGGCACTCGACGTTTCCTCGTCCAGCCCGGCGACAATCCGGGAATGGCTCCGGTCCAGGACCTCGGAGAGCAGAACATGGGCGATCCCGCGGTGCTCCAGGATTTCGTCGAGTGGGGAGTGACCAACTACCCGTCGGAGCACTACGCCCTGGTGATCTGGAACCACGGCGGCGGGTGGCGCGACATCATGGATGCGCGGACCGCCGCGCGGGCTCGCGGGGACTCCGCCGTACCGGTGGCCCGCGCCGTGGCCTGGGACGACACCGACAACGACTCTCTGTACATGAAAGAGGTGCAAACCGCTCTCGAGGGCGCCAAGGACCGATCCAACACCCTGATCAAGCTCGACGTCCTGGGCTTCGACGCGTGTCTGATGCAGATGGCGGAAGTCGCCTACGCGGTGCGCAAGGTCGCGAACTACGTGGTTGCCTCGGAGGAGCTCGAGCCTGGCGACGGCTGGCCCTACGACACGATTCTGCAGTCCCTGGATCTCAATCCGGGGATGACCCCGAGCGATCTGGCCGGTGTCATCGTCTCCAAGTACGGCGCTGCCTATTCTTCGGGGATCACGCAATCCGCCGTGGAGATCGGCAAGCTGGGAGATCTCGTGACGAAGGTGGACGGCTTTACGTCCGCGGCGACGAGCGAATGGGCGATGCTCAAGGCTCAGAGGCTCGCGTCGCGCGACTACCCCTATTCGCTCGGCGTGGACCTTCGGGATTTTGCGGACCGCGTTCACGGCGCCGCGGTCTCACCGACGATCAAGGCGGCGGCGCTCGAGCTGAGGGACGCGGTCGACGACTTCGTCATCCACGAAGCTCACAGCGCGGACATGGCCGGGTCGTACGGGGCGGCGATCTACTTTCCGGGGACCCAGGCCCAGTTCAACGCCGACCCGGATCACTCCGCCTACGACGAATCCAACACCTTCATGCCCGTCGACTTCGTGACCTACACCACCTGGGACAATTGGCTGCAGGACTACTATTCCAACGTTCCGTGACTTGACGACCGGGCGCGGCCGACGGGGGCGCGCTACAGCTTCTTCATCCGCGCGAGGACGGCGTTGTCCGGGTTGAGCTCGAGCTTCTTGGGCCTGGCCGGCAGGGTCAGGGGGATCTCCATCTCGGGACGGTCGACCATCACCATCATCTCGACCGTTCGGCCGCCGGCGAGCTCGGCCCGCACCGGCAGCGGCATCTTGAAGCCGGCCGGCACCTCGGTCTGGCGGACCCGTAGGACCACGCGGACCTGGCCGTCGGCGGTGCCGCCCTCGAGCCCATAGGCCCAGGAGTAGGTGGGGACCGCGGCGCCGTAGACCCACTGGTCGAAGAACCAGTCCCAGTCGGCGGGGGCGCGGGCGGCCAGCACCGCCTTGAAGTCGTCCGTCGACGCCGGCTTGCCGCGATAGGCCGCGAGGAAGTCCCGCAGCACGTCGAAGAAGACGTCGTCGCTTCCCGTCCGCCCCCGCAAGGTGCCGCGCAGCATGTGCAGGACGTAGGCGCCCTTCTTGTAGGCGAGCGACGAGTAGGCGCCCGGCGAATCGGCGACGTTGGCCCGCGAGCCGTGCCCGATCGGGCCGATGCGCTTTGCGGCCTGCTGGTTGAGCAGGGCCTGGTAGGGGCGGAAAAAACGGCTGAAGGCCGTCTTCAACGAGCCGGTGATCTCGTCGCGGCTCACCCGCAGGGCCTCGAGGAACAGCTTGTCCCCGCCATCGAGCACCGCGCCCATGTAGAGCATCGCCGAGTACTCGGCGAACCCCTCGCTGAGCCACTGGTCGCGATAGGTCTTCCAGCCGACCAGGTGACCCCACCACTGGTGGGCGACCTCGTGCGCCCGGAAGAAGGGCACCGTCGCGGAACTGTCGAGGCCGGTGGCGTCGGACAGGTGGAGCATGCCGTCGAACGCCTGGCCGTGGCCGGCGGCGATCAGGGTGGCGGTCAGCCGCTCGATGGGGAGCGGCGAGGCGAAGAGGTCCTGGAAGTAGCCGAGGCTCGAGGCGAGGTTGGCGCCGGTGTCGTGGAGCATGTCCTCGTGCATCCCCTGGCCCGAGGAGACGACCACGACCTCGGGGACTCCCGCGACCGCGATGCGCTCCTCGAGTGGCCGCTCGGCCAGGGTGAAGGCGACCATCTTCGCCGGCCGCTCGACCCGGAAGATCGTCGTCTTGAGGTCGCCTTCGACGCTCTCGCCTTCCCGGCGTCCCATCCCCAGGACCGCCACGCCCTCCGGGCCGGTCACCGCGATGCGGGCGGTGTGCACGTCGACGAGCCCCGAGCCGCCGGCGCGCGAGGTCGGGTACCAGCTGGCGCCCATCACGAAGTTGGAGATCTCCAGCTCGTAGGCGAACTCGAGGCGGACGGTCTCCCCGGCGACGGTGGGCTCGTTTAGAAAGACCGTGAGCGCGGGATCGTGAAGCCGCTCGTCGAAGCCCCCGGCCGCACCGATGTGGCGACGGAGGAGCTCGAGCGGCCGTCCTTCGCCGTCGCGCACCTCCTCGACCGCGGCGTACGGGTGCAGGAAGAAGCGCAGCGCTCGCAGGTTCGAGCGCCGCGCTTCGTAGGCGGCAACGACCTCGAAGCGGGTCTTGCGCGAATGCGTCTGCGTGCGCCCGCGAGCTCCGCCGACGCCCTTGCCGAGGCCGCCGAGAGTCGCGGCCACCTCGACGTGAGCGAGGTCCAGCGGTCCCTGCTCCCGGTAGGTGGGCCGTCCGTCCGCGGCCCGGTCCTGCGGCCGGTCGAGGCTGACCCAGGACTCGACCAGGTCCCGCGTCTGGAAGTCCCGATCGTCGCCCGGCCGCCGCACCGCGCGCGCCCCGCCCTGGCGAGGGGTCTGGATCCGGATCTCCTCCAGGCGCTCGCTGTCGTACTCGTAGCAGACCCAGCCGTCCTGCGCCGTCAGCATGTCGAGGCGCAGGTACTCCGCTCCGGGGTTGGCCAGGGCCTCGAGGACGCGGGCGTCGACGTCGACGAGAGCCTGGCGCAGCCAGCTCTCGTGCCGCCTGCGGGCCAGCGCATGGGCGTCGAAGCTCGCCGGCGGCGCGAGATCGAGGGGCAGCTCCTGGAGGCGGGATCCGCGCACCACCAGCTTCGAGAAGGAGTACTCGAGCCTCTCGAGGCCCTCGTCGCCCGCGAAGCGCCGCAGCTGAGCCAGCTCGAACCGATCGGGAATCGTCATCTCGAAGCGGCCCTGCCCCTCGAACACGAAGCCGGTCGCCGTGCCGTCCGCGGTGGGCTCGAGCACCTGGATCCGCCCCGACGACAGCGTCCAGATCGCGGTGTCCCGCTGCCACGAGACCTCTCCGGCGAGGGCCACGGGCACGCTCGAGAAACGCCATGCCGAGAGAGCCTCGTAGTCGCCCGGATCCGCCGCCGAGCTCGTGGCCGCGATCGCGAGCAGCGCCAGCCAGGACGCGCGCCGATGCCTGCCCACGTGCTGCCTTCCGGCCGTCAGGCCGTGATCCAGGTCCCGGCGCTGCCGTCGATGGCTTCGAGCAGCGTGTAGGTGTCGGTGATCAGCGCTCGGTTGCCGCCCGCCTCGACGAACCGGCATGCCGCCTCGATCTTGGGACCCATGGAGCCGGCCGGGAACTGCCCCGCGGCCAGGTGCCGGCGCGCTTCGTCCACGGTGAGGAAACGGGCCGCGCGCTGCCGTGGCGTGCCGTAGTCGAGAAAGACGCTGGCGACGCCCGTGAGCGCGAAGAGGTAGGTGGCATCGACGGCGAGGGCCAGCTCCGCCGCCGCGTGGTCCTTGTCGATGACCGCCTCGACCCCGCGCAGCTCGCCCTCCTCGTCGCGAGTGACGGGGATCCCGCCGCCGCCGGCGACGATCACGAGCGTCCCCGCTTCGATCAAGGTCTTGATCAGGCGACCCTCCAGAATCCGGATCGGTCGCGGCGACGGCACCACGCGCCGCCAGCCGCGGCCGGGGTCCTCGCGCACGATCCAGCCGCGCTCGACGGCCAGGCGCTCGATGTCCTTTTGGTCGAAGAACGGCCCGACGAACTTGGTCGGGACCTTCATCGCAGGGTCGTCCGCCGCCACCTCGACCTGGGTCAGCAGGGCGCAGACCGGCACTTCCAGCCCCGCCTTGAGCAGCCGGTTGCGGAGCACGAGCTCGATCATGTAGCCCATGCCTCCCTGGAGGTCCGCGACCATGACGTCGAGCGGCAGATCGGGCGCCTGGCCGCGGGCCAGCTCGACGCGGATCATCTGGTTGCCGATCTGCGGGCCGTTGCCGTGGGTGAGCACGACCTGGTAGCCGCGCCCGACGAGGGCCACGATGCGGTCGAGGCTCTGGCGCAGGTTGGCGTAGTCCTGCTCGACCGTCCCCTCCTCCCCCTGGCGGGTGATGGCGTTGCCGCCCAGGGCGACGACGATCCGGGGCCTGGGCTCTTCTGTCGTGGTGCTCACCGTCGGCTGCTCCGCCCCGGCCGCGCGACCTCCGGCGCGGGCGCTGAGGCGCGCCTAGTATGACGCTTCGGGCGCGGCTACGCCCTCACCGCGAACGCGGCGTCGCCGGACGGCTCGCTCACCGAGCCGATCCGCGCCGCCGCCAGGCCGGTCTCCGCCGTGACCCTCGCCGCGAGCTCGGCGGCCCGGGACTCGGGCAGGGCGACGAGCAGGCCGCCGGAGGTCTGGGGGTCGAACAGCAGCTCGAGGCGCGGACCCGCCGCTCCGGAGGCGAGGGCCAGGCCGCGCAGCGCCTTCCGGTTCTCGGGATGGAAGGTGCTGCGCTCGCCGCGGGCGAGCAGCTCGAGCGCGCCCGGCAGCGGCGGCAGGGCGGCGAGCTCCACGACCCCGCCGCAGCCCGCGGCGTGCAGCAGGTCCGCCAGGTGCCCCGCCAGGCCGAAGCCGGTGACGTCGGTGGCGGCCGAGGCGCCGAGCTCGAGGGCCGCGCGGGCGGCGGCGGCGTTGGTGACCGTCATCGCCTCGTGGGCCGCCGCCAGCCAGGGCCCTCGCGCGCGCCCCTTCCTGTCCGCGTAGAGCAGCACTCCGGTGCCGAGCGGCTTGGTCAGCACCAGGGCGTCGCCCGGCCGCGCCCCGGCCTTGGCCAGGAGGAGCGAGCGCGCGCCGGTCCCCTCGACGTGGAAGCCGATCAGCGGCGCCGGGGCCGTCGTCGTGTGACCGCCGAGCAGGCGCACGCCGAGCGGATCGAAAGCGGCGCGCGCTCCCGCCAGCGCCTGGAACAGGAGCTCCTCGCGCGCCGCGTCGTCGAGCCCGTCCGGCACCGCCACCAGCGCCTGGGCGTAGCGCGGCCGGACGCCCTTGGCGAGGACGTCCGACGCCGCGTTGACGGCCGCCACCCGCCCGACGAGGAACGGATCGTCGCTGAAGAAGCGAAAGAGCTCGACGCTCGAGACGTCGACCGCGCCTTCGGCGACGAGGTGGGCGGCCACGTCCTCGGCGGCCTCGACGCCGAAGACCACCTCCGGATCCTCGGCCGCCGCCGGCTCGAGGCGTGCCAGGGCCCGGGCGAGAGGCTCCTGCGCCAGCTTCGCTGCGCAGCCGCCGCAGATCATCGTGTCGGCGCCCGCCATCGGTGCCATGGACGCGAAGCCGCCCAGCTCCGCGCCCGCCTCGTCGAGGACCTGGAAGAGGGTCATGAACTTGCGGTCGATCCGGTCCTTGAGCCGCATCGCCCAGCGGCCCTCGAAGGAAGCGCCCCACTTTGCTCCCAGCGCCGTGCCGCCACCCATGTTGAGGAGGGTGAGGAAGTCTCCCTGCGGTTTGTAGCGGGAGAGCGGCCGGCCGGCGGCCGCGGCCAGGAGGTTGGCGGTCAGGTAGGGACCCTGGCGGACCGCGTACACTCCGGCCTTCGGGGTGCGCGGGTAGTCCTCGAGCGTCGCGCAGTCGCCCACCGCGAACAGGTCGTCGTAGCCCTCGACCTGCAACGTCGAGCGCGTCAGCACGAAGCCGCGGTCGTCCGTCGGCAGGCCCGAGGCCCGCAGGATGCCGTGACTGGTGGCGCCGGCAACCCAGACGAGGAAGTCGCCGCGGACCTCGGAGCCGTCTTCGAGCAGCACGCCGTCGTCGGTGGCCGCCGCCACGCGCGCCCCGCCCCGCACGGCGATCCCGCGGCGCGCGAAGTGGCGGGCGGCCCGCGCCGCGAGCCCGGGCGGGAAGCCCGCCAGCAGCGTCTCGCCGGCGTGGAGGAGCTCGACCTCGGGCTCGAGGTCCGCCCGCCGCAGCCGCCAGTCGAGGGTGAACGCCAGCTCCACCCCGCCGGCGCCGCCGCCGACGACGAGAACGCGCGGCGCGCGGCCGAGGGCGCAAGCGTCGTCGACCAGTCCCTCCACCCGCCGCACCAGGTGCGAGATCGGCCGCGTCGGGATCGCCCGCGCCCGGACTCCCGGCAGGTCGAGGCCGAGCACCGTCGAGCCGATGTCGACCGAGGCGAGGTCGTAGGCCAGCGGCGGCCGGCCCACGACGTGGATCTGCCGCGCCGCGGCGTCGATCCCCGTCGCCGCGCTGAGCACCACCTCGGCTCCGGCGCGACGGGCGAGGGGGACGACGTCGATCTCGAGCTCGCGCGCGGCGTACTCGCCCGCCACGTAGCCGGGGACCATCCCCGAGTAGATGGCGATCGGCGTGTCGACCACGAGGGTGATCCGCAGGCCGCCAGGGGGCTCCATCATGAAGCGCCGCAGGACCTGGACGTGGGAGTGCCCGCCGCCGACTAGGATCAGGTGTCGCTGTGCCGTGCTCGGCCCGTGCTTCATCGCGCGTCTTGTGTTGAACTAGGCGCCGGAGCCGATGCGCCCCCTCGATTCTACCGTCAAGCTCGGACTGCTGTGCGTGCTAGCGTTGACGGCCTGCCAACCCGCCCCGGGGGCCACCATGTCCGAAGCCGAGCGCCGCGCCAAGATCGAACAGCTCGTAGCCCAGCAACGGCAGAGGTTCCCGGCCGTGCCGAGCGGCACCGTCGACGAGGTGCGCGCCGTCCTGGCCGAGCCCGGCGTCGTGCTCGTCGACGTCCGCGAGGCCAACGAGCGCCGGGTGTCCATGATCCCCGGCGCGATCGGCCGCGAGGAGTTCGAGCGCCGCGCCGCGGAGCTCTCGGGGTCCAAGGTCGTCACCTACTGCACGGTCGGCTACCGCAGCGCCAGCTACGCGAACGAGCTCGCGGCCCAGGGCTGGGACGTGCTCAACATGGCAGGCAGCATCCTCGCCTGGTCGCACGCCGGCGGCGAGCTCGTCGACCCGGAGGGCAATCCGACCCGGCGCGTCCACGTGTACGGCCCGCGCTGGAACCTGGCCGCCGACGGCTACGAGCCCGTCTGGTAGCACTGGCCGGCGGCCCTGCCCGCCAGCCGGGGCCGGGGCCCGCGCCTACCGGATCTTCCGGATCTCCCGGATCTCGGCCTCGAAGACCCGACGGGCCTCGAGATCCTCGTTCAGGTCGGCGGTGTCCAGGGTGAAGCCCAGGCGGAGATGATTGTCGGCCAGCCGCTTGAACCACGCGCAGCGGCGGCCCCACGCCTCGTTGAGCGCGGGGTCGGGGTTCCAGTCCGGCGAGACCACCACCGGAGGCGGCTCGACCGGCGGGACCACCGGAGGCGGCTCGACCGGCGGGACCACCGGAGGCGGCGGGGCCACCTGGTCCTTCGGCTGCTGGGTGGCGGGGTCGATCTCCTGCCACTCCCCCTTCTTCGTCAGCCGGGTCCAGCTCTTGACCGCGGAGAGCGGGCGGGCTCGGGAGCGGGCGGCGACGCCCGGCCCCTCGGCGATCGCGCAGATCTCCGACCCCTCGACCACGATCCGGCCCGACGACGGCTTCGCGTGCTTGTCCCCCTTGTACGGCACCGGGCTGAAGAACCGGCAGACCCCGCCGACGGCGTCCACGACCCGGATCGGCGGCTTCGTCGAGTGATCGCCGTCCCCCGCGGCCAGCAGGACGGAGTCGTCCCCGAAGCGCACCCAATCGACCTGCGTGTTGAGGTGGAAGCCCGTCGGGTCGGCGCCGGTCAGGTTCTGGGGGAGCCTGTAGGCCACGCATCCTCGGAAATTGGAGTCGTTCTTGGTGAACGAGAGCTCCTCTCGCTTGACGGCCGCCGTCTCCGGGGTGTCCACCCCGTGGTACATGGCCGAGGCCACGTTGGCGAGCTGCCAGCCGACGGCCTTGTTGAACACGGCCCGCGGGCCGGCGGTCAGGATGAAGCGGTTGCCGACCTTGTGGAACCTCTTGCCCCCGTGGAGGACGACCTCGTTGTCAGGCAGCACCAGCTCCAGTCGTTGCGGGTACGGCACGGCCCCGCGCGAGTGGAGCCGGTCGAGGAAGGCCAGGAACCCGAGCGCCTCGCGCTTCACGTCCGCCGGCCCGTGCTCGGCCATGTTCTGGACGCAGTAGACCGTCAGGACCCAGTAGAGCGGCCCCCACTCCGTCATGCCGCGGGTCCGCATGAGCGCCAGGAACTCGCGGGCCAGGTCCCATTGGTTGTTGAGGACCCCGGCGCAAGCCGCCCAGGTGGCCGCATGATTCGTGGACCCGGCGCGGGCGATGGAGCCGGGCGGGTCGAAGCCCTTCCGGGCTTCCGTCATCAGCTTGGTGGGCGAGTACCGCTCGTCCCGATGGTGCTGCTTCTTGGCGACGTAGAACAGTCGCCGCATTTCTGTTTCTGGTCCCGTGGCCATCCAGTTGCTCTCCTTCCGGGGCCCTTGGCCCCTCTGATGGCGGCTGCCTCCCGGACCTCGGCGATCGGCGACGCGGCCCGCAACGGACTGACGAGGACCGGCCACGCGATGGCGCCGAGCGCGACAAGCCAGCCGGCGGAGCGTGAAGTTCCGCCCCAGTCTACACCGGGTCTCGCGGCCGCCCCGCGGAGATCGCGTCGGCTTTGGTGAATTCGGGGTATTCTGGCCTCCCGTGTCGAGTCGAAGGACCGCGCTTCTCGCCGGCGGGTCGGGTCTCGTGGGCCGGCGGTGCCTGCCTCTCTTGCTGGCGCGCTACGCGCGGGTGGTCGCGCTCGGCCGGCGGCGGGTGTTTCCCGCCCACGAGCGGCTCGCCGAGCACGTCGTCGACTTCGAGCGGCTCGCAGAGCAGGCGGAGCTGCTGCGCGGGGACGATCTCTTCTGCTGCCTGGGAACGACCCTCGAGGCGGCCGGCTCCCGGGAGGCCTTCCGGCGCGTGGATCACGACTACGTCGTCGCGCTCGCCCGGTTGGCTCACGAGCAGGGAGTGCGCCGCTTCTTCCTCGTCTCCGCGCTCGGCGCCGATGCCGGGTCGCGGGTCTTCTACAGCCGGGTGAAGGGCGAGGTGGAGAAGGCCGTCGGAGAGCTGCCCTTCGAAGCCGTGCACATCCTGCGCCCGTCGCTGCTGCTCGGCGCCCGCGAGGAGAGCCGGCCGGCAGAGCGCGTCGGCCAGCTCTTCGGCCGGCTCGCGGGGCCGCTCTTCGTCGGTCCCCTGGCGCGCTACCGCGCCGTCCCCGCGGCCGACGTCGCGGCGGCGCTCGTCGGCTGCGCCGAGTCCGACGCCGGCGGCGTCCACGTCCATTACCCGCGGCCGCGGGCGGGGCGCCGGCATGACCCGGAACCCTGACCTGCTCGACGCTGACCTACTCGACGCTGAACTGCTCGACCCTGGCCTGCTCGACCACCCTCAGAACCGCGTCCACGACCCGCGGCCGGGCGTCGCCGCGCCCATGAGGCCGAGCTCAGAGAGACTCCAGCTCTGCCTGGATGCGCGCGGCCAGCTCCTCCGCCTCGGACGCCGGCAGCCCGCCGGCCGGCCAGTCGATCCCCAGACCGCCCGTGGCGTCCTTGGGGATGATGTGGAAGTGCACGTGGTACACGGCCTGGTGGGCCTCCGAGCCGTTGTTCTGCAGCACGTTGTAGGCCGTCGTTCCGGTCGCCCGGACGATCGCCTTGGCCAGCCGCGGCAGGACCCTGCCGATCGCGGCTCCCATCTCGTCCGAAAGCTCGTGAAGAAAGGCCTTGCGCTCCTTCGGGATGACCAGCGTGTGCCCCCGCGACAGCGGGCCGACGTCCAGAAAGGCGAGGACGTGGTCGTCCTCGTAGACCTTGTAGCAGGGAATCTCGCCGTCGAGGATCCTGTCGAAGATCGTGTCCATGGCGGCTAGCCGGGAGTCTCCCCCTCGACCACCGTGAGGTCGATGCTGGTGCACAGACCGGGCTCGTCGAGGGTCCGGTGCTCGCCGTCGCCCACCTGCAGGGTCAGATGCACGGGCCCCGGCGGCAGCTGCACGTCGATCGTCCTGCTGGCGTCGCCGAAGTGGATCCAGGGCGCCGCTTTCGGCAGCACCACGCCCGGCGGCTCGCAGTCGCCGTTGACGGCCAGGTGATGGTGCCCCTTGCCCGCCTCGATGACGGCCGGGTCGTGGGCCGCCACGATCTCGAAGTTCTCGACGTCGAACTCGAGACGGACGGGGGAGGTGACCTCGTCGCCGTCGGAGACGTTGGTGAAGAAGACCCGCGGCGCGCCGCCGGTCGCGTCGGCGGAGGCGGCGGCGTCCGCGCCGGCAGCGGTTTCGTGGCCGGCGGCTTCGTGGCCGGCCGCCTCGTGGTCGGCGGCGGCGAGGTGCTCGCCGGCCTCGTGGCCCCCGCCACAGGCGGAGAACACACCCAACGTCAAGACGAGTCCGGCACCGAGGACGGCCAGCCGGCCATCGTTGAGATTCCTGTCGATCATGTGCTCCCTCCTGGAGTCGTATGCGCTCGTGGGCCTCGACCGCGGGCGAGCTCGCCGCCCTCAGGGCCGGGCACGTCTCGCGAGGCGAAGCGGGATCCTAACGAACCCCCAAGCGGTTTTCCACCCGCCGGGATCGCCGCCAGCGGGTCACACCGACCCGCCTCCGGATCGTCCGGCCGACGGCACCGACGAGGCTGCACCGCGACTCGGGGATCCGCGTGCGAGCGACCGCCGAAAAAGAATCCAGGTAAGGAGGCCCGGAGACCGCCGTCGGGACCCGCCTCCGGATCGTCCGGCCGACGGCACCGACGAGGCTGCACCGCGACTCGGGGCCGTCTGCGAGCGACCGTCGAAAAGGAATCCAGGTAAGGAGGCCCGGAGGCCACCGTCGGGGTCGGGCCGCCCTACCTGGAGTCTTTTCTTGGTCATCGTACGAGGACCGTTCCCAAACGCCGAGACCACCGGTTCTTCCTCCAAGAGAAGGTGGCAGAGAAGCCTCTCCCGGCCGCCGTCGGGGAGGAAGCACGGCGCGCGGGGCGCTCAGTGCGGCAGCTCGGGCGGGCTCGCCAGCTCGAGCTCGGGGCCTCCGGCGAGCTCGATGGCGTGGGGCAAGGCCGCGAAGACGGCGTCGAGGCACTGGCGGATCGCCCGCGGGCTGCCGGGCAGGTTGACCACCAGGCAGCTCCCCCGCAGGCCGGCGACCTGGCGCGACAGCACGGCCGTGGGCACGCTCTCGACCGAGACCGCCCGCATCCGCTCGCCGATCCCGGGCAGCAGGCGATCGCAGACCGCCGCCGTCGCCTCCGGCGTGACGTCCCGTGGATGCGGGCCGGTGCCGCCCGTGGTGATGACGAGACAGCAGGACTGGCGGTCTGCCATCTCCGCGAGGGCGGCTTCGATCGCCTCGCGCTCGTCCGCCACGACGCGCTCCAAGGCCTCCCAGCGGCCCGCGAGCCGCTCCATGAGAAAGGCGCGCACGGCCGGACCCGAGCGGTCCGGGTACTCGCCGCGGCTCGCCCGGTCCGAGACGGTCAGGATCCCGATGCGCGGAATCGCCATGGCGCCCTCAGCACTCGATGACGTTGAGCGCGAGCCCTCCCCGCGAGGTCTCCTTGTACTTCGTCTTCATGTCGGCCCCGGTGTCGCGCATCGTCTCGATGACCTCGTCGAGCGAGACCTTGTGGCCGCCGTCGCCGCGGCGCGCCAGCCGCGCCGCGTTGATCGCCTTGACGGCGCCCATCGCGTTGCGCTCGATGCAGGGGATCTGGACGAAGCCGCCGATCGGATCGCAGGTCAGGCCGAGGTTGTGCTCCATGCCGATCTCCGCGGCGTTCTCGACCTGGCAGGGCGTGCCGCCCAGCAGCTCCGCGAGGCCGGCGGCGGCCATCGAGCAGGCGACGCCCACCTCTCCCTGGCAGCCCACCTCGGCGCCCGAGATCGAGGCGTTCTCCTTGAACAGGATGCCGATCGCCGCCGCCGTCAGCAGGAAGCGCTCGACGGCCTCCTCGTCGTCGGGCCGCACGAAGCGGAGGTAGTACTCGAGCACCGCCGGCAGGATGCCCGCCGCGCCGTTGGTCGGCGCCGTCACGACCCGGCCGCCGGCGGCGTTCTCCTCGCTCACCGCGATCGCGAACATGCTGATCCAATCGAGGATCGCCAGGGGGTCGTCGCGCAGGGCTTCCGGCGACCGGCCCGCCAGCTCGCGGTGGAGCTTCGGCGCCCGCCGCGCGACCTCGAGGCCACCCGGCAGGATCCCCTCGTTGCGGCAGCCGGCCTCGACGCAGTCGTGCATGGCCCGGCCGATGGCCCGCAGCCCGGAGCGCACTTCGGGCTCGCGGCGCCAGGACTTCTCGTTGGCCAGCATCACCTGCCAGATCGCCAGCCCGCTCTCCTCGCAGATCGCGAGCAGCTCCTCGCCGCTGGCGAAGGGGTGCGCGACGACCGTCGTGTCCGGCACGATCTGGTCCTCGGAGGCGGCATCCTCGTTGACCACGAACCCGCCGCCGATCGAGTAGTAGGTCTTCTCGGCCAGGACCTCGTCGCTCTCGTCGAACGCCGTGAAGCGCATGCCGTTGGGATGGTGGGGCAGCGACCGGCGCTTGTGGAACAGGAGGTGCCGCGACTCGTCGAACTCCGTAGGGTGGCGGCCGAGCAACGAGACCTCGAGCCGCTCGCGGATCCCCTCGACCCGCTCGCCGATCGCCGCCGGGTCGACGGTCTCCGGCTCCTCGCCTTCGAGCCCCAGCAACACCGCCTTGTCGGTGCCGTGCCCCTTGCCGGTCAGCGCCAGCGAGCCGAAGAGCTCGACCTTGAGCCGGTGGACCTGTGGCAGCCGGGCGCTGCCAGCCAGCCCGTTGACGAACCGCTTCGCGGCCCGCATGGGACCGACCGTGTGCGAGCTCGAGGGACCGACGCCGACGGTGAAGAGATCGAAGACGCTGATCGTCATGACCTCGGATGATGGCCGAATCGCGACGCCGGCGGCAAGGGGAGGCCTCGATCACCGAGCCCGCGGCCGTCGGGCGAGATCCAAGGGGCGCCTGCGCCTGCACCAGGAGCCCGCGAGCTGGCGCGGCGACCTCCGCGACCGCGGCCTGCTCGAGATCCCGGTCGATGGCGAGATCGGCATCCGCGCCGCGCGTCTCGACCGCCTCTACGGCGATCCCGCCGACCGGCTGATCGTCGCCACCGCACTCGGCGGACACCGGCTCGTCACCGCGGACCGGAACATCCTGGACTGGAGCGGTGCCCTCCTCACCCACGACGCCGGTCGGTAGGCCGTCTCCCGCCCCGGCCGGTTCTCCAGCGTCTAAGCGCCTCCGGCGATCCGGCGCTGTTGCGATGGTTCCGCTTCCCGGCTAGGCTTCGAGGCCATGTCGAGGACCTTCTCCCTCCTGCTGGAGACGAGCACCTAGCGAGGCGACGACCGATCCCGGAGTCGAAGCCTCGCCCCCCGGCGGGGCTTTTTCTTTCGCGAAGCACGCGCATGGCCAAGACCGTCTACGACCCGCAAGCCATCGAGCCCAAGTGGCAGGCCGTGTGGGAGGAGCGCCAGGCGTTCCGGACGCCCTCGGATCCCGCCGAGCTGGCGGCCCGGCCGAAGTTCTACGTCCTCGACATGTTCCCCTACCCTTCGGGGTCCGGCCTGCACGTCGGCCACTCCGAGGGCTACACGGCGACCGACGTCATCGCCCGGATGAAGCGGATGCAGGGCTACAACGTCCTGCACCCGATGGGCTGGGACGCCTTCGGCCTGCCGGCCGAGCGCTCGGCGGTGCGCGAGGGCAAGCACCCGGCGGAGATCACGCGCCGCAACGTCGACAACTTCCGGGGCCAGATCCAGCGCCTCGGCTTCAGCTACGACTGGGACCGCGAGGTCGACACCTCGGTGGTCGACTACTACCGCTGGACGCAGTGGATCTTCTTGAAGCTCCACGAGCGGGGGCTGGCCTACATGGCCGAGGTTCCGGTCAACTGGTGCCCGGCCCTGGGCACGGTGCTCGCCAACGAGGAGGTCAAGGACGGCAAGTACGTCGAGACGGGCGATCCCGTGGAGCGCCGCGACATGCGCCAGTGGATGCTCCGGATCACGGCCTACGCCGAGCGCCTGCTGGACGACCTCGAGCTCGTCGACTGGCCGGAGCACGTCAAGGAGATGCAGCGCAACTGGATCGGGCGCTCCGAGGGCGCCGCGATCGAGTTCCGGGTCGCCGGGACGGACGCGGCGTTCGAGGTCTTCACCACCCGCCCGGACACGCTTTTCGGCTGCACCTACTGCGTGCTCTCGCCCGAGCACCCCCTGGTGGCCGAGATCACCACCGCCGCCCGCCGCCCCGCCGTCGAGGCCTACGTCGCGGACTCGGCGGCCAAGACCGAGCTTCAGCGCACCGACCTGGCCAAGGAGAAGACGGGCGTCTACACCGGCGCCGACGCCCTGCATCCGGTGACCGGCGCCCGGCTGCCGATCTGGGTGGCCGACTACGTGCTCATGACCTACGGCACCGGCGCCATCATGGCCGTGCCGGGCCAGGACGACCGCGACTGGGAGTTCGCGGAGATCCACGACCTGCCGATCGTGCGCACCGTCCAGCCGCCGGAGGACTGGGCCGGCAAGGCCTACCTGGGCGAGGGCCCGGCCATCCACAGCGACTTCCTGGACGGGCTCGAGATCGCCGCGGCCAAGGCGAAGATGATCGCCTGGCTCGAGGAGCACGGCGCCGGCGCGGGCCGCGTCGAGTACCGGCTGCGCGACTGGCTCTTCTCCCGCCAGCGCTACTGGGGGGAGCCGTTCCCGGTCGTCCACGCCGAGGACGGCGAGGTCGTCCCCCTCGGCTACGACGACCTGCCCGTCGAGCTGCCGCCCGTCGACGAGTACCGGCCCACCGCCGACGGCCGGCCGCCGCTAGCCCGCGCCGGCTCCGACTGGCTCGCGGTCACCCTGCCCGACGGCCGCCGGGCCACCCGCGAGACGAACACGATGCCGCAGTGGGCCGGCTCCTGCTGGTACTACCTGCGCTATCTCGACCCGCACAACGAGAGCCTGCCGTTCGCGCCCGAGGCCGAGAAGTACTGGATGCCGGTCGATCTCTACATCGGCGGCGTCGAGCACGCCGTGCTGCATCTGCTCTACGCGCGCTTCTGGCACAAGGTGCTCTACGACTGCGGCCTGGTGTCGACCGTCGAGCCGTTCCCGAGGCTCTTCAACCAGGGCATGATCCTCGCCTTCTCCTACCAGGACGCCCAGGGCCGGTTCTACCACCCGGACCAGGTCACCGCGCGGGACGGCGGCCACTTCGCCGGCGACGTGGAGCTGACGACGCAAGTCGAGAAGATGTCGAAGTCGAAGCTCAACGTCGTCAACCCGGACGACGTGATCGGCGAGTACGGCGCCGACGCCATCCGCCTTTACGAGCTCTTCATGGGACCGCTCGAACAGCAGAAGCCGTGGCAGACGACGGGGGTCGAGGGCGTCTACCGCTTCCTGCAGCGCACCTGGCGGCTGATCGTCGACGAGCACGAAGGCGAGCTCTCGGCCCGCCTCACGGACGCGCCGGCCGCCAGCGAGCCGGCGCTCGAGAAGGCCCTGCACCGGACGATCAAGAAGGTCCGGGACGACACCGAGGCCCTGCAGATGAACACCGCCGTCGCGCAGATGATGATCTTCGTCAACGAAGCGACCCAGGCCGCGACCCTCCCCAAGGAGACCGCCGCGGCGTTCCTGCGGGTGCTCTCCCCCTACGCGCCGCACCTCTGCGAGGAGCTGTGGAGCCGCCTCGGCATGGAAGGCCTCATCGCCCACGCGACCTGGCCCGAGCACGACGAAGCGCTCTGCGTCGACGACACGATCACCCTCGTCGTCCAGGTCAACGGCAAGAAGCGCGACGAGCTCACCGCGCCCCGCGAAGCCCCCCGCGAAGAGCTCGAGAAGCTCGCCCTCGCCTCCGACCGCGTGCAGCGCCACCTCGAGGGCAAGGAGCCCCGCAAGGTGATCGTCGTCCCGGGGCGGCTAGTGAACATCGTCGTCTAGTCGTTCGCTCCGTTGCGAGGTCCGGGGTTCCTGGACCCACGAGCCGAGCCGTCCGAGCGCCGTGTCGGGCGGCAGGAAGGGCCGGCATCCTGATAGTTTCGGGCCATGCGCGCTCACTCGAAGACCCTCGCCCTCATTCCCGGTCTCGCCCTCGCCCTGGCACTCGCCTTCGGCCTCGCTCTAGGTCTTGCCACCGCCGACGATGCTGGTCCTTCGCCCCTGGCGCAGGAGCCGTTGGAAAAGCTCGACGATCCGTTCGTCGCCGTCGATCGCGCAGCGCTGCCGCGCACGCCCGGCCGGGTCGTCACCCGCGGGCCGTTCACGACGGTGCAGGTGAACGTCGACGCGCTCGGCAACAACATCGTGGGCGACGCGGCCAACGAGCCGTCGATCGCCGTCGATCCGGCCGACCCGTCGCGCATGGTCATCGGCTGGCGGCAGTTCGACACCGTCAGCAGCAACTTCCGCCAGGCAGGCTGGGGATGGTCGGCCGACGGCGGCGCCTCGTGGACGTTTCCGGGCGTCCTCGAGCCCGGCATCTTCCGCTCCGATCCGGTGGTGGGGGTCGACAACCAGGGCGTCTTCTACTACTACAGCCTCGGCACGCCCGGCGGCGGCTTCGTCAACGACATGTTCCGCTCGACCGACGGCGGCATGACCTGGAGCGCGCCGTTCTACGCCTGCGGCGGCGACAAGGCCTGGTTCACCCTCGACCGCTCCGGCGGCATCGGCGACGGCCACGCCTACGCCTTCTGGACGAGCTCCTTCGGCTGCCCGGGCGCCACCGGCAACTTCAACCGCTCCACGGACGGCGGCTTCAACTGGGATCCCGAGATCTTCACCCCCAACGACATCCGCTGGGGCACCCTCGACGTCGCAACCGACGGCAACCTCTACCTCATCGGCACCGGCAACGTCGGCATCTCGGTCCTGCGCTCGAGCAACGCCCAGGACGAGGGCCAGGCCGTCGTCTTCGACGCCGTGACCAGCGTCGACCTGGGCGGCAATCTCGTCGCCTTCGGGGGCGGCCCCAACCCCGGCGGCCTCTCGGGCCAGGCCTGGATCGCCACGAATCCGGCCAACGGCGACCTCTACGCCCTGGCCTCGGTCGACCCTCCCGGCCTCGACCCGCTCGACGTCCACTTCAGCCGCTCGACCGACGGTGGCTCGACCTGGAGCGCCCCCGTCCGCGTCAACGACGACGCGAGCACGAGCAGCTGGCAATGGTTCGCGACCATGTCCGTGGCCCCCAACGGCCGCATCGACGTCATCTGGAACGACACCCGCAACAGCGGCGGCTTCGTCTCGGAGCTCTTCTACAGCTACTCCACCGACGGCGGCGTCACCTGGAAGCCCAACGTCGCCCTCTCACCGCCGTTCGATCCCTCGGTCGGCTACCCGCAGCAGAACAAGCTCGGCGACTACTACCACATGGTCTCCTACAACGACGCCGCCCATCTCGCCTGGGCCGCCACCTTCAACAACGAGCAGGACGTCTACTACACCCGCATCGGCGGCTCCGAGATCTTCGCCGACGGCTTCGAGAGCGGCGACACCTCGGCCTGGTCTGGGACCATCCCTTGAAGCCTGATCGGTCACCCTGTCCGATCAAGGTGATCGATACGCACCCGCTGCGTTATCCCTCGTTCCCTTGTGAGGGAGGTTTCTTGCCGCGGTCGGCACGTGCCGCGGCGTCGCGCCTCATTCGTCTCTCAGCAGTAGCCGGACCTTGGGCACGCCGCCCTCCCTGTTTCTCCAGACGTCCTCCCAGTCCTGCTTCCGTACTTCGTTCCCGGCGTTCTCTTCGATCCACCGCCATGGCACGCAGTCGGCGTCGACCGTCCGGCGACGGACATC
This sequence comes from Acidobacteriota bacterium, assembly GCA_029862975.1. Lineage (GTDB taxonomy): Bacteria > Acidobacteriota > Thermoanaerobaculia > Multivoradales > JAHEKO01 > CALZKB01. The sequence goes on from JAOTWP010000051.1 coordinate 23,800, forward strand.
GCTGAATTTTCTGGCAAACTCCCGGAGCTTGCGTGCGGAGATCGTGGCGGGCAGTCTCTTGAACACATCAAGCACGTCTTCGTTGATCCACTCGATCTCACGGAAGCACTGCTTGAGTAGAAGTGCCCCAAGGTACACGCGCTCGAGGGCTTCCGCCCCTCCTTCGGGATCGGTTTGTTGTGGTTGCAGATCAACGACTCCTCGGGTTAGACGAGACTTGAAATCCGGAGCCTTCGAGGCTGCGTTACTCTCGTCAAACTCCGTACCGGCAAACAGCCACAGGGCTGGTCTGAGGTGAAACGCTTTGCCAGACACCTGGTAGACGCCCTGCTCAAGGACCGTCAGAAAAGAGCCATAGTAGGCCCTCCCGCCAATTGGAGCGTTGATCTCGTCGAAGAAAACCAGGAGTCGGTTGTCCGGTATATCGGCCTGCGCCGTTGATATTCTTTCAAAGCACTCTACAATGTCGCGGGGCTCCAAGAGCTGCGTCAGATTGAATTCCAATACTCGAAAACCACCTACGCGAGCCAAGCACTTCACAAGATGAGTTTTTCCGGCCCCAGAGCTCGCCTTGATCAGACAGCTCTCCTGCGATCGTGCTTGGTAACCGTCGAACGACCGCACCATGTCGACTAGCCGGGCAACCGCGCTCCGCTTCGTTCGCACAATGCAAACATACCCGTCGAGCTCGGTCATGCTCCTCCAAAGCTCCAGCCGATGCTCTCCATTGCGCATCACGACGCCTCGTCGCGACGTGTTGAACGACTCTACCCACTGAGTCTGAGCCTCGGGCCAATTGAAGCTACGCTCCCCGAGAAGGCGGTCGGTAGCGCTGGCCAGATCATCCTTCGGCTCCTCGCTCGGCTTCCACGCCGAATGATGGGTAATTCGGCCTATCTCGAACTCCCGCCAACGATGAACGAAGCCCACAGCCCCACGGATGCTCTCATCGAAACCGCTCGACTGACGACCAAGAAGACGGGCCGTGAGGGATCCGAGAAGAACGCTCGCCAAAGGCAAGGGGACAGTCTCTCGCGTGTTCTCGTCGACGAATAGGCAGGCCGATCCGTCTTGGTGAAAAGCGAGAACGGTCTGGTCGTCGGGCACGACCACCACAATCGTCGGCTCTACTTGGACATCTTCGTCCGGAGATAGCCACCGAAGCAACCGGTTGTCGACCATTGCAAGCGCACCCTTCGATGGCGTCACCCTCCCCACCATCCATGATGCCAAGCGTCGGTCGACGTCGCTCTTGTGGTCGAGTCGGTCTCCGAGAGCGGCTCGAGCTGCCATGTCCGGAATCAGCAGTAGCCGGAGATCGACACCTGTCAGCAGGGTCCTCCAATGAGGACGCCACACCTTGGTTGAGACAAACCAAGGAACGTCGCGCAGAGCGGCGGCGACCATTCCTAGCACAACAGAATCAAGGAGCCCCTTGCCCAGGTCCTTGATCACCACGGCGTCGAAGCGATCCTCCAGGATCGCCGCGAGCTTCTCGGTCTCGAGCCTTCCAGGGAGCTCAGTCTCCCAGTCGACCCGCTGCGTGAGCTCGATACGATCATCGATTACTTCGTAGAAGCGGATAGCTCGCCAAGTGCCGCAATCAGGCGTCCCCAGGTTGACGAATCTAGCTGTGGCGGATCCCCTCGCTCCGGACTCGCCGCTCGGGAAGTCCGTCCACCTTCTGAGAGTATGCGGATTGCGCTCGGCCACACCCCGGGGGTTGAGCAGCTCCAGGAGCACCTCTTCGTCTCTCGGCGAGCAGACACCAACTCCTGTCAGGTCAAACCCGGCGCCATGGAGCACCGCCGCCGTGCGCCCGGCACCACACAGTGACTCCGTCGCGCTGTGGACATCTTGCAGGGACGAAAGATGGCGGCGACCGATTCTGCTGGAGGTCGTGGAGCGATCATCCCCTACAACCCAATGATCATCGACGAACCAATCGCCCAGCACCAGCACGTGTTGTCGAGTCTGCACGACATCGCTCACGACTACCCCCGATCGGCAACAGATCAACTTGTCATTCGGAATCGATTCCTAGGCAGTGATCATTGTTCGATGATAACATGCCCTGTTGCAGGAGACTCTCTGGAGGTCACGCGCGCGCAGGATCGCTACCGAGCCGTCTGACGCTTCCACCCGTGCGGGAAAGGAGCCGTAACGGGCGCTTGGCAGTCTTTGGCGGGAGCCGAGCTAATGCTGATGCAGGTAGCGGTCGCGCTCCCAGGGGTGCACGTGGGAGAGGTACTCGTGCCATTCCTGCCGCTTGGCGCGGAGGAAGTGCTGGCAGATGTGCTCGCCCAGCGCCGCGCGCAGGAGGCGGTCCTTCTCTAGGTTGTCGAGGGCCGACGAGAGGTCCGGCGGCAGCTCGTCGATCTTCAAGCGCCGCTTCTCGCGCTGGCTCATGCCGAAGATGTTCTTGTTGACGGGCTCGCCGGCGTCGAGCTTGCGGTCGATGCCGTCGAGGCCGGCGGCGAGCATCACCGTGAACGCGAGGTAGGGGTTGCAGGCGGGATCCGGCACCCGCACCTCGCAGCGCGTCGACATGCCGCGCTTCGCCGGGATGCGGACGAGCGGGCTGCGGTTCTTTTCCGACCAGGCGATGTTGGTCGGCGCCTCGTAGCCCGGCACCAGCCGCTTGTAGGAGTTGACGAGCGGATTGGTGACCGCCACGAAGGCCTTGGCGTGATCGAGGATGCCTGCCACGTAGGAGAGCGCCACCTTGGAGAGCTGCCACGGCGCCTTGGGGTCGTAGAAGGCGTTCTTCGATCCCTTGAGGAGGCTCTGGTTGACGTGCATCCCGGAGCCGTTGACGCCGAAGATCGGCTTCGGCATGAAGGTGGCGTGCAGGCCGTGGTCCTGCGCCACCCGGCGGACGACGAACTTGAAGGTCGCC
>JAOTWP010000178.1 GCA_029862975.1 Acidobacteriota bacterium
GGCCTCGAACTGCTCCTCGGTCAGAAAGGTGGGAGCGTCGTCATTGCCGCAGACCTCGCACACGGCCTCGCTCACTTCGCCCTCGCTCCACTCGAAGACGTAGCACGGCGTCTCGCAGTCGCAACAGATGAGGTACTCGGGGGCCGAGAGGCTTTGACGAGGCATCAGCGGGGCACCGGAACGGCGCGGCATGCGGCCGCGACCGGCGACTATTCTATCGGAGAGACTGCCGACGTGCGCTGGCCCGCCCGGCCGGCAACGATGAGCGCTTCGGTCCGGCCGCCGTCGTTGCGGACGTTGACCGGGTGTCGAGGCCGTGCTAGCTTTCCTCTTCTTGCGCGCCCAGCGCAGTCGTAGGAGGTTTGCTCCCAATGTATGCAGTGATCGAGACCGGCGGTAAGCAATACCGCGTCGAGCAGGGTGACGTCATCGACGTCGAGCGGATCGCAGGGGCCGGCGAGGGCTCCGACGCGATCACGTTCGACCGGGTCCTGATGATCGGCGGTGACACCCCCCGCGTGGGCCAGCCGACCGTCGCGGGCGCGCAGGTGACCGGGCGGCTGGTGGAGCCGGTCCGCGGACCCAAGATCCGGGTCTTCAAGAAGAAGCGTCGCAAGGGCTACAAGCGGCTCAACGGCCATCGCCAGGACCTCCTGCGGGTCCGGATCGATCGGATCGAGGCCTAGCCGCGGAGGGTTGGCAGATGGCTCACAAGAAGGGACAAGGCTCCAGCCGCAACGGTCGGGACTCGAACCCCCAGAACCTCGGGGTGAAGCGCTTCGGCGGCCAGACGGTGACCGGCGGCACGATCATCGTGCGGCAGCGGGGGACGAAGTTCTTCCCCGGCGCCAACGTTCGCCGGGGCAAGGACGACACCCTGTTCGCCACGGCCGACGGGGTCGTCGAGTTTCGCGACCGTGGGCGGCTGGGCAAGTTCGTCAACGTCCTCGCCGCCGACTGACCGGCCGCGCCCGCTCGACCCGCCGGGCCCGGCATTGAACTTCGTCGACGAAGCCGTCATCCACGTCGAGGCGGGGCGTGGCGGCAACGGCTGCGTCGCGTTCCGGCGCGAGAAGTTCGTGCCGCGCGGAGGCCCCGCGGGCGGCGACGGCGGCGACGGCGGCTCGCTCTACCTGCGCGGCGACGCCCAGCTGGGCACCCTGCAGCATCTCCGGTTCCAGGCCCACTACCGGGCCGAGCGCGGGCGTCACGGCGAGGGCTCGAACCGCACGGGCCGCAGCGGCGAGGACTTCTTCGTCGCCGTGCCGCTCGGCACCGCCGTGCGCGACGCCGAGTCCGGCGAGTGGCTCGGCGAGATCCTGGACGAGGAGCCGCTGCTCGTCGTGCGCGGCGGCCGCGGCGGCCGCGGCAACGCCCGCTTCGCGACGGCGACCAACCAGGCGCCGCGGCGCGCCGACCCCGGCGGCGAGGGCGAGGTCCGCAGCCTGCGGCTCGAGCTCAAGCTGCTGGCCGACGTCGGCGTCGTCGGCCTGCCCAACGCCGGCAAGTCGACGCTGATCAGCGTGGTCTCGGCCGCGCGGCCGAAGATCGCGGACTACCCGTTCACGACACTCGTGCCGCAGCTCGGCGTCGTCACTCCGGGCCCGGACGGCGATCCGTTCGTCATCGCCGATCTCCCCGGTCTCATCGCCGGGGCCTCGGAGGGGGCCGGCCTGGGCCATCGCTTCCTGCGCCACGTGGAGCGCTGCCGGGTCCTGCTGCACCTCGTCGACCTGGCGGCGGAAGGCAGCGCCGGCGAGGAGATCGCGACCGTCGAGCGCGAGCTCGCGCGGTTCAGCGCCGAGCTGACGCAGCGGCCCAGGCTCTTGGTCGGCACGAAGCTCGACGCGGCCACCCCCGAGCGCCGGGCGGAGCTCGCGCGGGCCGCCGAGCAGCGCGGCTTGGAGCGCCTGGAGATCAGCTCGGTCACCGGCGAGGGGGTCGACCGGCTGGTCGGGAGGCTCGCCGGTCTGCTGGGAGCGCGCGCCGGATGATGCGGCTCGGCCTCTACGGCGGCAGCTTCGACCCCATCCACTACGGCCACGTGCGGCCGGTCCTCAAGGCCGTGGAGCGGCTGCAGCTCGACCGCGTCCTCTACCTGCCGACGGCGCGGCCGCCGCACAAGGCGGAGGGTCCGTTCGCGTCGCCGCTGCATCGCTTCGTGATGGTCGAGCTGGCGCTGCTCGATCACGACCGGCTGCAGGTCTCGGATTTCGAGCTGGTCGAGCGGCCCGCCTACACCGTCGAGACCCTCGAGGGGTTCGCGGCGAGGTTCCCCGAGGCCCAGCTCCATCTGCTGCTGGGCTCGGATTCGCTCGCCGCCATCGAGAGCTGGCGGCGCTGGCGGGATCTGTTCCCCCTGGCCCGCGTCGGCGTGCTGCGCCGCCCGGGGTGGAGCCGCGAGAGGGTCTCCGGATCGGCTTCGCCCGAGCTGCGCGCGGCGATCGACGGCGGCGACGTCAACTGGATCGAGAACCGGCCGCTCGAGATCTCGGCGACGGAGATCCGCCGCCGGGTCGCCGCCGGGGAGCGTCTGCCCGGCGGCTGGCTGCCGGAACCGGTGGTACAGTACATCCGCAAGTACAGCCTCTATCCATGACCCCGACGACGACCAGCAGCCCTCCCGACATCCGAGAGCGGCTCCGCGACGTCGTCGCCGCCGCCGACGACCGCAAGGCCCTCGACCTCAAGGTGCTGCGCCTGGAGGAGGTCAGCGATTTCACCGACTTCTTCATGGTCTGCTCCGGGCGCACGACGCGGCAGGTCGGGGCCATCGCCGAGGGCATCCGCCGCGCCCTGCGGGAGCGGGGCGTCCGGCCGCTGCACATCGAAGGCGAGCGGGTGGGGCGCTGGGTGCTGATGGACTACGGCGATCTCGTGATCCACGTCTTCGACCCCGAGACCCGCGGCTACTACGGGCTCGAACGCCTCTGGGCCGACGCCCCCGACGTGACGGCCGAACTGCGCGGGTGAGCGGGACGGCCGCTCTCGAGAGCCTCTTTCCCGCGGCTCCGAGCCTGCGGCCGCTGTTCCGGCAGGTCGAGCGGGCGGCGCGCTCCGAGGCGCCGGTGCTCATCCTCGGCCCGGGGGGCAGCGGCCGCAGCACCCTGGCCCGGGCGCTGCACGCCGCGAGCCCGCGCGCCGCGGGCGCCCTCGTCGAGGTCGACATCGCGGCGCTCCCGGCGACGCTTTTCGAAAGCGAGCTCTTCGGCTTCGAGGCGGGCGCGTTCACCGGCGCCGAGCGAGCGTCGGCCGGGCGGGTGGCGAGCGCCGCGGGCGGGACGCTGGTCCTCGATCGCATCGAGGAGGTGCCGCTCGGCGGCCAGCCCAAGCTGCTGCGGCTCCTGGCCGAGCGCCGCTTCGCGCCCCTCGGGGGCGCGGATCGGAGCGCCGACGTGCGGTTCGTCGGCATCGGCGCGGCCGATCTCGGCGAGCGGGTCCGGCGGGGGGCTTTTCGCGCGGACCTCTTCTACCGCCTCGAAGTGCTGACCTTCAGCCTGCCCCCTCTCGAGCGCCGCAAGGAGGACCTGCCGGCGACGCTCGACTACTTCCTGGCCGACCTGGCGGTGCGGACGGGGCGACCCGGCCTCGCGCTCACGGAGCGGGCTCGCGGCTGGATGCTCGACTACTCGTGGCCCGGCAACCTGCGCCAGGTCCGCAACGTGCTGGAGCGCGCGCTGATCGAGAGGGCGGGCGAGGCGCCGCTCGATCCCCGGCCGCCGGCCGACGGCAGGCCCCGGCCGGAGGCGCTGGCCGCGGTGGAGAAGCGGCAGATCGAGGCGGCGCTGGCCTACACCCGCGGACGCCAGGGGCGCGCGGCGGAGGTCCTGGGGATCAGCCGCAAGACGCTCTGGGAGAAGCGCCGGAAGTACGGCCTGCCGTGAGCCGCCGGCGGCGACCGGTCGGCCGGGCGGTCTGCGCCTGCTGCGCCCTCCTGGTGGCCGGGTGCGGACTCGCGGCGGCTTCCCTGCAGGAGACCGGCGCAGAGGATCCGGTCCTCGAGGTCTGGCTGTCGGTCGCGGCTCCGAGCGAGGCGCGCAACGATCTGATTCGCGCGCTCGCCCGCGAGCTGGCGCGCACGCCCCAGCGTCACGGGCTGCGGTTCTCGAGCTCGGCGGCGGCGGTCGACGAGGCGGACCTGACGACGGCCCTCGCGCTGCTCGAAGTGCGCCTCGACGCGGGCGACGACCCGTCCCTTCCGGCCGTCGAGCTCGCCCACGCGGAGGGGCGCGTCTCGCCCGGCTGGCTGGTGCACGCGGTCCTCCGCGCCGCCGCGGCCGTGGGGGCGCGGGCCCGGGTGGTCGATCGGCGCTCATCCTGGATCGGTCAGCTCGTCGCCCGATCCACGCGCCGCCTGCCGCCCGGGCCCGCGGACCAGGCGCTGGCGAGGGGCCTGCCGGCGGTCGTGCTGCGCCTGCCCCGGGCGCCGGCGGCGGCCGCGCGATCGGCCGGGGAACCCGGCGGGCAAGCCGCGCCGAGCGAGGCCAGCCGGGTGCTGGCGGCCGTCGCCCGCCGCCTCGACGGCCTCGACGGCGCGCCCGTCTTCGAGGACGAGTTCCTCGTCGCGGCGGGCCGGGTGTGGCTGCGGCGCGACCTCTACTGGCTCTGCCTCGCCCTCTGGCTGCTGCTCTTCTGGAGCGGGCGCCGGCGGCCGCGGGGCCCGGCGCGCGGGGGGCGCTGGCTCTTCCTCGCGGCGGCGCTCGTGGCGCCGGTCTTCGTCGTCGTCCTGGCGGCGCTGCCGGCCGTCGTCGCCGCCTGGCGGCCGCGCGCCCGCTGGCCGGCGCTCGTCGCCCTCCTGCCGGCGGCGCTCTACGGGGTCGGGCTGGCGGCCGCGCTCCTGGCCGGCGCCCGCCTCGCGGTCGCCGTCGTCCCCGCCGTCCTCGTCCTGGCGACCCTGGCCGGCTTCGCCTGGTCCGCGTTCTCGCGCCCGCCGCTCGCGGCGCCCGGTTAGGCTGCCCCGCGCGGCTCCGCGGCCCGGCCGGCCCCGGCCGGGACCTGCCGGCCGCCAGGGGGCGCTAGCGGCCCTTCCACTCGGCCGGGCGCTTCTCGAGGAACGCCTTGACGCCCTCGGCCTTGTCCTCGGTGGAGAAGGCCAGGCAGAAGAGGTCGCGCTCGTAGGCGATGCCGTCCTCGAGCGGCAGGCGCTCGGCGGCGCGGGCGGCCTCCTTGGCGATGCGCAGGGTCAGCGGGCTCTTGGCGGCGATCTTCGCGGCCAGCTTCAAGGTTTCCGCGCGCAGCTCTCCGGGCGCGTAGACGAGCTCCACCAGACCGATCGCGCGGGCCTCGGCGGCGGAGATCATCTCGCCCGACAGGACGAGGCGCAGCGTCTGCCCGACGCCCACCAGCCGCGGCATGCGCTGGGTGCCGCCGCCGCCGGGGATGAGGCCGAGGTTGATCTCGGGCTGCCCGAAGCGGGCGGTCTCCGAGGCCACGCGGATGTCGCACGACATGGCCAGCTCGCAGCCGCCGCCGAGGCAGAACCCGTTGATCATCGCGATCACCGGCTTGCCGAACGTCGCCATGGCGTCGAAGATCCGCGGGCTGCGCATCGCGTGGCGCTGGTCGAAGGGCGACCGGCCCTCGAACTCGGCGATGTCGGCGCCGGCGACGAACGCCTTCTCGCCGGCGCCCGTGACGACGACGACGCCGACGCCGTCGTCACAGGCGAGCTCGTCGAGGGTCGCGACGAGGGCGTCTCGCACCTCGCCGTTGAGGGCGTTGAGCTTGTCGGGGCGGTTGATGGTGAGAATCGCGACGCGGCCGTCGCGCTCGACCAGCAGGACTTCGGACATGGGGTCTCTCCTAGGCTATCGATGGGACCACTCGGGCTTGCGCTTCTCGAGAAAGGCCGTCAACCCCTCGCGCATGTCGTGGGTTCGAGTCAGCTCTTCCTTGTAGATCCGCTCGCTCTCGGCGAGCGCCGCCGCGAAGCCGGTACCGCGGCCGGCGCGCAGCGCCCGGACGGTGAGCCGGGTGACGGCGGCGCTGTGGCCGGTGATGCGGCCGACGAGATCGGCCACGGCCGCGTCCAGCTCCGGCTCCGGCACGGCCCGCTGCACGAAGCCGAGGCGCTCGGCCTCGGCCGCGTCGAAGATGCGGCCGGTCAGGAGCAGCTCGGCCGCCACGGCCGGGCCCAGGAGCTCGGGATAGCTCGCGGCGGCCCAGGGCGGGTAGCAGCCGAGCTCGATCTCGGGCTGCCCGAACCTGCTGCCGGCCGTGCACAGGCGCAGGTCGCAGGCGGCCGCCAGCTCCATGCCGCCGCCGAGGCAGTGGCCGCGGATGACCGCGACCGTCGGCGCCGGGAAGTCGTAGAGGATCGCCAGGCCGGCGTGGAAGGACTCGAGCATCGCGTCGATCCGGTCCGGGGTGTGGTCCTGGACCGAGACGCCGGCCGAGAACGCCCGCTCGCCGCCGCGCAGGACGAGCGCCTGCAGCGAGTCGTCGGCCTCCAGCGCCGCCAGCGCCTCGTGGAGCTCGCCCAGGGCCGCCAGGTCCAGGATGTTGAGGGGCGGCCGGTCGAGGGTGAGGGTCGCGACCCGGCCGCTCCTGGCTAACGCCAAGGCCGACGCCA
>JAOTWP010000179.1 GCA_029862975.1 Acidobacteriota bacterium
CCCGAGGTCGCGGCCAAGCTTTCCGCTCTCGGCTACCTCGGGGGCAGCTTCGAGGGAGACTCCTCGGGGCCGCGAGCCGATCCGAAGGACAAGCAGCAGGTTCTCGCGGCCCTGACGCGCGGGCTCGAGCAGCTCGCGGCCCGTGACTTCGCGGGCGCGGCGGAAGCCCTCCGGGTCGTCGTCGAGCAGGAGCCCGAGCTGGTGGACGGCTGGCAGCATCTGGGCCGGGCACGCGCCGGTCGCGGCGATTTCGCCGGCGCGCTCGAGGCCTATCAGGAGGCGCTGCGCTTGTCGCACGGCGCGCCGCAGATCGCGCTCTCCGCCGCCGAGCTCTACTTCGAGCACGGGGCGCTCGACGAGGCCCAGCGGCACGCCGAGCTGGCGGTCGACAGCCATCCCGTGGCCCACGACCTCCTGGCCCAGATCGCCCTGCGCCGCGGCGACCTCGAGGCGGCGGAGGGGTACGTCGCCGACGCCGTGGCGACCCGCGGCACGCGGGTCGGGCCCCTGGTGACGGAGGCCCAGCTCCGCCTGCAGCAGGACCGCCTCGACGAGGCGCTGGAGCTCACCTACCAGGCCGAGCGCGAGTTCGCGGACCGGAAGGACCGGCAGGTGCTGCGCGGCCTGTACTTCACTCGCGGCAACGCCCTCGCCCGCCTGGGCAAGAGCAGCGAGGCGATCGACGCGTTCCGTACCGAGATCCGCCTGCAGCCGGACCTGCTGCCGCCCTACAGCCACCTGGCCCTGCTCTACGCCCTGATCGGCGAGACCGCCCAGGTCGGCCCCATCCTGCGCGAGATGGTGGAGACCAACCCGACTCCCGGGGCTCACGCCGAGGCGATCCGGGTGCTGCGCCAGCTCGAGGACCCGCGCTCGGCGGGGGCGCTGCTGGCCCAGGCCCGCCAACGCTGGCCGCAGGATCCCCAGCTGCGCGCCCTGGCCCAGGGGGGCCGCTGACCCGGCAGGGCGCGCGCTGCCCGGCCACGACCAGGTGACGAGGCGATCCTCATGAATAGATGGCTCCTCCTCGGGCTGGCGGCGCTCGCCGCCAGCCCGCCCGCCGCCGCCCAGGGTCCGACGACCCCGGCCGCCGACCCGCCCGCGGTCTTCGCCCGGGCGACGGCGCTGGCCGGGGAAGGACGGTACGCCGAGGCCGTCTCGATGCTCGAGGCGGCCATCCGTCCCGACAGCCCGCCGCAGCTCGTCGCCCTGCTGGGCGCCCTCTACCTGGAGGTCGACCGTCCCGCCGACGCCCTGCGCGGCCTGCGGCCGCTCGCGGACGCCGCCGACGCCGATCCGGCGGTGCTCTACAACGCCGGCCGCGCGGCGCAGCGCGAGGGCGACGTCGAGCTCGCGCGCGGCTACCTGGAGCGCTCCTTCGCCCGGGAGCCGGCGAGCCCGGCGGCGCGCGAGCTCGGCATGGTCCTGGCGCAGACGGGCCGGTTCCTCGACGCCTATCTGCTGCTCAAGCCGTGGTCGGAGCGCCACCCCGACGATCGGCAGGCCCTGCTGGTGGCCGCCTTCAGCGCCGTTCGCCTGCGGCGGCCCGACGACACGCTGGCCCTGCTCGCGCCGCTGCCCGGGGAGGACCCGCAGGTGGCGTTGCTGCGGGCCGAGGCGCTGGTGGCGAAGGCCGACTACTGGACGGCGATCGGTCTCCTGGAGCCGCTCGTCGATTCGGCGCCCGCGGCGATGGAACTCGACATGGCGCGCATCCTGGCCGAGGCGAAGGTCGCCATCGGCCAGGCGGCCGAAGCGGCGCAGCTGCTCGCCGGACGGGTCGGCGACGACCCCTCCGTCGCCCTGCAGCTCAGCCGGGCCCAGTTCCAGAGCGGCGACGCCGCGGCGGCGCTCGCCACCCTGACGCCGTTCGCGGACCTCCTGCGCCCGCTGCTCGACGACGCCCGGCTGCCGGCGGGCACGCCGCCCGGGCTCGTCTTGGAGTACGGGCGTCTGCTGGTCACCCAGGGACGTCAGGCCGACGCCCTGCCGTTCCTGGAGGCCGCCACGCGCCTGGAGCCGGACGACAAGCAGACCTGGCATCAGCTCGGCCAGGCGCTCGCCGCCCTCGGCCGTACCGACGAGGCCCTGGTGGCCCTCGATCGCTTCCAGCAGATCGTGGCCGGCGAGGCGCCGACCTCGGTGCGCGATCAGCGTCAGGAGAAGAGCCTCGAGGACCCGACCGGAGAGCGGCTGCGCGAAGCGACGCGCCTGATCGCCGAGGACCGCCTCGCGGACGCCCTGGTCATCGCCCAGCAGGAGGCGGTGCTGTCCCCGGGCGACATCCGTCCGTTCCTGCTCGAGGCGCGCATCCTGCTCGGCCTCAGCCGGCTCGACGAGGCCCTGGCGCGCGCCGACGACCTCGTCGCCGCGGCCGACGCGAGCGCCGACGCGCACTACATCCGCGGCGTCATCCTGATGGCCCTCGAGCGGCTCGAGCCGGCGGAGGCCGCCCTGCGCGAGGCGCTAGCCCGGTCCCCGGAGTACACGCCGGCGATGAACGATCTCGCGGTGCTGCTGATGCGCCGGGGCGATCGCGAGGGGGCGCGCTCGCTGCTCGAGCGCGCGCTCGCGCTGCGCCCCGACGATCCCCGGGCGACGGCCAACTTGAAAGAGCTCGACGAGTCTCCCTGACGCTCAGGGCAGCCGCAAGCGCCGCCGCGCCGGCACGTCGCGGTAGGTCCGCCGCCCGCCTCCGGGCAGCCGGACGTCGAGGCGCGCCGCCGCCGCCCCGCCCAGCCCGAAGTGGAGCGCCGGGGCGCTGCGCGACCCGTAGGAGCCACCCGCCACCAGATCGCGCCGCTGGGGACCCGGCGGGCCGGGCGCGGCGGCGAGATCGACGCGGATCCCCACCGCGCCCGCCTCGCGGGTCGCCGCGCCGAAGTCGAGCTGCATCCAGGCGCCCGCCGCCAGACCCTCGTAGACTTCGGCCACGCCGCCGTTGTTGACGAAGACGAGCTCGAGGTCGCCGTCGCCGTCGAGGTCGGCGGCCGCCAGCCCGCGGCTCACCCGGACCGCCTCGAAGCCCGACGCCGCGGATTCCTCGAACTTGCCCGCCCCCAGGTTCTCCCAGAGCTGGTTGCGCTGCGGGAAGCTGCTGCGCTCGTGGATCCGCGCGGCGTTGTCCTGGATGTGGCCGTTGGCCGTCACGAGATCGAGGTCGCCGTCCTGATCGAGGTCGGCGAGCACGACCCCGAACGAGAGGCTCGGGTACGAGCCCTCGGCGATGCCGGCCGGGAAGCGCATGTCGCGAAAGAGACCGCCGCCGAGATGGGCGTAGAGGGCGTTCGTCTCGAGCTCGAAGTGGGTCATCACCAGGTCCTGGTCGCCGTCCCCCTCGACGTCGCCGACGGCGATCCCCATGCTGGCCTCCGGCTCGCCCCCTTCGCCGTAGGCCAGCCCCGCGACCAGCCCGGTCTCGACGAAGGTGCCGTCGCCACGGTTGCGGAAGAGGTAGTTGGGCTGCGAGTCGTTGGCGACGACGATGTCGGGCAGGCCGTCGTCCGTCAGGTCGGCGATGGCGACCCCGAGACCGGGCAAGGCGCGCGCCGTCGCGAGGCCGGCCGCTTCCGTCGCGTCGCGGAAGGTGCCGTCGCCGCGGTTGACGTAGAAGCGATCGCGGACGGCGCCGTAGGCGTCCGGCATGCAGTAGCCCTCGATCCCGTTGCTGCGACATTCCTTGTGCGTCGCGACCGTGAAGTCGACGTAGTCGGCGACGTAGAGATCGGCGTCGCCGTCGAGGTCCACGTCGGCGAAGGCGGCCGACGCGCTCCAGCCCTCGTCCCCGACTCCCGCCACGGCCGTGACGTCGACGAACGACCCGTCGCCCTGGTTGCGCCACAGCGCGTTGGCTCCCAGGGCCGTCAGGTAGAGGTCGGGATCGCCGTCGCCGTCGACGTCGCCGGCGGTGCCGCCATTGAGATAGCCGCCGATCTCGAGGCCGGCGCGCCCGGTGACGTCGGCGAACCGGCCCCCGCCGTCGTTGCGCCACAGCTGCGAGCGGGAGGCGGTCCCGGGGTCGCCCGGCAGCGGGCCGCCGTCGGCGAAGAAGACGTCCCAGTCGCCGTCGAGGTCGTAGTCGAGCACGACGACGCCGCCGCCCAGGGTCTCGGGCATGTAGCGGCGTCCCGAGCTGCCGTTGTGGTGCCGGAAGCCGAGTCCCCAGGCCGCCGTGACGTCGCGGAACCAGGCGCCGTGGGCCGGCGGCGCGACGAGAGCCAGGGCCAGCACCGCCGCCCCCAGGCTGCGCGCCGCCGTCCTCACCGCGCGATCCGCAGCCGCCGGTTGGCGGGGACGGCGGTCAGCCGGCGCGAGCCCCCGTCCGGCCAGCGCAGCGTGAGGCGCGCCTCGCCGGCGCCGGCGCCGAGGCCGAAGTGGAGGTCGCCGGCGTTCTGCGACAGATAGGAGCTCGCGGTACGCGCTCTCCGGCGCTGCGTGGCGCCGCCGCGCTCGACCTCGGCCTCGGTGCCCACCACGCGACCCGGCGCGCCCGGCGCCGCGGTGACGACCAGCCAGTCGCCGGCGGCGCCCGTGTTCTCGTAGACCTCGACGGCCTCGTTCGAGTTGTTGATCGCCAGGTCGAGGTCGCCGTCGCCGTCGAGGTCCCCGGCCGCCATGCCGCGGCTCGCGCGCACGACGTCGAGACCGGCGTCCGCGGCCTCGGCGAAGGCGCGGCCGGTGTTGTGGAAGACCTGGTTCGGCTGCCGGTAGGTCGTCCCCCGGTCCCACAGGTCGATGTTGTGCACGATGTGCCCGTTGGCCACGGCGATGTCCAGCCGGCCGTCCTGGTCGAAGTCCGCGAAGACGAGACCGAAGCCGACGCGGTAGAACGACGGCTCGGCGAGCCCCCGCAGGTAGCGCTGGTCGGCGAAGAACTGCTGCGCGCCGGCGCTGTAGACCGCGTTCGTCTGCTGATCGAGGTGGGTCAGCATGATCTCCGGGCGCCCGTCGCCGTCGAGATCGCCGCTGTCGACGCCCATGCTCGCCTCCGGCTCCCCGCGGTCGCTGAACGCGACGCCGGCCATGAGCGCGACGTCGGCGAACGTGCCGTCGCCGCGGTTGTGGTAGAGGTTGTTGGCCGTCATGTCGTTGGCCACGTAGACGTCGGGCGCCCGGTCGCCGTCCAGATCTTCGAAGAGGACGCCCAGCCCCTTGCCCGTGGCGCCCGCGAAGCCGGCGGCGGCCGTCGCCTCCTCGAAGGTGCCGTCCCCGCGGTTGCGGTAGAAACGATCGGGCAGGCCGTCGTAGACGTCGGGGTGGCAATAGGAGCGCAGATTGCGGCTCTCGAGGCCGCACGGCGGGTTGTCGTCGAAGGCGAAATCCACGTAGTTGGTGACGTAGAGGTCGAGATCGCCATCGCCGTCGGCGTCGGCGAAGGCGGCCGACATCCCCCACAGCGGGTCCTCCACTCCCGCGCCGGCCGCCGCGGCGAACGAGCCGTCGCCCCTGTTCAGCCACAGCTCGTTGGCGCCGAAGCCGGTGAGGTAGAGATCCGGGTCCTCGTCGCCGTCGACGTCGGCGGCCGCCACCCCCATGCCGTAGAGACGGGGCGCCAGGCCGGAGCGAGCGGTGACGTCGACGAACCGGACGGCGCCCGGCGTCGCGTCGTTGCGGAACAGCCGCGAGCCGTTCGCCCCGCCGCCGCCGCCGAGCGGCAGCGGGCCGCTGTCCACGAGCAGCAGGTCCTGGTCGCCGTCGCCGTCGTAGTCGACGACGGCGACGCCCGAGCCCATGGTCTCGATCATGAAGAACTCGCCGCCGCCGCCGTGATGGTGCGTGAAATCCACTCCCCAGGGGGCGGCCACCTCGGCGAAGCGCACCCCGCCCGCGGCCGGGAGCGCCGCCGCCAGGAGCAGGAGGGCGAGACCGGCGGCGCCCCTCAAGGGTCCCTCCACGGTGCCCGGCAGGGGCGGCCGGCCGCGTACAGGGCGAGCCGCCGGCCGGCCCGCGCGGCCTCCTGCGACCGCCCGCCGCGCTCGAGTTCGGCGACGGTCTGCCGCTGCAGACCGGCGGCCTCCTCGAAGCGCCCGACCTCGGCGAAGGCCATCGCCAGGGTCTCGGCGTACTCGAATCCCTGATGGCGCAACCGCAGCTCGAGGGCGAGCTCGAGCGCCCGCGGGCCGTCGCGCACGGAGTCCGAGGTCGCCGCGGCCAGCAGCCGCGCCAGGAGGAGCGTCAGCCCCGGGTCCCCGGGCAGGGCCTCGAGGCTGGCCTCGAGAACGGCCAGCGCGGCCGGCTCGTCGCCGCCCAGAAGATGGCTCATGGCGCGCCCGACGTGAGCCGACTGGGCCAGCGGCGACAGCGCCAGCACCGCGTCGAACCGCGCGGCCGCCTCGGCGAAACGGCCGGCGCGGCCGAGGGCGAGAGCCCATTGGGTCAGGATCTCGGCCGACTGCGGCTCCCGAGCGGCGCCGGCCGCCAAGGCCTCCAGCGCCTCGTCGCGCCGGCCCGCGCGCTCGAGCAGCACGGCGCGGTCCAGATCGGCCTCCGCGGAGCCGTCGGCGGAGGCCCGCTCAAGGTTGGCGAGCGCGCCTTCGAAGTCGCCCGCCGCCTG
>JAOTWP010000052.1 GCA_029862975.1 Acidobacteriota bacterium
CCGCTGCCTCGAGCTCGACCCGAGCCCCGAGATCCGCGACCTGGCCACCCAAGGCCTCGACCGCCTGGCCGGGGACTGACGGCCTTCCAAGCCGTCGGTCGCGGGTTCGATTCCCGTCTGCTGCGCGGGTCAAGAAGCGCTTCTTCCGGGGCGTGAGGCTCACCTGGTCCGAGCCGGCGATCAGTGACCTCGCCGCCATCCACGACTTCATCGCCAGCCTCGGGCGCTCGAAGCGGGGACGCAGTTCCGAACGTGATCCAGGGCCCGCCCTTGCTTGTGGTCTGGATTGAGACTACAATGGGCTCGTGCGCAAGGTGGTGCTGTCGCCGGACGATGTCCGGCAGTTTCAGCGACTGCGTGCCCATGACCGAAGCACCCTGCGAGATGCCTTCCACCTGCACCTTGCAGAGGAGGACGCCACCGAGGAGACCCGCAGGCGGTTTCGGCTCCGAAGACCCTCGGAGGCGGCCGACTTCGAGCTCCGGGTGGGCGACCTGAGGGCCTTCTACCGGGTCACCGGAGATCGAGTCGAGGTGGTCCTGCTCGGGAAGAGACGCGGCAACGAGCTCATCATCGGCGGAGAAAGGTTCGTACTGTGAAGATCCAGAACATCCGAGAGGTCAAGGAGAAGCTGAGCCGTATCGTCCGGGATCTCCCCGAGGAGGGCTCGGTGATCATCACCAAGAACGGCCGGCCTTGCGCCGTCCTGATGCCGGTGACCGAAGACACCGACCTGGAGGTCGTCGCCCTGTCGCAGAACCGGCGGTTCTGGAAGCTCTTCGACGCCAGCCGCGCACGCGGCGAAACGGAGGGATGGACGTCCCTGGAGGAGCTGTAAAGCGCCGGCTCCGGGGCCGCGCGCTACTTCCACATCCGCGGGTCGAACGAGAAGGGGTCGGGGTCGCCGGCCGCGACTTGCGGGAAGTCGGCGTGGGCCGGGTTCAGGAGGTAGTTCCACTCCTCGGGGACGACCGCGGAGGGAACCGCCAGGATCGCCGTCTCTCGCCGCTCGGCCCACTCCGTGCCGAGAGCCTGCAGGGCCAGCGGAGCGGGGTAGGACCGCCAGTCGGCCGGCAGGCTCCGGCGCTGGACGATCTCCATGCCGAGGTCGGCGGGGATCTCCACCCGCACCGAGACCAGGTCGTCCGGCGCCAGATCCGTGTCCAGGTTGACGAAGTGCTCGAGCGCGGCGAGCGACAGGCTGCCGGAGGTGTAGACGACGCGGGTCCCGGGGCGATTCCAGCGGCCGCCGTAGAGCCGCGCGCCTTCGCCGTCGAGCTCGGCGTGCCGCCGCTTGCAGATCCTCCAGGCGGCGAGCGGCGTCGTCGTCGGCCCGCTGCCGGTCGGGACCGCGGCGGCGCTCAACTGGCGACGCCGTGCTCGATGCGGCCGAGCACCTCCTCGACCTGGAGGGCGCCGAGATCCGTCCGCACCAGCGCCAGGGGCTGATCTCCGCCCAGCGCCCGGTTGGCGCGGCGCAGCCAGGCCGCCGCCTTCTCCTTGCCGCCGAAGACCTCCTCCGCCCGCGCCGCGATGCGGGCCACGCGGTAGAGCCGGTCGGACTCGTCGGGATGGAGGCGCTTCTCGTCCTTGCGGCGGCTCAGCGTCCGGCGCGACACGTTGAGGGCTTCGGACATCTCGACGCTGTCGAGGTCGAGCTCCAGCATCACCGATTCGGCGGCCGCGTACGGCAGGCCTTCGAGGATGCGGCCACGCAGGTCGGAGCTCGAGCGCAGCTCTCTCGCGAGCGCCTCCCGCACGCCCAGGATCCGCAACACGGTCGGCAGCATGGTGGTCGTCTTGCTCGTCCGCGTTCTTGCCATCTGGCACGTACGATAGCGCCATTTGCCCCAGCCGTCAAGCCAGGCGCGGCGCCAGCAAGCCCTGTGGCAAGGCCCCTGGCGCCTCCCGAGGCGCCCGAGAGAGCCCGTGGCCGGCTCGTGAGGATCCGGACTCGCGGAATTGACGCGGTGTGCGCCGCGTGCTAATGAGTGCATGCCATGCGGTCCGGAATCATGGTCTATCGGCACCTGATTCGCTCGATCGCCGGAGGCCGACCCTGAGCGCGACGGAGACCGACCGCCCCGGCGACGCTCCGGAAGAGCTGTCGAGAGAGGAGATCCTGCGCTACAGCCGCCACCTCGTCATGCCCGACGTGGGCGTGGCGGGACAGCGGCGCCTCAAGTCGGCCCGCGTCCTCGTCGTCGGTGCCGGCGGCCTGGGCTCACCGCTGGGGATCTACCTGGCCGCGGCCGGCGTCGGCTCCCTCGGAGTCGTCGACTTCGATCGCGTCGAGACCTCGAACCTCCACCGCCAGCCGCTCTACGGCGACGCCGACGTCGGGCGCAGGAAGTCGAGCGTCGCCGCCGCCCGCCTGCGGCAGGTCAATCCCCACATCGAGGTGGTGCCCCACGACCTCCGTCTCGACTCCTCGAACGCCCTGCAGGTCCTCGCGGACTACGACGTCGTCGTCGACGGGACCGACAATTTCCCCACCCGCTATCTCGTCAACGACGCCTGCGTCCTTCTCGGCAAGCCCGACGTCTACGGCTCGATCTTCCGCTTCGAGGGACAGGTGTCGGTGTTCGAGAGCTCGCAGGGTCCCTGCTACCGGTGTCTGTTTCCCGAGCCGCCGCCGCCCGGCCTCGTGCCGTCGTGTGCGGAGGGTGGGGTGCTGGGAGTGCTGCCGGGGATCATCGGGACCCTGCAGGCCAACGAGGTGATCAAGCTGATCCTGGGCATCGGCGAGCCGCTGATCGGACGGCTGCTGCTGTTCGACGGCCTGACGATGCGATTCCGGGAGATGCGGCTGCGCAAGAACCCGGACTGCCCGGTCTGTGCGGAGAATCCGCGCCAGACCGAGCTCATCGACTACCAGGGTTTCTGCGGCCTCGGCGAGCCCGAGGTGCTGGCGACGGACTTCGACCTGTCGGCGCGGGAGCTGGAGAGCTGGCTCGGGAGCGGCCGGTCGGCGACCCTGCTGGACGTCCGCTCGCCGGAGGAGTACGAGATCTGCGCCCTGCCCGGCGCCAGGCTGATCCCGCTGCCGCAGCTCCCCGACCGGCTGGGCGAGCTGGACACGGCCGACGATCTCGTCGTCTACTGCCGCAGCGGCGTCCGCTCGGCCCGGGCCGTGGACCTGCTGCACCGGATGGGCTTCGCCAAGGCCAGGAACCTCGCCGGCGGGATCGTCGGCTGGAGCCAGGCCGTCGATCCCTCGATGCCGGTCTACTAGCCCGCTCGCTCGAAGTCGACCGCGCCGAGCGCGGCCCCGTTCAGCGTCGCTCCCCTCGGGTCTGCGCCAGGCGAGATCCAGGCTTCAAGGCCCTCGTCACGCGAACGTCCGCTCGATCCAGCCTTCGATCGCTTCCCGCGTCTCGTCGGGCGCCTCGGTCAGGGGCCAGTGATTGGCGTGGAGGGTGATCACCTCGCTGCGCGGGAACCGGGCGGCCTCTTCCCGGTTGACGTCGGTGTCGGCGAGAGTCGACTCGCCCGAAAGGAGCACGGCGACCGGAACCTCGATCTCGCCGAGGGGCGGCAGCGGGGCCACCGTCGCGATCATCTGGCCGAGGTAGTTGGCCGTGGGCAGCGAGCTCAGGATGGGGCGGAGCGAGGTGTACCTGCGGGCGATGGCCTCGAAGGACTCCGCGCCTCGCAGCGCCTCGCGGGTCTCCTCGTCGAGCCGGCGGATGTCGCGATTGGGAATCGCCCGCCGCCGCAGGCCGAGGGCGTTGAGGGCGCGGACCGCGGCGCGTACGGCATGGACCAGCCAGCGCAGCTGCACGAGGCGCCGCTGCTTGCCCTGGACGCCGCGCGGGAACACGGGATCGATGAGCACGAGACCGCGGACCCGCTGCGGGTGGTGGTGAGCCATGTGCATCGCGATCTGGGCGCCGAGGCTGTGACCGACGAGGACGGCGGTCGGGAAGCCCTCGGCGTCCAGCATCTCGACGAGATCGCGCGACCACAGCGAGCACCGCTGGCCGCCGCGGACCATGGACTTTCCGTTGCCCCGCAAGTCGGGCGCGAGGATGCTCCACGACCGGGCGAGCGAGGTGTGCTCGACGAGCTCGGACCAGCGGGTGTGGTTGCTGGCGGCGCCGTGGAGAAGAACCAGGAGGCGGTCGTCGCTCCCCGCCGCGCGCCAGAGCCAGTAGGCGAGATCGACGCCGTCGGAGGCGGTCAGCTTCCGTCGCGCGCTCATCGCGACGAGTATAGGCAGCTTGGCGGACGCCAAGGGTGGAAGGGCGCGGCTTACGGCCTCCTGCACCTCACGGCTCCCCGGTCGCGCGGCGCCGAACGGCCGGGTGTCGAGGTGCCCGGCGAGCCGCGGCGCGGCAGGGTGGCTCAGGAGGTGGCCACTTCCGTGGTAGAATGGTGGCGACTTTGGAGGGGGTTGCGAGTGACCACCGTCGGTGTCAAGGACCTGAGAGACCACCTGAGCGACTACCTGCAACGGGTGCGCCGCGGCGAGCGCGTGGTCGTCACCGATCGCGGGCGCCCGGTCGCCGCCATCACGGCTCTCGACGAAGGCGTCGAGGCGCAGTCGGCGTGGAACCTGGTCAGCCAGGGACTTGCGAACTGGAACGGCGGCAAGCCGGTGGGATCGGGCAGGCCGCCACGTCCACGCGAGGGCTCCGTCGCCGACGCGGTCCTCGAGGACCGGCGGTGATCTGCCGGTGATCCTCTACCTCGACACCAGCAGCCTCGTGAAGCTGTACGTCGAAGAAGACGGATCGTCCGCGGTCCGCGGCCTGGTCGAGAGCGCGTCCACGGTGGCCACGTCCGTCATCGCCTACCCGGAGGCGCGCGGCGCCTTCGCCCGGCGCTGCCGGGAAGGGTCCCTCACGCGCGCCGAGCACGACCGGGTGAAGTCGGACTTCGACCTCGATTGGCCCCACCTGCTGCGGATGGACGTCAACGGCACCATCGCCCGCCACGCCGGCGAGCTGGCGGAGCGGCACTCGCTGCGCGGGCTCGACAGCCTGCACCTCGCCTGCTACCTCGCCCTTTGCTCGCGCGTTCCCGACGGCTCCGTCGAGCTCTCCTGCTTCGACGAGACCCTCGGAATCGCGGCCGTCGCCGCGCGCGAGTAGCCTCGCCGACCGGCTGGCGCCCGCGGTCCGTCCGGAGCACCCGCGCGCGTACGGGACGCGGGAGCCCTGACGACGCTTCGGCCGTCCAGCCTGCCAGCGGGGACCGCCGGAAGGGAGCTCATCCCTCCTCGCAATCCCCTGGTCCCCTCCTCACGATCTCCACATCGCATCGCTAGCGTTCCTTCCGGAAGTCAGACAAGGAGGAACGACATGAGCGATGCAGCGATGCCTTGGACCCGTCCACTCTCGGGAGCTCTCTGCAGCGAGAAGGAGCTCCTGGCGCAGCTCCGTGAAGCACCGAATCAGCCCGCGGCGCTCCGCCACTCCCTGCTGGCGGCTCTGGTGGGGGCGGCCGTCTTCGGGGTCGCTCTGGGCAGCTACGGGATGTCGGCGGCGCAGATGGTCGTTTCCGCGGTCAAGGTGCCTTTGCTCCTCCTCGGGACGGGCGCTCTCTGCTTCCCGGCGTTCTACGTGTTCCAGGCCGTCAAGGCATCGGAGCCGATGAGCTTCGTGCAGTCGGCAGCCCTTCAGGCGACGGCACTGTCGACGACGGCCATGATCTGGGCCGCGCTCTCGCTACCCCTGTTCTTTCTCGTGAGCACGACCGGCCACTACACGCTGACGCAGTTCCTCGCTCTGGCGGTGGGGGCAATCGGCGGCGTGGTCGGCTGGCACCGCTTGACGAATGGCTATCTTCGGCTGAGCGGTGGCGAATCAGGGCATCGCCTGAGGCTGCCCTTGTTTCTCTACCTTCTCGTCTTCGGCTGCGTGGGCTCCCAGCTGGCCTGGGTGCTGCGCCCGTTCATCGGGTCGCCGTCCCTGGGCTTCGAGCTCTTCCGGAACCTGGAGGGCAACATCTTCGCGCATGTCCTGCGCATGCTGGGGGCATGACCATGGTCCCCAGGTGGGTGCTGCTTCTCCTCGCTCTGTCTTCAGCGCTCGTGGTCGCCGCGTGCGCATCTCCCGACAGCCGGAGGGCGGAGAGTCTGCGCAGGACCGAGGAAGCGGCCGCCAACGGAGACTTCGATCGCGCCGAGGAGATCCTGCGCAGCGCGCACGGCTTCGATCCGCGCGATCAGCTGATCGTCGCTCGTCTGGCCCGGGTCTACGAGGAGAGCGGAGCCTACCAACAGGCGCTGCGACTCGTGGAGGGGTTCCCCGAGGAGAGCTACGAGCCGCGCTGGGTCAATCTCAGAGCTCGCCTCCTGATGCGCTGTGGCCGAGTGCGCGAGGGGGGACGGCTGGCGACGTCTCTCGCCCGGATCGGCGAAGCGGAGGAAGCGACGTTCCAGACGCTCTCCGACGTCGTCGTCCAGCGCAAGGCAGGCCCGGAGAACGTCGATGGCTTGCCCGATTCCTGGGTTCGCAGGCTGGCAAAGAGGCTTCTCGAGGGCGACGAGGCGGCAGCGGCGCTCTCCTGGTTGGAGAGGCTGCCTTCCGCTCCCGACCTGGAAGAGGACGTGCTCGTGCGAGAGCTGGCCGCAAGGGCGCTGGAGTCCGAAGATCGGGGCTTCGTGAGCCGGATCGACAGCCTCGTCGCCGAGGCGCGTTCTCCTCTCGCCGATCTCGTCCGCCGCCGCCGGCTGGTCCTGGAGGGCAGGAAGGCGGACCTGGCCCGGCTCGACCGGCAGTTCCTGGCCAGCTTCCCGGACGATCCGCGGCGCGGCGAGATCCTCGAATCGGAAGGGCGCCGTCACCTGGCGCGCGGCGACCTGGAAGGAGCCTTGAAGTTCGCGGATCAGGCCCTGGCCCTCGATGGAAGCCTAGTCGGGGCTCTGATCCTGCGGGGGCTCGCTCTAGAATGGTCGGGCAGGCGCGAGGAGGGGCGTGCAGCCCTGCGGACCGCCCTCGCTCTCGAGCCCGACAACCGGGTGGCTCGCGAAGCACTGCGACCGAATCAAGAGACTCAGGGAACTCTGCTCATGCGGATCGAGCCCCTCGAGCCATGAGCTCGCCACCCGCGGTGAGGCAGGAGCTCGGGTCGCCGGCGCGCAGTTGGGCACTCCTCGCCGGCTACATCCTCCTGCTGTTCGCCTCTCTCCCCGTGGTGCGGGGCGTCGTGATCGCATTGCGCCAGCAGCACCTTCTGGGAGGAGCGGTGACGCTGCTCTACTTTCTGGCCGCGGTCGCGGTCGTCTACCATGTCGTCTTCGACGTGCGTCTGTCGGACCGGATCGCCTACTTCGCACTCGTTCTCCTGGCGGCAATGACGGGTGCGTTGATCCTGGGGCTGTCGATCCCGGAGGAGAGGGTCCACTTCGTGCAGTACGGCCTGCTGGCCGTGCTCGCCCGGCGGGCTCTCGCCTGGCATGTGAGCCCCCCACGCCAGTACCTGGGCGCCTTCGTCATCGCCGCCATGGCAGGATGGGCCGACGAGCTCATCCAGGGCGTGCTGCCGGATCGGGTCTACGATCTGCGTGACGTCGCGATCAACGCGGTGGCCGCGCTCGTTGCGATCGCCGCGGAGGAGATTCTCCACAATCGTCTTGGATGGCTGCCTCGCCAGGACCGTCATGAAGAGCATCCTTCTCATCGATGACGAGCCCGCGGTCGCCGACGTCGCGGTTTTCGCCCTGCGCGAGGCCGGCTTCGACGTGCACGTCGCCGGAACGCTCGCGGCAGGAAAGAGGCACCTTCGGCAGCAGCCCGTCGATCTTCTGATCCTCGATCTCGGCCTGCCGGACGGCGATGGTCTCGAATTCTGTCGCGAGCTACGGCACTCGTCTCGACTTCCTGTTCTGATGCTCACCTGCCGGGACGGCGAGATCGACCGTGTCCTGGGCCTCGAGATCGGCGCCGACGATTACGTCGTCAAGCCGTTCTCCCCGCGAGAGCTGGCGGCGAGGGTTCGCAGCATTCTCAGGAGAGCAGAAGCCAGCCCCGCGACCGAGGAGGCCCGTGCAGTGGAGATGGGTCGCCTCACGATCGACCGTGCCGAACACCGGGTGCTCCTCGACGAAACGGAGATCCACCTGACGCCGACGGAGTTCGAGGTCCTCCTGGTCCTCGCCTCCTCGCCCCGCCGGGTGTTTCCGCGGGCGCAGCTCATCGAGAGGGCCTACTCGGGCGAGACCTTCCTGTCCGATCGCGCCATCGACTCCCACGTCAAGGGCATCCGCAGGAAGTTCCAGTCGGTGGATCCGCGGGCGGACCCGATCGAGACGGTGCACGGCGTCGGCTACCGGGTGCGGGGGATGGCTTGACGTTGCCTACAGGACCGTGGCGCCCCATCAATCGAAGACTGATGGTGGCGCTGTTCGTCGTGATGATCGTGCCGATCTCGGGTTGGTACTTCCTCGGAGAGCTGACTTCACGAGAGTTCACCCGCGAGTTGCCACGCGAGGCGAACCGGGTCATGGAGACCGTTCAGAGCGAGATTCGTTTCAAGCTGGCACTCACGCTCGGCGCAAGTGTCCTCGTGCTGGGCGCGGTCGTCGTCTACCTGAAGCGGATTCTCGTCGACCCGCTGGACAGCCTGGCCAAGCGCGCCCGGGACGTGGAGTCGGAGGGCTGGCAGCCGCCACCGGAACGTTCCCGGCCGGACGAGATCGGCGACCTGGCACGCGCCCTGGATCGCAGCATTCCGGCGATGGAGAAGCGCGCCGAGAGAGCGTTGCAGTTCGCCACCAACCTGAGTCACGAGCTGCGTACGCCCTTGGCTGCGATTCGAGGAGCGGCTGACATTCTCGCCGAATCCCGACCGCAGGCCGAGGATCGGGCGCGGTTCCTGGTCAACATCCGGACGGAGTCGGAGCGCCTGGAGCGGCTCGTCGCCGGCCTGCTGGATCTCGAGCGGAGCGACGTCGCCGGACCGATGGAGCCCGAGCCACTGGAGCCCGGGCCACTGGAGCCCGGGCCCATCGTGCGCGGAGTCATCGGCCGCTGTGCGCCGCTCCTCGAGCGCCGGTCGCTCGCCGTGGACGTCGAGGAGGCGGCGCCTCTGCCGGCGCTTCCGATCGAACAGGGCAGGCTCGAGCGCATCGTGTTCGGGCTGTTGGAGAACGCCATCAAGTTCTCGCCCGAAGGCGGGCGGATCACCGTGCGCGCGAGTAGGCGCGACGCAGCCCTGCTTCTGGAGATCGAGGATCAAGGTCCTGGCGTGCCGGCAGGAATTCGGGAGGAGATCTTCGACCGGCATTTCACCGGTGGGCGCGGAAACGCCGGGAGTACCGGGATCGGCCTCGCGATCGTTCAGAGCCTGGTGAGCAAGGCGGGAGGTCGCGTCTGGGTCGAGGAACCTCCTCGAGGAGGCGCCCGGTTCTGCTGCGTGCTTCCGGCGCAGACGCCGGTGGCCGTCTGACGAGCGGCGGCCTTCCACCGGCGGCCGTGCGGCTGGGTGCTTCGACGGAGGTGGAACTTCCGGCCTTCGGTCTGCGTCGTCGGAGAGAGGGAAGGCGGCCTCGGCTAGTGGCCGCCCAGGCGCGACTGCACGTACACTCGGACGGATGCCGAGAGTGTCATCCGAAGATCTCGAAAGGGAGTGCAATGAGAGCGAGGAATCGATTCTGCCTGCTGCCGGCCGTTCTCTTTCTGGCGATCGCCTCGGGTCTGGTCGCCCAGGAGGAGCCGACCTCGCCGCCAGGTGAGCCGGCGGTGCAGGCCGCCGTGGACGCTACGCCTGCTCCGTCGGTGCCGTTCGACGTCGACGCGGCGGTCGAGGCCTATCTGGCGAAGCAGTCACCCGAGGAGAAGGCCCGCTCCGACGCCTACTTCGAAGGCGGCTACTGGCTGCAGCTCTGGGGCTTTCTCTACACCGTGGGCGTGGCCTGGCTGCTGCTGGGAAGCGGGCTGTCGGCGAGGATGAGGGATCTCGCGGAGCGGGTCTTCCGGCGGCGTCCCCTGCAGACCGCCCTCTACACGGTCGGGTACGTGCTCGTGACGACGCTCGCGTTCTTTCCCCTGACCGTCTATCAGGGCTTCTTTCGCGAGCACCAGTACGATCTGGCGACCCAGACCTTCCCGCAGTGGCTGCGCGACTGGGCGGTGGCGCTGGGGGTGAGCGCCGTTCTCCTGGCGCTGTTCTTCATGGTGCTCTACGGCGTCTTTCGCAAGCTGCCGCGCACCTGGTGGATCTGGGGCGGCGCCGTGGGGCTGGTCTTCCTGATGTTCATGCTCCTCGTCGGCCCGGTCTACGTCGACCCCTTGTTCAACACCTACACGCCGCTCGAGGACCCGGCCGTCAGGGATCCGATCCTCTCCATGGCCCGGGCCAACGGCATCGAGGTGGACCACGTCTACCAGTTCGACGCTTCGCGGCAGACGACGCGGGTGAGCGCCAACGTCAGCGGCTTTCTCGGCACCATGGCCATCCGGCTCAACGACAACCTGCTCGAGCGCTGCTCGCTGGCCGAGATCAGGGAGGTGATGGCGCACGAGATCGGCCACTACGTGCTCAACCACGTCTACGAGATGCTCGTCTCCTTCGGCGTCGTCCTGGTCGGCGCCTTCGCGTTCGTGCGCTGGTCTTTCGAGCGCGTGCGGGCTCGCTGGGGCGAGAAGTGGTCGGTGTCGGGGATCGGCGACCTCGCGGGGATGCCGCTGCTCGTGGTCCTGCTCGCCGCCTACTTCTTCGTCATGACTCCGGTGATGAACACCATCATCCGGACCAACGAGGCCGAGGCCGACCTCTTCGCCCTCCACGCCGCCGGCGAGCCCGACGGCGCCGCCGAGGTGGCCCTCAAGCTGGGCGAGTACCGCAAGCTCGATCCCGGGCCCCTCGAGGAGTGGCTCCTCTTCGACCATCCCAGCGGCCGCAGCCGCATCCACATGGCCATGACCTGGAAGGCCGAGAATCTCGACGGGTGACCTCGGCTCTCAGGCCGCCATGGACGACGAACGCCCGGTCGAGCGCTGGCACGGCACGATCATCAGAGATTGCCGGGGCATTCTCGGGCGCGACCTCGTGGCGGCGGAACGGCTATTCATCACTTCGCGGCGCGGTCTTCTTGCACTGGAGATCATCCATGACTCCGTCAAGGACCTCGCCGGCGAGCCGGAACGACTGCGCCGCTATCTCAATTCGGAGGCAGTTCGAGAGCCCGAAGGGACGCCACCAGAAACCTGAGACGAGCCACTCGTTCCGTCGCTGAGCGACTCTCTGTTGGGGAACGTGATACGCCATGGCGTTCGATAGCCAGTCCAGGACGCTGTTTGTCGCGGAGATTCCATACGAATCTGGGCAGATCAGATTCCGCTACGCTCGCTATCTCGCGCCGGACGGCGCCAAGTGGGTGCGCCACGGCCTCTTTGTCGCCTACCATCGAGATGGAACGATAGCCTCGGAGGGCGAGTACGTTCACGGCCTCGAGCAGGGACTCTGGTCCAGCTATCACGAGAACGGCACCTTGGCAGCCCGCGGGCACTACGCAGACGGCGTCGAGACAGGAACCTGGCAGTACTGGAACGACCAGGGCGATCCGGAGGCGAGCGAACGGCATGAAGCCGACTCGCCTCGAGGAAGCGAGTGAAGGTCGGCTCCAGGCCGTGCGGCGCCTGACGGGCCACCCGTCCCTTGCTGTCCCGCTTCGAGCGGCTCGTCGAGGAGTCGCAGATCTGCGCGCACTGCCGAGAGGCGTCCCACGCCGGTGCTGGCGTGACCACGCCAGACTGCGCCAAGTTACAACCCCGACGTTTGCTCGGTTTTTGCTCGCCCCTGGCAGGGAGCGTTGATTCTCTCTGATCGCCCTCGTCTGACTATCTGAGAAACTCTACTTAGATGGCGGGACGCCTTCCTCTGGAACACGGAGATCACCGATCTTGACGCGGGCCGGGGGACAGCTAGCCCGGATTGGGGAACGCATCAACTTGACCGTCCAAGGGGCCGTCAGGGCCGCATTGTTCGGCGTCGCCCACGACAAAGACGCATCCCGGGCCGTCTGGGGTGAAACCCGGAGCTCTAAAGCCGACCCAATCCGGTGCCTCACACGGCTCGAAGTTCTCCACCGGCCCGATCGTGCAGCTCTCCGACCAGGCGGTCCCCTGAAAGGTCAGATGAGCCTGGACGGCCCAGGTGCCGTGCGGCAGGGTCGTGGCACTCCGGAAGACGCACGTGCCCGGGAGAGGGGTCTGGGCCTCGTCGTCATCGAAGCCGCCCGGACTGAAGGACACTTCATTGGGGTGCACGTTCTTCTCCAAGCCAGCGCCAACACCGACGATCTGTGTGAATGTCCAACTCACTCCAGTCGCCGCTTCCTCACAGGATTGGGGCGGCAGATTCCCCGTCTCGGGAGCCAGCGTGAGGATGGTTCCAATGGTCACAGGCAGAGGTCCGACCACGGCTTGCTCGAAGTTTGCGCACCCTGGCGCAAGGAGGGCTGGCAAGAACGCCACGGCATACCACAGTGCCCGCGACCCGGTGGGTTCAGAAACCATCGGCGCCGGTCGATTCGGTAGGAGAGACATGTGCTTGCTCCTTTGGATGAGTCAGAGGAGTCTGTCACGGCAGGCCGTTCGCCACAAGCTCAGAAGGCTCGGCTTGGTCGGCGCAGGGGGCATCCGTCGGGAAAAGGGGGAAAAGGGGACAGGATCAAATCAGAACCCCTCGCCTACTGCGGCTAGCGCTGGGTATTTGAACCCGTCCCCCTTCTTCTTTGAACCTGTCCCCCTTCTTCCCCTTCTTCTCCCCCCTTCTTCTCTCCCCTTCTTTCCCGTCCCTTGCTGTCCCGCTTCGAGCGGCTCGTCGAGGAGTCGCAGATCTGCGGGCATCGGCTCGCCCCGGTGGGAGAGGGCCGCGCGCTCGCTCGGCTGGAGCCGCTGAGTCAGGAGCTGCGGTGTTGGCGACAGATGTGATGCCAGGCAACGAGGTCCATGGGCATGATCTGCTCGACTCGAATCTCGCCGGAAAGACATGGGTGTGGGGCGAGAGCGAAGACCTGGTAGGGCTCACGCGAGATCCCTCGGTCGCGGGCCAGGAGCGCCAACTCCGTGAGCAGACGCTCCTCGGACCATTGCGGGCAGCGAAACAGCGATTCGAGCTCCGCCACGGAGTGAGCTGCCTGCTCGCACCCCAAAGCAATCGTGTCTACGACGAGGATCTCTCCCGCAGCAGATTCAACGTAGATGTCGCCGAATGCGGTGACGAGCAATGGGCGAAGTCTCAGGCCCGCGAGCTCCGGCCAGAGCGCGAGCGCTGCGGTCACCTGAGCTTCGGATGGTGAGGCTACGAATAGCGGATCCACTGTACTGGGCGTCTATCGGCTTCCGGGTTCGGCTGCGATGCCGGCCACGAAGTGCCTGTCTCTGCTAGTTGGTGACGCCGGTGGTCTGGTCGCCGCGTTGCTCGAGCGTATCTTCGATCGCCCGGTAGACGGGAACAAAGAAGGTGTGCTCTCGGGCCTCGACGCGCTTCGACACGACCGAATAGGGGAACGTCATGGTGTCGGTCAGGGAGCCGCGTACGGCGAAGTCGGTTCCGTACTCGTCGGTGACGAGAACCCAGTTCATGTCGAGATGTTGCACGAGGTACTCGCCGAACGCAGAGCCGAGGACCTCAATGACCCGCTGGTCGCCGGGTCGGTCGGGTTCGGGATCGTCCAGCCATCGCCGGAAGCAGAAGTCGAGCGCCTCCAGGTCCCAGGAGGTCGAACCGGCGCTCCCTCCATACCGGGAGAGGAGGGACTCCAGACCCTGGGCAGAGGCCTTCACCTGGCGCTCCTGCCGGGGCGTCAATGTCACCACCTGCTGGGGAGTCGGTTCGACCTGCTCGACCCTGAGCTCGAGTGGCCCCTCGGGCGTGTCCAGGGACCTGGTTTGTCGGGACAAGATCTTCTCTTCCTCTGCCATGTGACCCTCCGTGCTGAGCTTCTGACGATCCGTGCAGGCGACCGCGGCGAGCCCGAGCAGAAGCAGAAGTGTGTCAGTGCGTGCTCTCATACGCTCCGCCGCCGAGGAGTCGGGAGCTCCGCGCCGATCATGGCACGTAGTCGAAGGAGATCTACTTCCGTGCCGAGAATAGAGTGCAGGTCCTCGGAGCTGCCGGTGTCGGCGTCGTTGATGCCGATGACGAACTCCCTCCCGGACGTGGAAGCCAGCTTGCCGACGGAGCGGGCGATCTCCTCGACGTCGTCGGACCAGTCGTCGGACGCTGCTGCCGGATCCGGCAGGTCGTGGTTCACTCCCGGGCCCACGGAGGTTCGGCGAGGGGATCGGCACCCCAAGTCCATCCGTCATGCGAGATCGGCGGCCAGCCTCATGGCGCTGAAGGAGAGGTACTCCTCGGACCACTCGGGACCAGCGGCCTCTCTTCCGGCAAGCCAGAGGTCCAAGAGGTCGTCATGCATCTCGATGGCCTTCTTCAGCTCCTCCAGCTCCTTGGGAGCACAGGACATCACCAGGTTCTCTCGGTCCAGGTCGTCGAGAATTCCGAAGCGCTCCGCCAGCGGGATCAGATGCCGGAGCCCGGCAGGGACGTTCTCGGGGTTGAGATGGACGCGGTGCATGAATCGGCGCGGGCGTTCCCGTGGGGCGAGAGACCGGAAATGGCTGTGACAGGATACTCATTGCCCTCTGCCACGACCTTGAATGAGTATCCTGTCACCGTATTTCGAGGTCACCACGGAACCAAATGGGGCAGCTCAGAGTGGCTTCGCCATCCGGACGAACAAGGCCGGCAGGAACGGCGGCCTTGGCCACTTCGACTCCACCGACATCCCGCGGCGCTCGTAGAGCCTGCGAGCGCGCTCGTTCTTGGCGGCAACGTCCAAGGACAGTCGAGTCGAGCCGCCGGAGCGGGCACGATCTTCCATGAGGTCCATCAGGACGGAGCCCACGCCGGCGCCGCGGACCTCCGGGTCGACGGCGATCGCCAGGAGGTAGAAGTCGCCCTCGGCGAGGGTCTCGAGAATCCGGAAGAGCGGTGCGCAAAGGAGTCGAAGCGCCGCCAATCGGAAGGCGGGGAATCCCGCGGCCGGCGTCAGCGGGCGGTCGGAGAAACCCCGCCGCTGCTCGGCGGTGAAGCCCGAGGCCATGCCTACGATGGCTCGGCCCTGCTCGGCGAAGGTCACGTTCTGGAAGGAGTAGTCGTTGTCGGCCTCGAGGTACGCCCTGGCCACGACTTCCGCGGCTCGGCGACCGAGCAGGAAACGGAAGAAGCCCTCGGCGGCCTCGTCGAGATAGCGGGCGAAGGCCAGACCTTCGTCGAAGGTCGGCTCGGCAGCTCGAAGAACCAGCGAATGCGACAGTCCCTCACCCCCCGAAGAGGAGCTCCAGCCGCGCGATCCCCCACCCGACGTGCCAGATGAGGTAGTACACGGCCCGGAAGGAGTACATCTCCAGAAAACCGTAGCGCTTGAAGAGGTGAAGCCCGATGAGATTGAAGATCAGGATGTGCGCGCCCACGTAGATGTTCGCCCACAGCGGTGAATGAGCAGAGCCCCACACCACCTGGATCGTGGGCTCCAGAAGCGACACGGCGACCATACAGTACGCGCGGGCGCGCTCGCGCCCCAGGCGGGTACGGGTCGCCAGGGCGGCGAGCACCGCAAGCGGTGCTACATGGAAGACGATCTCCGCTACGACCGCGATCGCGGGATAGAAGAGGAGGGACTCCGGCGCACGCACGTTGATGCCTTCCTCGAAGCCGCCCAGAGCGTCGACGACGATCACCGGTATCGTCAGGGCGACTCCGACGAGCGCGGCCACCGCCAGACCTTCGCGACCCCGACCGCGGGTCGCGAACCAGGAGTATCTCTGGAGGATCCCCAGCGAGACGCCTCCAACCAGCGAGAGGAACGCGGTGACGAGGATCGGGTTGGCGTCCCCGAAGTACGGGACGAACGCCTGGCTCCCGAACCGATGGAGCACGGCGGCCGCGGCGACCGCCGCCGAGCAGAGAAGCAGCACGCCGAGGGCGCCTGATGAGGAGCCGGAGTTGGACGGCCGGTCAAGACGTGGCGTCATCACCCTCGCCGGAGCCTCGCCCGTGCCAGGCCGCGGAGAGGCGCCTCGCGCCGAGGAGCAGCCACAGGCCGATGGCCGCTTCGAAGAACGGCGGCAGCAACGAGGTCCAGTTCGCCTCGAGGTACCCTGCGCGCTCGAGCTCGCGCCCGCCTTTGGAGAGAGCCAGCAGGACGACGCCGTTCGACGCGAGTGTCGGGAGGGCGTACGCGAGAAGCCAGACTCCGATCAAGGAGAAGCCGACGGCCTGGAGACTCGAAGAACCGATCGGAGGGGCCGGCTCTCGTGGCCCCGAGAACAACGCTCGCACGACGGAGCGGGTCGCCAGCAGCAAGGACGCGCCCACCCCAAACACGAAGACGGCGGTGAGCAGCTGCGTCGTAAAGACGGTCTCAGAGCCTGGCACCCCGTCGTACTGCTCGCCCGTCATGCTGCGAAGGGCGAGCACGTTGGGAACCATCAACACCGCAGAGACGATCCAGTAGATGCCCAGGATCTTCAACAGCACCGACGCGAGCTCGGACGCGGTCAGGTGGTGTTGATCGTCGTGCATCGTCGCCATCGTATCCTCTCCCTGGCGATCACCAGGCCGGCGCCTCGTGGCGCTCCTTCATGGTAACCGCCGGACGCCTGGCGGCCTGGCCTCCGCGGCGGCCTTTCGCACGGTCGCCTCGAACTCGGAATCGGAGTTGCCGAGGAACGCGTCGCAGTAGCTCTCGAGATCGTGGGCAAGATGGCGAAAAGCATCCAGCGGATCGGTCGAGAACCCGGGGTATTGATTCCCCCCGGCCGGACCGAGGACCGCCCGCATGTAGGACGCGTGATCTACGCTGTGGATACTACGGAAAGGGGGAAAGGGGGACAGGATCAAATCAGAACCCCTCGCCTACTGCGGTTAGCGCTGGGTATTTGCGGAAAACGGGTGACAGGATACCCATTCCTCGTCGGCGTTCACCAAACAGGGTTGTGAAATGAGTACCCTGTCACCGGTTTCCCCACGAGGGGTGAGTCGCCCCGACTCAATGCCCAACCATGGCGGAAGGGGCGGGATTCGATGGGCCCGGCCTGCGGCCGGCTGTCCGGCTGCGCCGGCCGGTGAGCCCTTGTTTCCGGCAGCTCACCGGAACGGGCGGGGGTCGCTGTCGCGTTGGTGGAGCTCGAGCTGGGGCAGGCGGGCTGTGGGAGCATCCTAGGGGTGAAGGGGAGGCCGAGGAGGGTCGGGAGACCGGGAGCGATGGGTAGAGGCGGTGGCGGGGTGTTGCTGCCTTGAGCGGGTCTGCGGTCCTCCGGGCGGCGACCGTGGTGGTCTTGGCCTTGCTCGCGGGCTGCCGCGGCGCGGAGCAGTCGCCTTCGCTGCCGCGCGCGTGGTCGGAGCCGGTGACGGGCATGGAGCTCGTGCTCCTCGACGCCGGGAGCTTCGCGATGGGAACGCCGGCGGGCGAGGTCGGGCGCGAGGCGGGGGAGGTGCTCCATCGGGTCGAGCTCGGCCGGCCGTTCTACATGGGGCGATTCGAGGTCACGCAGGCCCAGTGGCAGGCGGTGATGGGGTCGAATCCGAGCCGGTTCGCCGACTGTGGCGGCGACTGTCCGGTGGAGACGGTGAGCTATCTCGACGTCGAGCGCTTTCTCGAGCGGCTGGAAGCGCTCGGTGGCCACCGTCTGCGGCTGCCGACTGAGGCCGAGTGGGAGTACGCCTGCCGGGCGGGAACCTCGACCGCGTTCGCCTTCGGCGAGACGCTGTCCACCGTGCAGGCCAACTTCGACGACTCGGTGCCCGAGCCGGGCGCGGCGGCGGGGGAGCCGCTCGGCGCCACGATGCCGGCGGGGTCGTTCGCCCCCAATCGCTGGGGGCTCCACGACCTGCACGGCAACGTCTGGGAGTGGACGGCCGACGATCACTGTCCCTACCCCGGCGACGCCCGCGGTCCGCTCGCTCGCTGCGCCTCCGGTCGCAAGGTGATCCGCGGCGGCAGCTGGCACTACGGCGCCGACAGCGCCCGCTGCGGCCTGCGCTACACCCACGCTCCGACGGACGAGGGTCCGAGCCTCGGCTTCCGGCTGGCGCGCGACGCCTCGGAGGCCTGCCGGTAGGCGATGCGCAACAGCCGGTAGCCCCACTCGAGAGCTCTTCGCACCTGAGGGTCCGCGGCGTGGAAGCGCGGCGCTGGGCTGCCGCCGCCCGGGTCCGAGCGCGGCGGCCGCCGTCGTGCTGGAATACCGCGTGCCCGTCTCCCGTTCGGTTCGACAGACCGCCACGCAAGAACCCGCGCCATGCCGAGTCCTCGGCCGGCGCCGCCTCCGGGAGTGGACATGAAAGCGACCCTGGTATCTCTCCTCGCGCTCTTCGCGGCCGTCGCACCCGCGCCGGCGTTCGAGGTCTACGTCAGCGACGCCGGCAACTTCGACAACCCGCCGTGGCAGATCCTCCGGTTCGACGACCAGGGCGAAAACCCGACCGTCTTCATCGGCGATCCGCTCGATTGGCCGCAGGACATCCTCTTCCTGGACGCGTTCGGCACCGTCCTGATCTCGAACCTGGGCAGCGGCAGGATCACCCGGCACGACGCCGCCACCGGCGCCTTCCTCTCCGACTTCGCCACCGGCGTCGGCGGCCCGACGCGGATGAAGATCGGGCCGGACGGCGCGATCTACGTCCTGCAGTGGTCCGGCAACGGCAGGGTGCTGCGCTACGACGTGGACGGCACCTTCCTCGGCGAGTTCACCACCGTCGGGGTGCCGCAGAGCATCGGAATCGATTGGGACGGCGCGGGCAACCTGTACGTGTCCTCCTACACGGCCGATTCGGTGCGCCGGTTCGACCCCTCGGGCGTCGACCTGGGGCTCTTCGTCGATTCCGACCTGGTCGGGCCCACCAACATCTGGTTCGACGAGGCCGGCGACCTGCTGGTCTCCGACTACGACGGCGGCGCCGTCCGGCGCTTCGACGCCGCGGGCAACTACCTCGGCGACTTCATCACGGGTCTCGGCAGCCCGGAGGGCGTGGCCTTCTTCTTGGGCGGCGATCTGCTCGTCGGTAACGGATCGGACAGCTCCGTCAAGCGCTTCGACGCCGACGGCAACTACCTCGAGGACTTCGTCCAGAGCGGCGCCGGGAACCTGCTGAATCCGAACGCGATCGTGATCCGGGGTGAGGCGGACGTCTTCGCCGACGGTTTCGAGAGCGGAGACACCTCGGCCTGGTCGGCCACCGTGCCCTGATCTTCCCCGGCGGCCGGCCTACCCCGCGGTGGGCGAGCGGCACTCGATACGGGCGACGCCCTCGATCCAGCTCTCGCCGCCGTCCCACGAGCGGTCCTTGCGCCAGTCGAAGCCGCCCTCGCGGATCTCGGAGAACGTATTGCGGTCGACGAAGGGGCCGCGGAAGTCCTCGCCCTCGCCGCCGATCATGACCATCGTGTCGCCGACCTGTTCCGCCTCGAAGTACTTCCACTGCAGGCTGCCCGTGGCCAGCCAGCGGTTGTCCCACTTCCTCGTCTCGGGGTTGAAGGAACGGATGTTGATGCCGCGAAAGACCGTGCCGTCCGGCAGGGTCTTGATCCACTCGTCCTCGATCGCCCAGCCGTCGAGGATGTAGCGCCCGTTCCACTCGGCCTCGCCGGCGTCGGCGTAGGTGCCGTCGGGCTGCATGTTGCGGGTCGTGCAGCGCTTCTCGCCGATCAGAAAACCGAACTGGGCGGTCTCTTCCGGCGCCGCCGGATGGGGCCCGGCCGTCGGGGATCGCGTCGCCGCGGGCGGCCCCGCGGCCGCGGCGAGGCCCCACGGCGCCAGCAGCAGCCAAGCGACGGCCATGCCTGCACGCGACCTCGGAAACATCTTGCGGACCTCCCGTTGTCGGATCCTTGCCCTCGCTCGATTCTACAGAGAACGGACGACCTGCTTTGGGGCACTTCAAGTTGGGGAACAAAGGATAACTGTGGGGGCCTCGCACCAATCTGGGCGGCCAACTCGCGTTCCGCTGGGTTGGCACCCATCGGCTGGCTGCAATACCCTTGTCCTCGTTCCGGACGGATCGCTATCTGGCGGATGACGTGGGCCTGACCATCGGTTCTCAGATCTGGAGGGGACGGGAGGGAGAAACCCATGATGCGTAGATCTGTCTACTCCACCGTAATCTGTCTGATAACGAGTCTGACCTTCCTGGCCTGCCAGCGAGGAGACCTTGCCTCGGCGCCAGGCGAGTCTGGAGCTGCGGAGACTCAGGTTACCGGGACTGTCGCCGCCGACACCCCGGCAACCACCGTCAAAGGCAACACCTTCGTGGCCCCCGAGGGGTGGACGGTCGAGGTACGGGGCCCGGCGACGATTCTGGAGCCACCGGAGGGGGGCTCGTGGATTGCCTTGGTGGATCTGGAGGCGGAAGACGCCGACGAGGCGGTCGACGCCGCCTGGGCCGCGTACAAGGAGCTCGCGTGGCCGCTCAAGGTCACCACCGAGTCACCGGACAAGGATGGCTGGTCGAGAAGGCGCCGGTACGAATACCAGACCTCACCCAACGAGCGACGCACGGTCCTGGCCGGGACTCTCTACGCAAAGGACGCCTGGACCGTCTGGATCTACGACATGGCCCACGACGTGGGGGAGAAGCGCGGAGGGCAGGTGTCGATGGTCTTCGACCGGCTGCTTCCCAAGGGCTACTCGCGGGAGTCGTTTGCCGGCAAGACCGCGAACGAGCTGGATGAAGCGCGGCTGGCCGAGATTGCCCGGTTCGTCCGGGACGGAATGGAGGCCACGGGGGTACCGGGTGTCTCCTACGGCATCGTGCAGGATGGTGAGGTGGTCTTCTCGGGTGGCTTTGGAGTCCGCAAGCTCGGCGACCCGACGCCTCCCGACGGCGACACCCTCTACATGATCGCCTCGAACACCAAGGGCTTGAGCACCTTGATGCTGGCCAAGCTGGTGGACGAGGGCAAGCTCACCTGGAAGACCCCGGCCATCGATGTCATGCCGTCGTTCGCGGTGGCCGATCCCGAGACGACGAGCAGGGTGCTGGTGGAGCATCTCGTCTGTGCCTGCACCGGCATGCCGCGACAGGACATGGAGTGGCTCCTCGAATACGGAGGGGTGACACCCGAGGGGGCGATGGAGCTGCTCGCGACCATGGAGCCCACCAGCGACTTCGGCGCCCTCTTCCAGTACTCCAACATGCTGGCCGGGGCCGCCGGGTTCGTCGGCGGTTACCTGATGTTCCCCGACATGGAGTTGGGGGCCGCCTATGACAAGGCGATGCAGAGCCAGGTGTTCGACCCCCTCGGGATGACGGAGACGACCTTCGACTACGAGAGGGCTCTGGCTGGAAACGTGGCGATGGCCCATGCGCCCGACATCGACGGCAACCCGGCCCACGCCATCTTCGAGATCAATCGCTCGGTCATTCCTCTGCGCCCAGCCGGCGCTGGCTGGAGCAATGTCAACGACATGCTCAAGTACGTCGCCATGGAGCTGGCCGAGGGCGCCCTTCCGGATGGCGGCCGGTACATCTCGAAGGAGGCGCTCTTCGAGCGGCGCGAGCCCAAGGTCGCCGTCGGCAACGACGCGAGCTACGGCATGGGCCTGATGGTCGACACCACCTACGGCACTGCGGTCGTCCACCACGGGGGTGACATGATCGGCTACCACAGCGACATGATGTGGCTGCCCGAACACGACGTGGGCGCCGTCGTGCTGACCAACGGTGACCCGGGCTGGTACATCCGGAGCCGCTTCCAGCGCAAGCTCCTGGAGGTGCTCTTCGACGGCGAGCCCCTGGCGGACAAGGACCTGGCGTCCGACGCCGAGCGCTACTTCGAGAACATGGCCGCCGACCGCGAGCTCCTCGATCGACCCGCCGACCCGGCGGCGGTCGACGGCCTGGCGGCGAAGTATGCCAACGACGCCCTGGGAGAGGTCACCGTGGTGCGAGATGGAGAGACCACCTACTTCGACTTCGGCGAGTGGCAGAGCGAGGTGGCCACCCGCGTGAACCCGGACGAGACGATCTCCTTCATCACCATCACCCCCGGTTTCATCGGCGCCGAGCTCGTGATCGGCACCGGGGACGAGCGCACCCTCACCCTGCGCGACTCCCAGCACGAGTACGTGTTCGAGGAGATGTAGCCCCTCAGCTCGCCTGACCGCGAGCCGGATCGGGCCCCTTCTTGAGGTTCACTTCCTGAGCCTCCATGCGACTCCTGGCGGCGAGCAGAGTTGACGTCGCGCATGAAGCCGGCGAGCTGCTCGACGCTCTCGGGTCGCAGCAGCAGGTGGGCGTGATTGCTGAGGTAGACGAAGCCGCAGATTCGCATGCCGTGGCGCTTCTGGAAGTAGGCCAGGGTCCCCTCGATGATGGCCTTGAGCTGAGGAGAGGGCCGCAGCAGGAAGCGCCGCTGGATGACGCGGCAGGTGATCTCGACTAGATGGTTGTCGTCGGGCAGGTAGCGCAGCTTGCGTCCCATGCAAGAGGAGACGGAAGCCGGCCGGGGTTTCTTGCAGGATTCCTATGGCACCTCAAGTTGGGGCACCTCAAGTTGGGGTCACACAAGGTTTCCGGTCCACAATGCGGTCAGCGTGCGCGCCGACGATCACGGTGGACTCGAGCGGCACACGGCACTGTCGCCGGTAGCGAGCGGGAGATCTCGAGTTGCGGGATGTACAACTTCGAGGTCTTGCTCTAAGAGTAATCGCTATGCCTTTCTGTGGCCTGGCTCTGGCGAGGAGCTGCTCGATAACGAAGCTTTGGGGTAACGAATGCCTCCCCAGGCGCGCCTCTTGTGAAAGAGCCGCATAACGCGGTAGCCACATCGGAACGGAGGAGGAATATGAGACAACCGCACATGACGGGAGCGGTCTTCGGACTACTGCTGTTCTCGATCGGGCTCCCGGCCCGTGCCGGCGACTCCCTCTACGGCACCATCACCGAGGTGAAGCGGGCCGATGTCGTCGTGCTCGATTACGGCGAAGGACAGATGGAGCTCAAGTTGATCGGCATTGAGGTGCCGACAGAGGCGGCGTTCGCCGCCCAATCGAAGAGCTTCGTCTCCAACTTGGTCCTCGGCAAGAGCGCCCGCATGCGCTTCCAGTACAGGACTCCGGAGGGGGTGATGTTGGTGCGCCTGTTCACCGACGATCCTGTGATCGGCATCAAGGAGGTGGCGGTCGAGCTGGTGAGGGCTGGATTAGCCCGCCGCCAGGAGGATTACGACTTCAAGTACGGCGAGCTGACTAGAGCCGAGCGAGACGCCAGGACAGCTCGACGCGGACTGTGGGCCGCCGAGCAGCAGTAACGGAGGACTCTGCAATGATCAAGACAACTGACGCTCGACTGGCACTTCCCCTGCTCACAGGCATGCTCGTCCTTGGCCTGGGCGCGGTCAGCCCGGCCGGAGCTCAGATCACCGCTGGCGTTGACGTCAACACCTCGCAGAAAGCGGGGGCGGACAGCGAATGCGCCATCGCCAAGAACCCGACCAACAAGATGCAACTCTTCGCTGCGTGCAACACCGCTGGCGCCGGCCTCTTCGCGGCCCGCAGCGACGATCTGGGCAACACCTGGACTTATCCGGACCCGGCGGACAAGACGATCGCCGACGGCGACGCGGGGCAGGGTCCTGCGGCCTGCTGCGATCCCACCCTGACCTGGGACACGTTCGGCAATCTGTACCTCGGCTATCTCGATGCTGCGGGGGCCAATGTCGTAGTGCTCAACAGCACCGACGGCGGGGCGACCTGGAATACGTTGGCCACCTTCCCCGGCAGCGTTGATCAGCCGACGGTGGTCGCGGCCGCCACCGCCGGTGCGGCGGCAACCTCTCCCGTCGCGGTCTGGGTGGTCTGGAACCAGAGCGGCACCATGCGAGCCAGTGGCGCGCCGGTGACGGGGCTGGGCACCATCGGCGCCTTCACCGCGATGCAGACTGTTCCCGGGACGCTGAACTGCACCTATGGTGACGTCGCCATCGCACCGTCCGGCGTCGTCGTTCAGACCTGTCAGACCGGCAACGGCAACACGACAGGGCCGACCAACATTCTGGTGCACACCGATGCTGACGGCCTGGGGCCGGGGAACTTCGGTGCTGGGGTCGTTGCGACGACGACGAACCTCGGTACCTTCGACGCGATCCCGCCGCAAGCTGCTCGAACCATCGACTCCGAGGCCGGGCTAGCCTACGACAGCTTCGCCAGCAGCCCGCATTTCGGTCGCCTGTACCTCGTCTACACCGAGGAGACCGCCCTCGAGAACAACGACACCGACATCATGGTGCGCTTCTCGGACAACGACGGCGCTGCCTGGAGTGCGCCGATCCGTGTGAACGATGATCCGGCGATACCGATCCGCAGCCAGTTCCTGCCCCGGATCGCCAGCAACCCGTTGTCGGGCAACATCGCAGTCTGCTGGCACGACGCCCGCAACTCGGCGACCAACACCGCCATGCAGGAGTTCTGCACGATGGCAACTCCGGCCGGGGCGGCGCCGACGTTCATGGCCAACGCGGCGGTCAGTGACGGGGCGTCGACCTCCACCGGGGCTAGTGTCGAATTCGGCGACTACTCGGGGATGGCGTACTTCCAGGGTCGGGTGCATCCGATCTGGGGAGATACTTCCAACTCCACGGGCGACAACCCGAATACCACCTTCAACTTCGACGCCTATACCGACCGCGTCTCCGGTGGCGCTGCTGCCATGGAGGGCGATCCCCACATGAAGACCGTGGACGGTGTGCACTACGACTTCCAGAGTGCCGGGGAGTTCGTCTCGCTGCGTGGCGACGGTCTGGAGATCCAAACCCGTCAGACCGCGATCGCGACCTCGTTCTTCCCTGGAGCCAATCCATATACTGGTCTTGCCACGTGCGCGAGTCTCAACACAGCGGTAGCCGCTCGAGTCGGCTCGCGACGGATCACCTATCAGCCGAACATCAGCGGCGTGCCGGACCCCAGTGGTCTGCAGCTGCGGGTCGACGGCATGCT
This sequence comes from Acidobacteriota bacterium, assembly GCA_029862975.1. GTDB lineage: Bacteria > Acidobacteriota > Thermoanaerobaculia > Multivoradales > JAHEKO01 > CALZKB01. The sequence continues at coordinate 24,954 of JAOTWP010000052.1, forward strand.
GAGGACTCTGGATGCCGACGGAATCGACCTCGGTGATGGCGGCCGCATCCGCAAGACCGCGGCCAGCGGTGGCTTCGAGATCGAGTTCCCCAACGAAACGCGTCTGGTGGTGACACCCGGTTGGTGGGCCTCGCAGGCCAAGTGGTATCTCAACGTCAACGTCTACGACACGACGGCGACCGAGGGAATCACGGGCGTTCTCGCCCCGGGCAGCTGGCTGCCGGCGTTGCCGGACGGCAGCTCCCTTGGCCCTCGGCCGTCGAGCCTGGCAGCGCGCTACACCCAGCTCTATCAGACGTTCGCCGACACCTGGCGGGTCAGCGATGCAACGAGCCTGTTCGATTACGCGCCGGGCACCTCGACGGCGGACTTCACCCTGGCCAGCTGGCCGAAGGACAGCGCCCCGTGTGAGCTGCCGCGAGAGCCGGTCGCCAAGCCGTTGAACGCGGAGGCCGCCCAACAGGCCTGTGCCAATCTCATCGACGCCGACCGCCGGGCGAACTGCGTCTTCGACGTGGCGGTGACGGGCGAGCGCCGCTTCGCCTACACGTATCTGGTGACGCAAGCTCTGGAGCTCGGCACGCCGTTGCCGCCGGAGCCGGGTCCTGACGGCAGCCCGCCGGCGGCCAGCCGTGCGCTGTCGCTGCACGTCGGCTATCCCATCGCGCTGGGTGACTTCGACGACGCGGGAGCTGACGGGACGGGGTCGGTTGCCATCGATTTGGAGTGGCGCTACGCGCCCCGCCGGTCGCTGGAGCTGGTTCTGGGTCGGTATGCCTTCGAGGTCGATCCCTCCGCGGTCGACGTCGACATCGACGGGCTCTCCTTCTACTACAAGGCCTACTCGGCCGCCGCCGGAGCGCCACGCTGGTTCTGGCAGCTCGGACCAGGCGTCTTCGACGTCCAGCCGGGGCAGTCGACGGAAGGCGCCAGCGGCGGGTTGGGGTGGCAGAAGCCGATCTCCTCGAACCTGGAGTTCGAGGCAGCCGCTCAGGTCTTCCACCTCCTCTCCTCCGGAGCGCAGGACGACATCGACTTCGCCCTTGTACAGGTTGGCTTGAAGCTGACTTTCTGAACGATCGCCCGGCGCAGGCAAGGAACCACTGCCTGCGCCGGGTCGTCATCCTAATCGCCGCGATCGCTCGATCCTCCGACAAGAAGGTGCACCTCCTGCGAGTTGCTGAGAGGCGCCGCGGATTCCCACTTCCCCGTGGGCGCCGCCCCGGTCGAGGCTCGAAGCGTGAGCAGAACCGCAAGCAAGGGCGTGACGGAGCAGCTCGTGCTCAGCTTCTGAGCGGCTGATAGCGCCCCGGCGCGAAACAGCCCGGGGGAAACTCCACGATCTCGCCAGCCCTCCAGGCCGCGGAAGCCTGCCGGTAGGCGATCCGCATCAGCCGGTAGCCCCACTCGAGAGCTCTTCGCACCTGAGGGTCCGCGGCGTGGAAGCGCGGCGCCGGGCTGCGCTTCTCGGGTGTCGAGGGACTGTCGCGAGGCTCCTGCCGGCCGAACGCTGAGGCGGATGTACCATGTCACCGGGCTTCCTGGAATG
>JAOTWP010000180.1 GCA_029862975.1 Acidobacteriota bacterium
CCTCGATGTCGGTGCGGCGGGGGCGGACCTCGGTCTTCGCGAGCTCCTCGTTGAGGGGGTCGAGGCGCTGCGCGAGCTCTGCCACCTCGCGCTCGGCCTCCGCCTGGAGCTCGGCGAGGTCCTTCTTGATCTCCTCGATGTCCTCCTCGGCGCGGGCCACGTCCTGCGCATCCCGCCAGGAGCGGGTGACGCTGCGCATGGCCGTCCCCGAGCTCGCGCGGGTGCTGCGTCCGAGGACGGCGCCGAGGAGCGTGGAGCCGATGCGCAGCGCCGTGTCGAGCTTGACCTGCTTGGACTGCTGGGCCTCCTTCTCGCGCTTCTGCTCGGCCTTGCGCAGGCGCTCCTCGAGGCTGTCGACCTTGGCGCGGAACTTGCCCCGCAGCTCGTCGAGCTTGGCGTCTCGCTGCTCGCGGGTCAGGTGCTGCAGGCGGACCCGGAAGTCGCGCTCGCTCTCGCCGGGCTCGGAGACGCGGCCGAACGCCGGGCTCTCGAAGAGCTCGAGCTTGCGGCCGCGGTAGAGCCACTCGTCGAAGTCCTTCTTCCACTGCGCGTAGGACTTCTCCTGGGCGGCCGGCCCGGGGAGCGCCGCGAACGCGGCCGCCGGCGCGGGCGCGGTCTCCAGCCGGTCGAGCTCGACGGAGCACTCTTCGACGCGCTCCCAGTCGACGGGAACGACGCCGTCCGCCAGCGGAGCGAGCACGGTGACCGGCTCGGACGTGTCGATCTCGTGCTTGCGGTCGACGAAGTGGACGACGCCGGCGGCCAGCAGCTGCGGCACGTACTCGACGGGGGCGCCGAGCGGCAGGTCGCGGGCCGGGACGAAGTACTGCGGGATCGCCGGCGGCAGCACCGGCCGGGACGTCGCGCGGGCGGCCGGCGCCGCGGCGGCCGGGGTGGCGGCTGGCGCCGGAGCGGCCGGCGTTGCCGGCGCGGCCTCCGGCTTGCGGCCTGCCATCACCTGGCGGATCTGCTCGCGGGTCATCGGCCCACGCAGGTAGGACATCGCCCAGCGGGTCTCGAAGATGACCGGGGCGTCCTCGTGGACGTTGTTGAGCAGGAACCGGCGCTGCCCGAGGCCGGCGAGCGTCTCCTCCATCGCGCCGCGGTCGAAGCGGCCGGCGCCGGCGGCGGCGCCCTCGAGCCCGTCGAGCACCCGCATCTTGTCGCGCTCGGTCTGCAGGCGGCCGATGAACCAGGTGCCGGCGTTGGACAGGCCCTTGTAGTCGAGATCGACCGGGTTCTGGGTCGCCAGCACGACGCCGACGCCGTGCGCCCGGGCCTGCTTGAGCATCGTCAGCAGCGGCTTCTTCGACGGCGGCTCGGCCACGGGCGGCATGTAGCCGAAGATCTCGTCCATGTAGAGCAGCGCCCGCAGGCTGTTGGTGCCGGGCTGCGAGCGGGTCCAGCCGAGGACCTGATTGAGCAGCAGCGAAACGAAGAACATCCGCTCCGAGTCGTCGAGGTGGGCGATCGAGAAGATCGCCACCCGCGGCTTGCCGGCCGCCGTGTAGAGGATGTTCTGGATGTCGAGCGGCTCGCCTTCGAGCCAGGCGGAGAAGCCCGGCGCCGCCAGCAGGTTGTTGAGCGACATCGCCAGCCCGAAGCGGTCGCCGGCGGGGTAGAAGGCGTCGAGGTCGATGACGCCGATCTTGGCGACCGGCGGCGACTGGACCGCCTGGATGAGGGCGGCGAGATCGAGGTCGCGCCCCTGCCGCCACTCGTGGTCGAGGATCGTGGCGAGGAGGATGTGCTCGCGGCTCTGGACGGCGTCGCCGCGGATGCCGACGAAGCCCAGCAGGCTCGTCACCGTCGTCGCGATGCGGTCGCCCAGGAGCTCCGCGTCGTCGCGTACGGCCGCGGGCGGCGCCGCGAAGGAGTCGAGGATCGAGATCGGGATGCCGGCGCTCGACCCCGGCGTGTAGACCGCGAAGTCCGCCGCGTCGTGGAGGCGCTGGATCCGCGCCCCGTCCTGGCCCCACGCGGCGAGGCCCTTCTTCCACAGCTCGGCCTGGGCGGCGGCGTACTCGGCGGCCGAGACCCCCTTCTTGCGGGCGTCGTCCTCGTTGATCCAGGGGGCGAAGTCCTCGGGCCGGAGGCTCGGGAAGGTCAGCAGGAGGTTGCCGAGGTCGCCCTTGGGGTCGATGACGATCGACGGGATGCCGTCGATCGCGGCCTCCTCGAGCAGGCCGACGCACAGCCCCGTCTTGCCGCTGCCGGTCATGCCGACGCAGACGGCGTGGGTCGTCAGGTCCTTGGAGTCGTAAAGCAGCGGCTCCTCGGCCGTCGTCCCCGAGGACAGGTCGTGGGGGCGCCCCAGATAGAACTTGCCCAGCTTCTCGTAGTCCATCTCCTAGCCCGTCTTGCGGTCCATCTCGGAGTCCATCGCCTCGGCCGCCGGATCGCGGCCGTTGGGCCGCGGCCCCGCGTCTGGAGCCGTCGACTAGTCCTTGAGGACGAAAGTCACCTTCATGTCGACCCGGAACTCCGTGATCTCCTCGCCGTCGCAGACGACCTTCTGCTCCTTGATCCAGGCGCCCTGGATGCCGTCGAGGGTCTTGCTGGCGCGGGCGATTCCCTGCCGGATGGCGTCCTCGAAGCTGACGGTGGAGCTGGAGCTGATCTCGGTGACCTTGGCTACGGACATGGTACTCGCCTCCTCGTGTGTGGCCTTCGTTCTGGCGACGCCGGCGTGGCGGGCCGCCCCCGTTTTCGGAAGGGCTAACCTACCATGCGGCCCGAGGACGGAATAGAAGCCGCGGCAGCCCGTAGGTGCCTGTAGGATGACGGCGGTACCTCTCATGGCCGAGCCGCGACTGCTGGACGACGACCTGGTGTCCCAGGCCCGCGGAGGCGACGCCGAAGCGAGAAACGAGCTCGTCCGGCGCCACCGCGCCGCGGCCTATCGCTTCGCCCTCCAGCTGACGGGCAACCGGGAGGACGCGGCGGACGTGACCCAGGAGGCGATGATCCGCTTCCTCGATACGCTGCAGCGGTTCGAGGATGGGAGGCCGGTGCTGCCCTGGCTGTTCCGCATCGTCCGCAACAAGTCCTACGATCTCGGCCGGCGCCAGAAGGTGCGCCGCGCCGAGTCGCTCGACGAGCTGCTCGAGAAGGGAATGCCGGCCCCGGTCCAGAGGGATGGGGATCCGGCCGCGCGGCTCGAGCGGCGCGATCTGCGGCGGCGGGTCTGGAGCGCCCTGGGCCGGCTGCCGGACAAGCAGCGCGAGATCCTCGTGCTGCGCGAGTATCAGGATCTCTCCTACGGCGAGATCGGCAGCGTGCTGGGAGTGCCGACGGGGACGGTGATGTCGCGCCTGCACCGGGCGCGGCGCGCCTTGCGCGATCTGCTCGCGGAGCCGGATCGCAGAGAAGGACGCGTGCGATGAACGAGTACCGAAAGACCCCATTCGACGAGTCCCTGTTCTCCGGCTACCTCGACGGGGAGCTGACCCAGGCCGAGGAGCAGAAGGTCCGCCTGCATCTCGAGGACGACCCCGAGGCGCGGGCGCTGGTGGCCGAGCTGCGCGCGATCCGCCAGGCGGCGCGCTCGACCCGCCTCGCGGCGCCGGCCGACGAGGAGTGGCGCGAGGCGCCGCGCTCGGGCGCCAGCCGGTTCCTGCGTAGGTCGGGCTGGCTGCTCGCGATCGGCTGGGCGGTCGCCGTCCTCGGCTTCGCGCTGTGGGGCGCCGCGACGAGCCCGGAGAGCTGGTGGGAAAGAGCCCTCGTGGCGGGCGCGGTCGGCGGTCCGCTGCTGCTCTTCTCTTCCGTCCTGCTCGACCGCCTCAAGGTGATGAAGACCGACCGCTACGGGAGAGTGAGGCGATGATCCTGACGACGACCCCGACGATCGAGGGCAAGCGGATCGTCCGGGTGCTGGGGCTCGTGCGCGGCAACACGATCCGCGCCCGCCACCTCGGCCGCGACATCATGGCCGTCTTCCGCAACGTCGTCGGCGGCGAGGTCAGCGAGTACACCAAGCTCTTCGCCGAGGCGCGGGAGCAGTCCCTCGACCGGATGGTCGAAGAGGCCGCGGAGCTGGGGGCCAACGCCATCGTCGAGGTGCGGTTCACGACCTCCGAGGTCAGGAGCGCGGCGGCGGAGCTCCTGGCCTACGGCACGGCGGTCGTCGTGGAAGACGAGTAGCTCGCTCCCGGCCGGGAGGGTGCCGCGCTACCAGACGAACGGCACGAGCGCCCGCCGGGTCGCCGGATAGTCGGCGAAGCGCTCCCGGTACCAGCGGTGGTGGCTCCGGGCTCGCGGCGCCAGGTTGGCCAGGGTCCACCAGGCGAAGACCCAGGCGGCGGGGGAGGCCGTGGCGATGGCGAAGCCGGTCCACTCGACGATCTCGCCCAGGTAGTTGGGGCACGAGACCCAGCGGAAGCCGCCGCCGTGCGGCACGGCGTAGCCTTCCGAGCGCCGGCGCAGGCGCAAGAGGCGGTTGTCGGAGTCCACGTTCAAGGCCATCCCGCCGAGGAAGACGGCGAGGCCGGCGAGGAAGCGCGGACGCCAGAGCCAGTCGGCGGCGTACGGCGGCGCCAGCGCGAAGAGGTACGCCCCGTTGAGGACCCCGTTGACCACGTTGAACGCGAGGGCCATGCCGACGATCGCCCACGGGGTGCGCCGCGGGCTCGCGCGCCGGAACGGGAAGACGAAGGCGCGATGCAGGTAATGCAGCTCCCAGAGGGCGAGAAAGACCCACGAGACAGCATCGCGGCGGCCGGCGGCGAAGAAGACGGCCGGCAGCACCAGCACGGCCGTCGCCTCCATCAGCACCCACCCCACGGTCGAGTCCACCCTCGGCCCCCAACCGCGCCGCTCGTGCCGCCCGTAAGGCGCCGGCGTGAAGAACAACCCCACCGCCGCCGCCAGGCCGAGCAAAGCCCACAGCAGAAGCACCGTGGAATAAGAGAAGGCACCCATGGGCGCCCGAGTCTAGCGGCATGCGAAGGACACCACCCGTGGAGCATGTCTTGCAGACTGGGGTTCTTCGTTTGAGAAAAGACAAAAGACAAAAGACAAGAGATTCCGGGTAAGGGAAGAGAAAAGGAACTTCGAGGCTCGGGCGGGCTGCGGCGGCCTGGAGCGGCTGCCGCGCGGTCCACCGTTCTGCCGGGCGGCCACGCCATCGCTTCCGAGGCCCCGGCCGGAATGCCGCCCGGCGGCATGGCCGTCTTCGGCCTACGCCGCGGGGCCCCGGTCGGCCCCCGCGGCACCCACCGGAGTCGAGCGGAATCCCGGGCGGTATGGCGGCCGGGATCTCGAAAGCGATGGCTTGGCCGCCTGGCAGAATGGTGGATCGCGAGGCGCTGTTCCGGCTCCCCGGGGTCCGCCCGAGCCTCAAGGTCCCTTTTCTTTTCCCTCACCCGGAATCCTTTATTTTTTCATGTCTTTGGTCTTTGGTCTTTCTTACTTTCGAGTAGCAGTGCGGGATGACGGGCTCTGCGAAGGCGTGGTTCGTCCACTGGGACTAGACTGGGGTCCGCGGTGGAGAGCAGGTCGAGGTGAGCGAGGGCATCCAGAAGGTCCGTCCGGGGAGGGCCGGTTCGTGAGTGATGGCTCGCGGCTGGAGCGGGCGTTGCGCTCGGCGGCGGCGGGCGGGGGGGCCCTCGTTCTCGATGGCGGGCTGGCCACGGAGCTCGAAGCGCGGGGGCAAGATCTGCGGCATCCGCTGTGGTCGGCGCTCTTGATGTTGCGAGACCCCCAGGCGATCGCCGCCGTCCACCGGGCCTATCTCGAGGCCGGCGCGGATTGCATCCTCGCGGCGAGCTATCAGGCGAGCGTTCCCGGCTTCGTGAGCGCCGGAGTGAGCCCGGCGGCGGCCCGGCGGCTGCTGCGGCGGACGGTCGAACTGGCTCGCGAGGCGTGCCGCGATCATGCCGAGGCCGCCGGCCGGCTTGCCTTCGCCGCGGCCAGCGTCGGGCCCTACGGGGCGTTTCTCGCCGACGGCTCCGAGTACTCGGGGCACTACGGCGTCGGCGCGGACGTCTTGCGAGGCTTCCACGAGCCGCGCTGGGAGGTCCTCGCCGAGGCGACGACGCTTCTTGCCTGCGAGACGCTGCCCTCGTTGCGCGAGGCAGAAGTGCTGCTCGAGCTGCTGCGCCAGACGCCCGCCGTCAAGGCGTGGCTCAGCTTCTCGTGCCGCGACGGCGAGCGGATCTCCGACGGAACTCCGGTCGCCGAGGCCGCCGCGCTGTGCGCCGGCCATCGCCAAGTCCTGGCCGTGGGCGTCAACTGCACGGCGCCGCGCTTCGTCACGCCGCTCGTGGCGGAGATCCGGCGGGCGGCGCCGGCGACGCCCGTGGTCGTCTACCCGAACTCCGGCGAGATCTGGGACGCGGCGGCGAGGCGCTGGACCGGGGACACGGACCCTCTGGACTTCGCCGCGGCCGCCGTCGCCTGGCGGGGCGCCGGCGCCCGCCTGATCGGCGGCTGCTGCCGCACGGGACCGCGGCACGTCGCCGCGCTCAAGGCGGCGTTGAGCGCGCGAGGGACCGGCGGTTAGC
>JAOTWP010000181.1 GCA_029862975.1 Acidobacteriota bacterium
CAAGATCGAGTCCTTGAAGCGCATGCTGACCGAGACCGAGATGCTCGAGGCCCAGGCCGAGCTGCAGGAGATGGCCTCCGGCATGATCAGCGAGATCGGCGGCTCCGGCGACACCCTCAACCGGGTCGAGGAGTACCTCGAGGAGCGGCGCGACAAGGCCGCCGGACGGGCGCGGGTCGCCGCCACGACGATCGACACCACGGAGATCGAGCTCAAGGACGCCGAGCAGCAGGCGCTGGCCGATCAGGCGCTCTCCGAGTTCGCGGCCGCGTACGGCCTCGAGATGCCGGCCGGCGAGACGGTCGAGCCGCAGCAGACCCCGCCGGTCCGGGACATGGGCCCGGAGGTGTCCGAAGGCTAGGCCCGGACCCCAGGACCGCAGCCAACCCACTCAAGGAGATCCTCGCATGGCGAACGAACCCGTTGGACCGACCAAGCTCGGCAAGTTTGCGCTCATCCTGTTCATCCTGGCGCTCCTCGCGGGGGCCGCCTACTACTTCCGCGATCTCGTCGCGCCCAGCGGCGGCGGCCCGGGCGACGTCGACCTCGACCGCTTCAAGCAGCAGCAGGAGGTCGAGGCCGTGGATCCCACCGGCATCACGACGGTCAGCGAGTACAGCTACGTGCCGACCGAGAAGCTGCCGCCGGTGCAGGGGGTGAGCAACTACGACTGGGACGCGGACGAGAAGGTCGTCCAGTTCCCCATCAACGTCTGGATCGGCTGGCTGCCCATCGTGGCGGCGAACCACGGTTTCAAGCCCAACGAGGAGAGCATCTTCTTCAAGGAGCACGGCTTCCGGGTCAACCTCAAGCTGATCGACGACCCCGTCGTGGCCCGCGACGCCTTCGCCTCCGGCGAGAGCCACGTGCTGTGGGGCACGCTCGACATGATGACGCTCTTCGCCCCCGAGCTGATGAAGGACTCGCGGACCGCGCCGCGGATCTTCCAGCAGATCGACTGGTCCAACGGCGGCGACGGCATCGTAGTGCGCGGCAACATCCGCTCGGCGCGGGACCTCAAGGGCAAGACCATCGTCTACGCGCAGAACAGCCCGTCGCAGTACTTCCTCAACAACCTCCTGCTCAACGCGGGGCTCCAGCCGAGCGAGGTCAACCACAAGTACACGGCGTCGGCCTTCGAGGCCGCCGCGGCCTTCGTCTCCGATCCGGGCATCGACGCCTGCGTCTCCTGGGCGCCGGACATCTACAACATCCCCGACCGGGTGCGCGGCACCCGGATCCTCACGACGACCGCCGAGGCCAACAAGCTCATCGCCGACGTCTGGGCGGCGCGCGCCGACTTCGCCAAGGACCACCCGGAGATCATCGAAGGGCTCGTCAGCGGCATCTTCCGGGCCATGGACGAGCTCGAGGACGACACCTTCCGGGGGCGGGCCTACCAGTGGATGGCGGAAGGCTACGGCATGCCCGTCGACGAGGTGCAGGGCATGGCGGCCGACGCCCACACCACCAACTTCGCCGAGAACAAGTCGTTCTTCCTCAACAAGAACGAGCCGGCGAACTTCGAGCGCACCTGGAAGAACGTGACCTTCGTCTACCGCGAGCTCGGCATCCTCGGCAGCCCCGTGCGGTTCGACGAGGTCGTGGACTTCTCCGTCTTGAAGAAGCTCGACGCGGCGGGCACCTTCGCCCATCAGAAAGACGAGTACCGCACCTCGTTCGCGCCGACGACCTACGCCAAGGTGAACGCCGAGGCGCCCATCCTCACGCAGACGATCCGCATCAACTTCTACCCGAACTCGGCGAACATCTACGAGCCGCAGCACGACGATCTGCACAACCCCATCCCCAACACGCTCTACGACCCCAACGTGGCGGCCACGCTCGAGAAGGTCGGCCGCCTGGCCGGCCAGTACGAGCGGGCGGTGATCGCCGTGGTGGGCCACACGGACAACTCGATGCAGGGAACCGGCCTGCCCTTCGAGGAGGTCCGCCAGCTGTCGCTCGAGCGCGCCAACGCCGTCATGCGGGGGCTGGTCGAGAAGTACGGCTTCGACCCGAACAAGTTCGTCGTCGAGGGCAAGGGCTGGAACGAGCCGGCCGAGGCGGGCAACCATGCCCTCAACCGCCGGGTCGAGATCTCGGTCTACCCGCCCGAGGCGGGCTGAGCCCCGAGAAGCCGTGGCGTGAGCGAGCCGGAAGAGCGCGTCGAGAACGACGAAGCGGCGGCCGGCGCCGGCCGCGGCGCCGCGATGCCCTGGCTGCGGATCCGCGAGACCGTGCCGCCGTGGCAGCAGTGGGCCCTCGGCGCCCTGCCGATCGCGGCCCTTCTGGGCCTGTGGTGGCTGGTGACGGCAGGCGCCACGGCGGAAGCGCGCTGGATCTCGCCCACGATCCTCCCGAGCCCGCTCGAGGTGGCGCGCTCCCTGCGCTCGCTGTGGTTCGACCGCGCCCTGACCCGCAACCTCCTCATCTCGCTCTACCGCGTCGTCGCCGGCTTCGCGGTGGGCGTGGCCTTCGCCTTCCCGCTGGCCCTCATGATGGGCTCCTTCAGCAAGGTCAAGGCGATGTTCAATCCCCTCGCCGTCTTCGGCGCCTACCTTCCGATCCCCGCCCTGGTGCCGCTGACGCTGAGCCTGCTGGGCACCGGCGAGCGCCAGAAGATCGGGTTCCTCGCGCTGGCCTTCGTCGTCTACCTCCTGCCCCTCATCGCCGAGGCCGTGGAGGGGGTCGACCAGGTCTATCTCAAGACCGCCTACACGGTGGGCGCCAGCCGGCTGCAAGCGGTGATGAAGGTCCTCCTGCCGATCGCCTGGCCGGACATCTTCCAGTCGCTGCGGCTCGGCTTCGGGGTGGGCTGGAGCTACATCATCCTCGCCGAGATGGTCGACATCGGCCACGGGCTCGGCGGCATCATCATCACCTCGCAGCGCCGCGGACCGCGCGAGCACATCTATCTCGTGCTGCTCGTGATCGTCGGTCTCGCCTACCTCACGGATCGCGTGTGGGCGCTGGGCGGCCGGCTCCTCTTTCCCTACAAGCAGGAGAGCCGGTGACCGCGATCGTCGAGTTCGACGGCGTCGAAAAGACCTTCAACGCCGGCACGCCGAAGGCCTTCACGGCGATCCGGGACGTCGACTTCGCCATCGAGGACAAGCCCGGCAGCGGCGAGTTCATCGCCATCGTCGGGCCGTCCGGCTGCGGCAAGTCGACGATCTTGAACCTCATCCAGGGCTTTGCCGACGTCTACCCGCCCACCCGCGGGGAGGTGAGGGTGCGCGGCGAGATCGTCCGCGGGCCGGGCAGCGACCGCGGGATGATCTTCCAGAAGTACAGCTCGTTCCCCCATCGCACGGTGCTCGCCAACGTCCGCTTCGGGCTCGAGATCAACCAGCGCGCCCTCGGGATGAGCCCCTCCGAGATGGACGACCGCGCGTCCGACCTGATCCGCCGGGTCGGGCTGGCGGGGCACGAGGGCAAGTACCCCCACCAGCTCTCCGGCGGCCAGCAGCAGCGCGTCGCCATCGCCCGCACCCTCGTGCTGCGCCCCCGCATCATCCTCATGGACGAGCCCTTCTCCGCGCTCGACGAGCCCACCCGCTACGAGATGCAGCGGCTCATCACCGAGCTGTGGCACGATGAGGAGGCCACCGTGTTCCTCGTCACCCACTCGCTGACCGAAGCCCTCTACCTGGGCGACCGCGTCTGGGTGATGACCCGAGCGCCGGGGCGGATCGGCCGCTGCTTCGACCACTACGCCCCGACCCGGGGCGAGGACCCCCTGACCAGCCAGGACCAACCGGCCTTCCGGGAGGCCGTGGCCGCGGTCGCCGAGGCGTTCCGCGAGCTGGAGAGCGCCCAGTAGGACTCCCATGGCGAGCCCGGCCCTCTCCTACGCGGACTACGTGAAAGCCGCGTTCCACCGCCGCGTCGCGCTGCCGCTCCTTGGCGCGTTGCCGGCCAACAAGATGATGCTGGGCGTCTTCGCCGTCCTCGGGCTGGCCAACCCCGGCTTCTGGCTGCTCGGCGCGGCGGTCGAGGTCGCCTACCTCTTCGGGCTGGCGGGCAGCCCCCGCTTCCGCAAGCTGGTCGACGGCGAGCGGCTGCTGCGCCTCCAGCAGGGTTGGGACGGGAGGGTCCACGACGCCGTCGAGCGCCTGATCCCGCCCAGCCAGGAGCGCTACCGCAGGCTCCTCGACCAGTGCCGGCGCATCCTCGGGATCTCGGCGACGCTCGAGTCCGACAGCCTCGGCGGACTGCGCGACATGCGGGGCCAGAGCTTGAACCAGCTGCTGTGGATCTTCCTGCGCCTCCTGACCTCCCGCCAGGTGATCTTGAGCAACGTCAAGGAGCTCGACGGGCCGGCGCTCGAGCGCGAGATCGAGCAGCTCGAGAAGCGCCTGGCGGGCATCGAGAGCGGGACGGGCGAGGCCCTCCGGCGGTCGCTCGAGGGCACGCTCGAGATCCGCCGCAAACGGCTCGAGAACCTCGAGCGGGCGACGGCCAGCCTGCGGGTCACCGAGGCCGAGCTCGAGAGGATCGAGCAGCAGGTCGAGCTCATCCGCGAGGAGACGGCCGTCGGCGGCAAGCCCGAGTTCCTCTCCGCGCGGCTCGACGCGGTCACCTCCTCGATGACCGAGGCCTCGCGCTGGATGGACGAGAACTCGGACCTCTTCAGCGCCCTGGGCGACGAGGGCGACCGCGCCGCGATGGCGGACCTGCCGAGCCTGCCGCCGGCTCTCGAGGAGGGTCCTTGAGCGGGCTGCCCGAGTGGGCCGTCGAGATGCGGAGCGTCTTCCGCGCCGGCTCGTCGAGCCAGTTCCTCCTCCACGGCAACGTCAACGACCTCGTGCCCGCCGCCGCGCCCGCCGGCGAGCCGGGCGGCCGGCGCTTCGTGTCGCTGCGCGGCTTCCTGACGGAGGTGATGTTCGAGCCGTTCGACGTCGTCATCCACTACGACCGCGGCCGCGGCATCCGGGTCAAGAAGGGGGGCGACCACGTCCACGGCTTCTTGAAGGCCTTCGACGCCTTCCGCGGCACCTCGTGGGCCGGGCTGCCGGCCGACGGCGTCGAGACGCTCGACCTCGCCAATCAGCTGCCGCGCGACGCGCCGCGGGCGCTCGAGCTGCTCGACCGCTTCCTCCGGGCGAGCCAGGCGCGGACGGAGTCGGGGCCGGACGGCGGCCGGGTGCGCGCCCCGCTCAAGGTCGCCCTCGTCGTCGACCACGTGCAGTTCATCGCGCCGCAGGGCGAGGCGATCCACCTGTCCGGCGACCTGAGCCAGATCCTCATCCGGCTGCTCGACTGGGCGAGCGACCCGGCGGTCAGCGGCTCCTACGTCGCGACCGTGCTCGTCAGCGAGAACCTGACCGATCTGAACCGGCGGCTCGTCGAGACGCCCTACTCCTCGAAGATCAAGATCCCGCTGCCCACGGCCGAGGAGATCCGCGACTACGTCCAGCACCTGACGGCGGACCGCGAGGACTTCGACTCGGCCTGCGAGGTCAGCCGCGAGGTCCTCGCCGGCAAGCTCGTGGGGCTGTCCCGGGTCAGCGTGCGCAGCCTCCTGCTGCGCGCCCTGGGCGGCGGCGAGAAGGTCACCTCGCGCTACCTGACGGAGGTCAAGAAGAACCTCATCGAGAAGGAGGCCTTCGGGCGCATCGGCTTCGTCGAGCCGCGACGCACCCTCGACGACGTCGCCGGTCACGTCGAGGCCAAGGCGTGGCTGCGGCAGGACGCCGCCCTGCTCAAGGCGGGCCGCCAGCGGGCGATCCCCATGGGCTACCTCTTGTGCGGCCGGATCGGCACCGGCAAGACCTACCTCGTCGAATGCTGGGCCGGCGAGGTCGGCATCCCGGTGGTCGAGATCAAGAACTTCCGCGAGCGCTGGGTGGGCGCCACCGAGGGCAACCTCGAGCGCATCTTCGGCATCCTCCACGCCCTCGGGCAGGTCGTCGTCTTCGTCGACGAGGCCGACCAGGCCACCGGCAAGCGCGACTCGGGGTCGGGCGACTCGGGGCTGTCGGGCCGCATCTACGGCATGCTGGCCCAGGAGATGAGCGACACGGCGAACCGCGGCAAGATCATCTGGGTCTTCGCCACCAGCCGCCCGGATCTCCTCGAGGTCGACCTCAAACGGCAGGGGCGCTTAGACGTCCACATCCCGCTCTTCCCCCCCGGCGACCCGGAGAGCCGCCAGGAGCTCTTCCACGCCATGGCGCGCAAGGTCGGCCTCGACCTGCCGCTCGCGGAGCTGCCGCGCCTCCCCGACGACTCCGACGTCGGCGGCAACGAGATGGAGGGCATCCTCGTCCGCGCCCTGCGCCTCCACGAGACCCGCCCG
>JAOTWP010000053.1 GCA_029862975.1 Acidobacteriota bacterium
GGCAACGGCGGCCTCGGCGGCGACAACGTCAACGCCGACGCCCAGGACGGCTCGGGCACCAACAACGCCAACTTCCTCACCACCCCGGACGGCAACCCGAGCAGCCGCATGCAGATGTTCATCTGGACCAACCCGTTCGGCCAGCTGGTCACCGTGAACGCGCCGCCGCCGATCGTGGACTCCTACATCGCCAACCCGTCGAACAACGGCGGCACCGGCAATGGCCTGACCGCCGATCTGGCGATCGTCGACGACGGCGTGCCGCCGACCACCGACTCCTGCGAGCCGGCCGTGAACGACCTCACGGGCAAGATCGCGCTGATCGTCTGGAACGAAGGCGCCTGCAACTCGAGCGTGTTCGTCCTCAACGCTGCCAACGCCGGGGCGGTCGCGGCGATCATCGTCGACAACACGGACGAGCCGTTCACGAACTTCGGCGGCAGCCCCGCGATTCCCTCGGTGGCGGTGGGGCTCCCCGACGGCCAGCTCTTCATCGACACGATCGAGGGCGGCGACACGGTCAACGCCACGCTCGAGGACAACCCGGCGGGACAGATCAACCGCGACAGCGACCTCGACAACGGAGTCATCGCCCACGAGTACGGCCACGGCATCTCGAACCGCCTCACCGGCGGGCCGGCCAACGTCGGCTGCCTCAACCACGCCGAGCAGGCCGGCGAAGGCTGGAGCGACTGGTGGGCGCTGTCGCTCTTCCCGGTTGCCTCTGACACCGAGACGACGATCCGCGGCATCGGCAACTACGTGACCTTCCGGCCGATCGACGGCGTGGGCATCCGCAACTTCCCGTACACCACCGACCTCCTCGTCAACCCCCAGACCTACGCCGACATCGGGACGACCAACGTCCCGCACGGCGTCGGCGAGATCTGGGCCGCGATGCTGTGGGAGATGTACTGGAACCTGGTCCACCGCTACGGCTTCGACGAGGATCTCTACACCGGCACGGGCGGCAACAACGTGGCGATCCAGCTGGTGATCGACGGCATGAAGCTGCAGCCCTGCACGCCGACCTTCGTCGACGCCCGCGACGCCATCCTGGCGGCCGACGTGGCCAACAACGCCGGCGCCAACGAGTGCGAGATCTGGAACGCCTTCGCCAAGCGCGGTCTGGGCTTCTCGGCCACCGCGGGCGGCACCGGGGTGGGCGACGAGACCGAGGCCTTCGACCTGCCGCCGGGAGTGCCCTCGGTGTGCACGGCGATCTTCTCGGATGGCTTCGAAAGCGGGGACACCTCGGCCTGGTCTGCGACCATCCCGTGACGTCCCGCTTCCGGTCGTCGCCCCGCCCCTGAGGGGCGGCGCTTTTCCCCCGCCGGGGCCTGCGTCAACCGAGCAGGGCCTGGAACCGCGGATGGTCGCGGATGGCGTCCAGGTTGCTGTCCTGCCGCAGCCAGTCGATGTAGGCGAGGCCGCCTTTGACGGATTGCTCGACGCAGTCGAGCGCCCGGTCGAGCTCGCCGGCCAGCGAGAAGACGCAGCCGACGTTGTAGAGGACCATCGGCTCGTCCGGCTCGAGCGCGAGGGCGCGCTCGGCCCAGCGCAGGCCGCTTTCCGTCTGGCCGAGGGAGACGAGGGCGTTGGCTCCCATGTAGAGCGCCCGCGCCTCCTCGGGGTTGTGCTCGAGGCGGCGCTCGGCGGCGCGGATGCCCCGTCGCCGGCTCGCGGCCGCATGCTGCGAGCGCCCGAGGTCGTCGTGGATCTGCGCCACCAGCAGCGGTGCCTGAAAGTCGTCGGGGTCGATCCTCGAGGCGTGCCCGAAGAGCTTCTCCGCACTCTCGAGATCGCCCTGGACGAAGGCGTTGCGAGCGTAGAAGTAGTAGGCCTCGTAGAGCCTGGGATCGAGACCGATCGCCGTCTCGAACGCCTCCTCCGACTCCGCGTACCGCCGCTGCAGCGAGAGCACCAGGCCGCGGGCGACGTGCGCCTCGGCGAGATCCGGAGCCAGCTCGAGCGCCCGGCGGCTCGCCAGGTCGGCCTGCTCCAGGTCCGCCGCGTCGCCGTCGGCGTACATGAACAGGAACGTGCGGCACTCGGCGACGCCGGCGTGAGCTCGCGCGTAGTCGGGATCGAGCGCCAGGGCCGCGTCGAAGGACCTCAGGGCCGCTTCCACGCCCTGGCGCCGGTACTCGAAGAACCGCTCGCGGCCCTCGAGGTAGTGCTCGTAGGCCTGGAGGTCGGCGGTCGGCGGCCGCTCGGGAGCCTCGGCGTGCCTGGCGTCGAGGCGTAGCTCGAGTCGGTGGGCGATGCGCTTGGCGATCTCGTGCTGAATGGCGAAGACGTCGCCCAGCGGGCGATCGAAGGTCGCGGACCAGAGCTCTGCTCCGTCCGCGCTGGCGGTCAGCTTGACGCTCACCCGCAGCCGGCCGTCGGCCTTGTCGACGCTGCCCTCGAGAACCGTCGAAGCTTCCAGCCGCCGCCCCGCGTCCGCGGCGTCGGTGACGGCTCGCAGGCGCAAGGAGGAGCCGCGCGGAACGACACGCAGGCCCTCGATGCGCGCCAGAGCGGCGATCAGCTCGGCGGCCAGACCATCGCAGAAGGTGCGCTGGTCCGCGTTGGCGCTGAGGTCGGCAAACGGCAGGACGGCTAGGGAAGGCGCTGACATCGGGTCTCCATCTCGAGGCTCAGCCATCCGCATGATCTCACGATCCGCCGGCGGTGACCGAAGCGGGGGGGCGCGGCCCCGGGAGGGGGTCGGCGAGCGCCTGGTGCCCCAGGCTCGTCGAGCGGGAGTGGTGACGCCCCGAAGGCTCAGGGAGCGGCCTACCTCGGCGAGTGGGTTCTCGAGGAGTGCGCCCAGCCCCGTCGGTAGTGGCGGCGGCGGGCGGGGCCGTCGCATCATGAAGCGCGCATCGAAAGCCGGTACCCTCTCAAGGAGACACCTCGTGCGGATCTGGCGCGTACCCGATCAGGTCATCCGCTTGGCCGTCGTGCTGGCGGTGGCGGTGGTGCTCCTCGTGGTGGCTCGAGACCGCTTCGTGCCGGAGTCGTTCGGCGAGGAAGGTCACTACCGAGCCGACGCGGTCGACGTGGTGGCCGCGCAGCCGGTTCGATATGCCGGTGCCCAGGTCTGCGTCGAGTGTCACGACCGCGAGGGAGAGGTCAAGAGCCGGTCCTTCCATCGGCCGGTGTCGTGCGAGGTCTGCCACGGCCCCGCTGCCGCGCACGCCGACGACTACGAGTCGCAACAGCCGCGGGTCCCGCGCGAGCGCGGCGCCGAGTGCCCTTCGTGCCACGAGTATCTGTCGTCGCGGCCCACGGGGTTTCCCCAGATCATCGAGCGCCTGCACAACCCTCTCCAGGCGTGCATCCAGTGTCACGACCCTCACGATCCCACGCCGCCGCAAGTGCCGGAGACCTGCGCCGCCTGCCACGCCCAGATCGCCAGGATCAAGGCGGTGTCGCATCACGTGACGCTGTCGTGCGAGACCTGCCACGACGCCCCCGCCGAGCACCGAGAGGATCCGCGCTCCCACCTGCCGCGCAAGCCGACGACGCGGGAGTTCTGCGGCCAGTGTCACGCGCGGGACGCCGACAGCCCGCCCGGAATCCCCCGCGTCGATCTGCGCTCCCATGGCGAGCGCTACCTGTGCTGGCAGTGCCACTACCCCCATCACCCGGAGAGCTGAGGATGACCGAGGAGAGCGAGGAGCGAGGCTGCGAGCGGCGTGAGTTCCTGGTCAAGCTGCTGCAGCTTCCCTGCTCGGCGGCGATGGTCACCGTCCTGGGCCCGCTGGCCGCCGCCGCCGAGACGGGAGACGACGGCGCGCAGCGGAGCTTCGGCATGGGAATCCAGATCGACCGCTGCATCGGCTGCGGCAACTGCGTCGAAGCCTGCAAGGCGGAGAACGACGTCCCCCGCGAGCCCTACTACTTCCGCACCTGGGTGGAGCGCTACACGATCCACAGGGACGGCGAGGTGTCGGTGGAGAGCCCCGAGGGAGGCATCCGGGGCTTCCCCCCGCGCGAGGGAGAGAGCGACGAGCGGCGCTCGTTCTTCGTCCCCAAGCTCTGCAATCAGTGCGACAACCCGCCCTGCGTCCAGGTGTGCCCGGTGGGGGCGACGTTCAAGACCGAAGACGGCGTGGTCCTCGTGGACAGCGACTACTGCATCGGCTGCCGCTATTGCATCCAGGCCTGCCCCTACGGCGCCCGCTACCTCGATCCGCGAACCGCCACCGCGGACAAGTGCACCTTCTGCTATCACCGCATCACGCGGGGACTGTCGCCGGCCTGCGTCGAGGTCTGCCCGACGGGGGCCAGGGTGTTCGGCGAGCTCGACGCGCCGGCCAGCCCCTTGCGCCGGCTGATGCGGATGAGCGCGCTCCAGGTGCTCAAGCCCGCCCTCAACACCGAGCCCAAGGTCTTCTACTCGAACCTGGACGGCGAGGTGAGGTAGTCACATGCAGCAGCACCTAGAGCGCCTGCAGTCGGCCACCGAGCAGATCTCGGGGTTCATCTATCCCAACGAGATCGAGCTCCACTGGGGTTTGCTGGTGGTCCTCTACCCGTACATCACGGGCCTGGTGGCGGGGGCCTTCATCCTGGCCTCGCTGGAGAAGGTCTTCAAGGTGAAAGAGGTCGAGCCGACCTATCGGCTGGCGCTGTTGACGGCTCTCGCCTTCCTGCTGGTGGCGCCGCTGCCGCTCCTGGCCCACCTCGGGCACCCGGAGCGCTCGTTCGAGATCTTCCTGACCCCGCACTTCAAGTCCGCCATGGCGATGTTCGGGTTCGTGTATGCCTGGTATCTGATGCTCGTCCTGTTGTTGGAGATCTGGTTCGAGTACCGGGCCGACCTGGTCCGGTGGGGGCGGCAGGCGGGGACGATCAAGAAGGTCCTCTACTATGCGATCACCCTGGGCTCGCGGGATCTCTCGCCCGAGGCCGTCGCCTTCGACAAGAAGGCCGTCCACGCGATCACCCTGGTCGGGATCCCGTCGGCCTTCCTGCTCCACGGTTACGTGGGCTTCATCTTCGGATCCGTCAAGGCGAATCCGTGGTGGAGCAGCGTGCTGATGCCCATCGTGTTTCTCTTCTCGGCGATCGTGTCCGGGATCTCGCTCGTCTTCATGATCTATTACGTGACGACGCAGCTGCGCGGCAGGCAGCCCGACATGGCCTGTCTCGACAAGCTCGCCTCGTTCCTCCTGTACGCGCTGATCCTGGATCTGTCCCTGGAGACCCTCGATTTCATCCATCGGCTCTACGAGTCGGAGGAGTCGATCGGCATCCTCTCCGAGCTGATCGTCAGCAAGCTCTACATCAGCCTGACGATCGTCCAGATCCTCATCGGCACGATCGCGCCGCTGCTCATCCTCGCCTTCTCGCGTTTCTCGCGGCTCCCGAGCGAGCTCAAGCGGGTGGCCTACTTCATCGCCGCGCTGCTGGTCCAGGTCGGGATCTTCAGCACCCGCTGGAACGTGGTGATCGGAGGCCAGCTCTTCTCGAAGAGCCTGCGCGGCCTGACGGTCTACAAGCTCGAGCTCGGAGGCATCGAGGGCCTGTTCACGTGCATCGGCCTCGTGATCCTGCCGTTCGTCATCCTCTACGTCCTCGTCAAACTGCTGCCGCCGTGGGAGGACGCCGCGGCCGAGGTGGTCGAGGGCGCCGCGGCCGCGGCGGGGCGCACGGAGTAGGGGAGACCGCGCGCCGCCGCGGCGTCAGCGCCGGCTTCGAGCTCTGGCCGGAGGGCGGGATCCGGCCGGCCGGGCCGCCGGCGCCGCGGTCAGGGCACGACGAGCGTCCAGGCCGAGGTGTCGCCGGACTCGAAGCCGTCGGCGAAGATCACCCCCCCGGCCACTCCCGCCGAGAGTGCGTAGAGCACCGTGCTCGAGGTCGTGTCCTGCGTTCCCGCGACGACGTCCGCCAGTCCGTCGCCGTCGAGATCGCCGATGGCGTCGACGCTGAAGACCCGGTTAGCGGTCGGATACGCCCAGCGGATGGCGCCGTCGGCGCCGCTCATCAAGTAGACGTGGGTGTCGAAGCTGCCGGCGACCACGTCGGGCAGCGCGTCGCCGTCGACGTCGTCGATGGCGGCGACCGTCCAGACGTCGCCGCCGTTGGCGGTGCCGACCGCGGAGCGCCAGACGCGGCTGCCGTCGGCGCCGTCGAGCAGGTGCACGGCGTTGTCCCAGGAGGCCACGATCACCTCCGGGGTGCCGTCGCCGGTGAGGTCGCCGAGCAGCTTGAGCGACATCACCGGGTCGAAGACGTCGGTGCTCTCCCATACGGGGCCGCCGGTAGCACCGTCGAGGCAGCGCACCGCGTCGCCGCCGCTGCTCCAGATGCCTCCGAGCACCTCCGGGACGCCATCGCCGGTGAGATCCGGAATGGAGCTCGCGAAATAGGCGGTGCTGCCGGGCACGCCGGCGGACCACAGCACGGTTCCGGAGGGATCGGTCGAGGCGCCGTCGAGAGCGACGAACTGCTGGCCGCTGTCCCACACGGCGACGACCAGGTCGTCCTTGCCGTCGCCGGTGGCGTCGCCGAAGGCATGGACCGAGCCCACCGCGTCGGCGGCGGGATAGCGCCAGAGCACGAAGCCGGTGCCGCTGCTGGCACCGTCGATCGAGTAGACGGAGTCGTTGTCCGAGCCGACGCCGAAGGCGACTTCGCCGCGGCCGTCGCCGGTGACGTCGGAGAGCTCGGCCAGCGAGTAGACCCAGCCCGATTCGGACTCGAGGTAGGTGTCGAGCCGCCAGCGGATCGTCCCGTCCGCGCCGTCGATCTCGTAGGCGGTGCGGCCGCCCCAGCCGGTGCCGAGCAGGACGTCGCGGACGCCGTCGCCGTCGCGGTCGGAGGCGGCGACGAGCGACTGCTCGCCGGTGGGGGCGCCGCCCGAGACCCCGTCGGCGGTCTCGAGGCTCCACAGCACGCTCGCCGTCCCGGCGCTGGCGCCGGAGACGCAGAACAGGTTGTCGGTCCCCGACTCGTCGATGCCCACCACGAGATCGTCGATCGCGTCGCCGTTCGCGTCGCCCATCGCCCGCACGCTCGGGGCGTTGTCGGGCGCGGTCATCGAGAACAGCAGCGCCGGCGCGGGGGTGCCGTCCGGGGCGCCGCTCCCCGCCCCGAGTGGCGCCGCGGCGCGTGCCTCGAGCACCGCTTCGACCCGGGTCGGCTGGTCCGCGCCGGCGCGGCCGGCGTGGCCGACGGCGAGGACGAGGATGAGGGCGGCGGCGCGCATGAAGGACCCGCACGCCATCTTACTTCCCCCGGTTCAGGAGCGCGCCGGATCGGCGGTCGCGAGAGGCCCCGCGGGATCCGGCCTCGCCGCCTCGACCCGGTGGTCAGGTCTCTTCGTCGCCGCTTTCGCCCGACTGCGCGAGCGACTCGACGACCAGCCGCTCTTCCCTGCGGTCGTCGCGCAGCGACGGGAAGAAGACCACCGAGCGCAGGGTCTCGTTCTCGGTGAGCAGGGCCACCAGCCGGTCCACTCCGAGCCCGACTCCGGAGTTGGGCGGCATGCCGTACTCCATGCACTCGATGTAGTCGCGCTCCGTCATCATCGTCTCTTCGTCGCCGGATGCGCGGTAGTCGCGCTGATCCGACATGCGCCGGTACTGCTCCTCGGGATCGATCAGCTCCGAGTAGCCCTTGACGATCTCCCAGGAGCCGACGAGCACCTGGAACATGTCGAGCACCCGCGGATCGGTGCTCGAGCGGCGGGCCAGGGGCACGAGCTCGGCCGGATGGTGGGTGAGAAAGCACGGCTGCACCAAACGCGGGCGCACGGTGGTCTTGTAGAGGCCGTCGACCAGGGCCGGCAGAGAGGGGTACGCGGCGGCGTCGACGTCCGGGAGCCTGGCTTGCACCTCGGCGGCGAGCGATTCTCGCGTCGAGTGCTCCAGGACGTCGATGCCCGTCGCCTCTTGGACGGCCTCGACGTAGGAGATCTCGGGCCAGTCGCCGCCGAACTCGAGGAGCTGGCCTTGGAAGCGGACCTGGGTTCCGGCGCAGAACTCCCTCACGACGGACTGCACGAGGTCCTGGACGAAGCGCATGTTGTCTCGGTAGTTCCAGTACGCCGCGTACCACTCGAGCATCGTGAACTCCTGGAGATGCGAGGCGTCGATGCCCTCGTTGCGGAAGTTCTTGCCGAGCTCGTACACCCGCTCCAGCCCGCCGACCAGGAGCCGCTTCAAGTACGTCTCCGGCGCGACGCGCAGGAAGAGATCGCGGTCGAGGGCCGTGTGGCGGGTGACGAACGGCCGCGCCGCGGCGCCCGACGCGGCCGCCTGCAGCATGGGGGTCTCGACCTCCAGGAAGTCGCTCGCTTCCAGGAACCGGCGCATGAAGGAGACGATCCCCGAGCGCCGCAGGAAGACCTCGCGGGTGGCCTCGTTCGCGATCAGGTCGAGATAGCGGCGCCGGGCGCGCGCCTCGCCGTCCTTGAGCCCGTGCCACTTCTCGGGCAGCGGCCGCAGTGCCTTGCTCAGCAGCGCGAAGCGCTCGGTCTGGACGGTCTTCTCGCCCTTGCGAGTCGTCCACAGGAAGCCCTCGATGCCCACCACGTCGCCGAGATCGAGGAGCTTGCTGGCTTGCTCCATCTCCGCCGCCGGCAGCAGGTCGGCCTGGAAGCTCACCTGACCCTGGCCCGACCCGTCCTGGAGGTGGGCGAAGGCCAGCTTGCCGAACTTGCGCAGGGTCATCAGGCGCCCGGCGACCCGGACCGGCGTGCCGTCGGGCTCCGCCAGGGCGGCCTTCAGGCTGTGGCTCACCGAGAAGCCGTCCTTGTAGGGCTCCACGCCCAGCTCTCGCAGCCGGGTCAGCTTCTCCCACCGCGCTCGAATCAGATCATCGACCATGGGACCGACCGTCCTTGAATCCGTTGCCAACCGCCGCGATCGAGGGTGCCTGCGAAGACCGCGGCGGGACCGCCGAGCTGCCGGCCGGCGGGCAGGAGTCCCATCCCCTCGGCTCGGCGGCCAGTAGCGGCGTCCGCGTCGCGATCCTAGCCGAGCGAGCCCTTTTTCGCTGAAGGGGCGCCGGTGAAGGCCGTCGCGGTCCTCTGGGCGCGCGCGGCGCCGGCGGACGCCTCGCGGGCGAGCTCCGCGCCCCGTCAGCCCCCCCCGAGGCCCACTCTCTCCGCGTCGTCTTCGCCGGCCCGCTGGTGCCGGCCCCCGGAGGCGGGCTCGCTTCCGCCCGAGCGGGGTCGGGGGGACACCGGGGGGCGATCCAGGCGGCGAGCGCCTTGTGCCGCGCTGCACAGCGGTTGCGCGGGCATCGCCGCTAGGTTGGCCTCAGCGTCCGCCCGCCCAGGCCGGACGTCGCGAGTGCCTGAGAGACCTCGGCTGGGAGCAGAAGATGAAGAAGAGCCCGCGAGTGCTCGTCCGCGCCGTCCTCGTCGTCGCGATCCTGCTGGTGGCCTTCCCGGTGGCAGCCGGGGTCCCGAAGGTGACGATCTGCCACTTCCCGCCCGGCAACCCGGGCAACGCGCAGACGATCACCATCGGCCTCCCGGCGGTGGCGCCCCACATGCTGCTGCACGGGGACACGATCGGCCCCTGCGAGGAGCCGCCGCCCCCGCCCGAGGGATGAATCCAGGCGGGCCGACGAGATGGGAGAACGCAACCGGCTCTTCACGGCAGTGCTGATGGTCGTGCTGGCGGCGTCGTCGGGCTGCGTCGTAGCCACCCACCCCCCTACCGGCGCGGGTCAGAGAAAGGTGGTCGTGTGCCACAAGGGCAAGACGCTGGAGGTCGCTTCTCCAGCGGCCGACGCGCACTTCCGGCACGGCGATACGAGCGGTCCCTGCCGATAGCACGGGTGCCCGGCCGGCCGGCAGCCGGCGGGCGCGGTCAGCGGATCCAGGCGTAGCCGAGCTTGAAGAAGAAGGTCCGGTCGGTGCGGGTGAGGTCGACGTCCGCGAGACCGAGCTGGTTGTCGGCGTAGCCGACGAAGAGCACGGTGCGCGCGTTCAGCTTGTACGAGAACAGGAGCTGCGTGAACAGCGTCTCGGTCTCGGGCTCGATCTCGATGCTGTAGAGCGCCGGGTCCCGCGCCACGTCGAGGCGCTGGAAGATGCCGCGGGCGAGCATCCGGACGTTGAAGTTGTAGACGAGACGCAGCTGGCTGAGGTTGGCCTCGAACAGCCGGCCGCCGGCCACGTCGAGCCGCCGCAGGGTGTGAGCGAGGCTGGCGTTGAGGTGGCGCCCGATCTTGGCCTCCACCGTGGGATAGACCACGAGCTGGTCTGCCGGCTGGTTGTTGGCGAAGTCGATCACGTCGCTGACCTCGGCGAGCACCTCGAGCTTGATCGCGCCGCTCGGCTGCAGGGCGACGAAGAGGCCGGCGCCGTCGAGGTCCTCGTAGAGGACGCCGTCGAAGTACTCCTTGCGGCGCAGAACGTTCAGGTCGACGATCGATTGCAGGGGGCCGCGGAGCGTGGTCCAGAGCTGGACGATCTCGTCGGTCAGCCGACCCTCGTGATCCTCGGTGCGGTTCAAGTACCCGCCCACGTCCCACTGGTCGTACCAGTCGTCGGCGCCCCAGAACCTGCGAGTCCCGATCAGCTGCCGCTTCACGATGTCGACTCGCGGCAGGAAGCCGCCGTCGGCCCGGAAGTCCGGGCCGTAGTCCTCGTAGTCGACCGCGAAGTTCCACTTGCGGGTGTCGACCTCGTAGCGGACCTCCCAGAAGTCGTCCTCGAAAGGGCCTTCGGGCTGGAGGAACTCTTCGACGACCGAGCCCGGATAGAGGGTGTCGGAGCGCAGGTAGTGAACCAGGAGCGTGTCCGTCTCCCGCGGGCGGAAGAACCCGTCGACTCCGACGACGCGGTTGTGGTACCCCGCGCCCTCCCTGCCGGTGTAGACGAGGCCGACCGCCGAGGCCTCTCCCACGTCGCGGCGGTAGCGCACGACACCGCTGGTCACGGGCTCGTCCAGGAGGGTCGACGCCGAGCCCTGGTTCGAGGGGAAGACGAGACTGTTGACCGCGTCCTCGACGGCGAAGATCCCGAGCCCGTTGCGGTTCTGCTTGCCGGCCAGCTTGAGCCCCCAGTCCGGATCGACCACGGTGCGCGTGAAGACGATGCGGTTGGGTGTGTTGAAGGAGGCGATGCCCTCGAGGAAGAACGGCCGCTTCTCCTCGAAGAAGAGGGCGAAACGCTCGTTGACGTCGAGCTGGGCGACGTCGGCCTCCACCTGGGAGAAATCGGGGTTGAGGGTGCCGGTCAGGGTCAGATTGGGGGTGATTCCCCAGCGCAGGGTCAGCCCCGCCTCGATCTCCTCGTCACCCGGCTCGAGCTCGCCCAGGGGGAAGGAGTCCAGCGTGTCGGTGCGCGCTGCGGTCAGGGTCGGATCGATCTCCAGGTCCTGGCCCGGCTCGAGACCCTCGAGGCCCGTGACCTTGTCGAACTGACAGACGATGCAGGACTGGCTCCAGTCCCGGCCGCTCGCGTTCATCCGGTGCCGGCTGCTGCGGGGGTAGGAGCGTCCGACGTCGAGCCCCCAGGTCTGGGGTCCCGCCGTGTTGGGGAAGCGCAACTGGCTCAGCGGCAAGGCGATCTCGACCTCGAAGCCTTCCGCGGTGATCCTGCCCCGCGACTCCCAGATCATGTCCCACGACCAGTCCTCGCTCAGATCCACGGCGCTCGAGAGCGCATCGGCCTGGACGCCCAGCGGGTTGACCCGGAACTGGAAGTTGCGCCGCTGATCGTCGAAGGTGTCGAGCTGCACGATGACGTAGTCGTCCTGGATGAGCGTGTCGATCTGGTCGCGGTCCATGAAATGGGCGCGGATCTGCGACGGCTCGGGGTCCCAGGCGCGGAATCCCACGTAGAAGTTCCGGCTGTCGTAGGTCACGAAGGCGAGCGTCCTGACCGGCGGCTCGATGTTGTCGCCGGGGAACCACTCGTAGTCGATCGAGATCTCGGTCGCGTCCGCCCAGGCGGGCTCGTCGAGGACGCCGTCGACGGCGATCTTCGAGGTGGCGGGGCGGACCTCGTGGACCATCTGCTGCCTGACGGGCGCCGGCTCCGGTCCGCTCGCGTCGAGGGCCAGGGCGGGCGGGGAGGCCGGCAGACCGGCGCCGGCGGCGAGCACGAGCGCGATGGGCCGCAGCGAGCACGAGCCCCCGCGGCACCGCCGAGTCGCCTCGTGCCGCGGCCCGGGGGGCTCCTCCGCGAGTGGCCTTCTCAACCCGGTGGAAACATACGGTCGGCAGTCTCGAGAATCGCCACCCGCAGGGGTGGGCGAGAGGCCTCGCGTGCCAGACCCGGCGCCTGGAGCGGAAGCGTGAGTCCAGACCCCACGGCGGCGCCGTCGGGTTGCGCCGCCGCTGGTCGTCCGCCTTCGAGCGCAGGTCAGGAGAACGTGGTCCCGGCCCCGCGGTCGCAGGTGGGGGTCCCTCCCAGCGTGCGTACTATCATGGTGAACGCCGCCAGGCGGCCTGCGCGCTCGCCCTCCAGCCATGAAGCGGATCTGCCCGAAGCTGCGCCCCGGAATCGGTTGCCTCCTCGGCTTGTGGCTCGCCGGCGGCGTTGGGCTCGCGGCCCAGCCACGCTTCGCCGAGACCGTCGCCGTGCGAGAGGTGCAGGTGCCGGTCCGGGTGCTGGTCAGGGGCAAGCCGCTCGCGGGACTCACCATCGACGACTTCGAGATCTACGACCGCGGCATACGGCAGACGATCACGGCGCTCGAGGTGCGGCACCTCGGGCGCGCGCCGGAGGCCGCCCTGCCGGGTGCTGCGCCGCCCCTCACCGTCGGCGCCGCCCCGAACAGGGTCGGTCGCAGCTTGCTGGTCCTGTTCGACCTCGGCTTCTCGCGGCTCCGGCATCTCGGGCAGGGCGTCGCGGCGATCCGCGAGATGCTGGCAGGTCAGCTCCAGACGGGGGATCGCGTCGCGATCGCCACCTGGGGCCCGATCTCCGGGCTGAACCTGCTGGTCGGCTTCACCGCGGATCGAACCACGCTCGCCCTCGCCCTGGATGCCGTCCAGGCGATGCTCGACACCGATCGTCGCGAGCAGGCGGCGGCGTTGGGGGAGCTGCACGAGAGGAGATTCTCGAGCTCCGCGGCGTCGTCAACCGGCTCCACCTACGGCGTTCTCGCCGCGGAGATCGGCCCGATCGCCGCGCTGACCGTCCTCACCGGACCGGTGGAGTACCGGGAGGAGGAGGACGCGGGCGTCGTTCGGCTGGAGCAGGAGGGGCTCCTCGGGCCGATCCAGCTGCGCGTCGAGGTGGACGTGACCCAGCCGATCGACGTGCAGCAAGACTACGTCGGGGAGACCCTGGACGACGGAATGGTCCGGGTGCTCGGTCTCTCGCTGGCCGAGCTCGCCGCGCTGCTCGCCAACGTCGGCGGCCAGAAGGACGTGCTGCTGCTCTCGGAGGGGTTCGGCGGCGCGCTGCTCGAAGGCGCGCGGTCGTTGGCCTTCCTCGAGAAGTCGTTCCGCGCCTTCCGCGACGGCGGCTGGACCCTGCATGCGATCGACGTCGGCGGCATCCCCGCCGCGGAAGAGGAGGGCTTCGCGTCGAACTCGCTGCTGTTCATGGCCGAGGCGACCGGTGGCGAGCTGGCGGAGAACTTCAGCCGTCTGGCCGACGCCACCGCCCGGATCCTGGAGCGCACCGAGATCGTCTACCTGCTCAGCTTCGAGCCGACGGACGAGGGCTTCGCCGGCGACGTCAACAAGCTGGACGTCCGCCTCAAAGAGCCGCCGAGAAGGGCGCGGATCGTCCACCGTCCCGGGTACTACGCGCCGCGGCCCCACTCCACGAGGGAGAGCTACGAGCAGCGGGTCGACGTCGCCGAGTGGCTGCTGAGCAACCTCGAGCTGACCGAGGTCGATGCTCGGGTCACGGCGGAGACCGCGCTCGGTCCCCAGGGAGGCGGAGCCACCACGGTCACGGTCGAAGTGACCGCCCCGTCGCTGCTGGCGGTCCGCAACAAGCGGAAGGGCGAGTTCGAGCTGTGGCTGGCCGCGCTCGACCGCGACGGTACCGTCCGCGACGTCCTGACCGCGAGCGCCAGGGTCAAGTTCCGCAGCCTCGAGAAGCAGGCCGACTTCGCGGGCATCCGGTTCGTCGGCGACCTGGCTCCGGGGGACTACGAGCTGCGGGTGCTGCTGCGTCACGACAAAGGAGGAGAGATCTTCCTCGGCAGCCATCAGGTGACCGCGCCCACCCTCCCGGCCGAGCCCCCTGCCCCGGCGGCGAGCGCGGCAGACGAACCCGGCGGCGAATGGTTGATCGTGACGATGGAGCGCCGGTCGGCCTATTTTCGCTAGCGCGAAGCGGCGAGGCCCCGGCTCCGGGGGGCGATGCCGTCAGAGCGAGGCTGGAGGGGGCGGAGGCGAGGAGCCGGGCGGGCTGCCCTCCGGCGGTGCCCGCCGGTGCCTACTCTGAGATACTCCCGCGGATGACCTCCCCGCAGGCGCCCGCTTTCCGGCGCGTCGTGTCGCGCTGGCAGATCGTGACGCTGGCGCTCAACGACGTCATCGGCTCGGGGATCTACCTGCTGCCGGCGGCGGCAGCGGCCCTGCTCGGCCCCTGGAGCGTGTGGGCGGTCGTGGTGGCGGGGGGCGCGGTGCTTCTGATCGTGCTCTGTTTCGCGGAGGCCGCGACCTACTTCGACCAGCCGGGAGGAGCGTATCTCTATGCCCGCGAGGCGTTCGGAGACTTCGTCGGCTTCGAGGTCGGCTGGATGACGTGGCTGGCGCGCACGGCTTCGGTCGCGGCGCTGTCGGCCGGCTTCGCGCAGGCCGCGGCCTTCCTGTGGCCGGGGGTGGCCGGTGGCTGGGCGCGCGGCACGGCGATCGTCGCGCCGACGCTGGCCCTCACCTATCTCAACTACATCGGGATTCGCAGCGGCGTGCGCACGGCGGTGGTGCTGGTCATCGGCAAGGTCGTGCCGCTGCTCGTGTTCGTCGCCCTCGGGGTCAAGTTCGCGCAAGCCAGCCGGGTCGCCGCCCAGCCGGCCGGCAGCGGAGACCTGAGCGCGGCGGCCCTGCTCCTGCTCTACGCCTACGCCGGTTTCGAGAACACGCCCGCGCCCGCCGGCGAGTATCGCGATCCACGTCGCGATCTCCCGTTCGCCCTGGTGTTCCACATCGTCGTCATCATGGCCCTCTACGCAACGGTGCAGTGGGTGGCGCTGGCCACCCTCGAGAACGCGGCCGCCTCGGCGACCCCGCTGGCGGACGCGGCGCGCGGCATGGCCGGGCCGGCGGCCGGTCTGCTCCTGACGATAGGCGCCACGCTGTCGATCCTCGGCACCAACAGCGAATCGATCCTCATCGGACCGCGCTACCTGCATGCGCTGGCCAGGGATGGCTACGGGCCGGCGATCCTCGGACGCCTGCACCCCCGCTACAGGACGCCGGACGCGGCCCTGTTCCTCCAGATCGCGATCGCGCTGCCGCTCGCTCTCACCGGCACGTTCGTCGGTCTGGCGACGCTCTCCGTCGTCGCCCGCCTGTCGACCTACTTCGGGACCATCGCGGCACTGCCGGTGCTGCGTCGCCGGTTGGGGCACGAAGGCAGCTGGCGGCTGCCCGGCGGACTCGCCATTCCGCTCGTAGCCGCGGCCGTCACGCTGGCGCTGGTGGCCAGCGCCACCGCCCGCCACCTGGCCAGCGCCGGCATCGCCCTGGCAGTCGGGGCCGCGATCTACAAGCTGCGCCGCCCCTAGCGCGCGACCGCGGGCGGCTTGATCCGCTTGCTGCCCCCGGCGAGCAGGCGGGCCACTTCTTGGGGCGGCTGGGGCTCGCTGAAGAAGAAGCCCTGGCCTTCGTCGCAGCCTTCGCTCAGCAGCAGCTCCGGGTGGCTGGCGAGGTCGAGGCCTTCGGCAACGATGTCGAGGCCGAGCTGGGCCGCGAGCGAGACGACCGCTCTCAGGATCGTCGCGTCTCGCTGGTTGCTCTCGATGTGATGGACGAAGCTGTGGTCGATCTTGAGCTTGTTCAGCGGGAACCTGCGCAGGTACTCGAGCGAAGAGTAGCCCTTGCCGAAGTCGTCGAGCGAGATGCGCACCCCGAGCGCGCTGAGCACGTGGAGGCTCTCCTCGATGCTGGGGGTGGCTTTGATCAGAACGGTCTCCGTCAGCTCGAGCTCCAGGAAGCGTGGTTCGAGCTCCGTTTCGCGCAGAATCTCGGTCACCGACTCGACGAGCCTCCGAGTCCTCAGCTGCGCCGCCGACAGATTCACCGCCACCGGTATGGCCGGCAGCCCGTCCCGCTGCCAGCGCATCACCTGCAGGCAGGCTGTGCGCAGCACCCACTCTCCAATCGGCACGATGAGGCCGTTGCCCTCGGCGATCGGCACGAACTCCAGCGGCGGCACGACACCTCTCGCCGGATGCCGCCAGCGCAGGAGGGCTTCGACCCCCACCAGCCTCCGGCTGCGCAGATCGACCTGCGGCTGGTACTCCAGGAAAAGCTCGTCGCGCTCGAGCGCGCGGTGCAGCTCCTGGCCCAGCGCCATGCGCTGTTGGATCTCGGTGTTCATCTCCTCGACGAAGAAGCGGTAGCCGTTGCGTCCGTCTTCCTTCGCCCTGTAGAGCGCCAGGTCGGCCTGCTTGAGCAGCTCCTCTGGATCGGGCTCAGCGGGCGGGCTGATCGCGATCCCGATGCTGGCCCCGGTGTAGACCATCTGGCTCTGCAGATCGAACGGCGGGGCGAGGCTCGAGATGAGCCGGGCGGCCAGCTCGGCGACCCGGTCCGGGCTGTCCGGGTCGGCCTGGACGACCGCAAACTCGTCGCCGCCCAGCCGCGCCAGCAGATCGACCTCGCGGACGTTGCCGGCCAGGCGCCGCGCGACCTCGACCAGCAGGGCGTCACCAGTGGTATGCCCGAAGCTGTCGTTGACACCCTTGAAGTGATCCAGGTCGATCACGAGCACGGCCAGCAGGCGGCCGTTCCGGGCGGCCAGGCGCGCCTGGTGCTCGAGCCGATCGGTCAGCGCGTAGCGGTTCGGCAGGTTGGTGAGATAGTCATGACGGGCCATGTGGAAGACGCGCTCTTCTGCCTCGATCTGGGCTGTGACGTCCTCGTGGATGGCCACGAAGTGGGTGACGCGGCCCCGCTCGTCGGCGATCGGGGTCACGGTCTGCGTCACCGTGAACAGCCCGCCGTCCTTGCGCCGGTTGACCACCCGCCCGCTCCACGCCCTGCCGGCCAGGATCGTCCGCCAGAGGTCCTGGTAGAAGGAGCTCTCCTGCCGGCCCGACTTGAGGAAGCGTGGCGTCTTGCCGATCGCCTCCTCGCTCGAGTAGCCGCTGAGCCTCTCGAATGCCGGGTTGACGAAGTCGATCCGGCCTTCGGCGTCGGTGATGAAGATGGCGTTCGCTGCAGTCTCCATCGCCACGCTGAGCAGGCGGAAACCGCCGTCTCCGCCTGGAGCCTGGGGCTTGGCGCCGCCCCCCTCGCTCGACCGGTCAGGCCGCTTCACGTCGCCTCCAGCTATAGGACTGCTCGCCAGGGTCTTTCGATGATCTCGGCGTGAGGAGAAGGTCCACCGGGGTCGCCATCTCGCGCCGGAACGTTAGCACGTTGACTCCCCTGCCTGTCGCTGGCTCTCGGTCCTTGTGGCGGTACAGGCTGCCGAGCTGCTGTCTGGCCCTGTGGAATGGGCGTTGTCGAGAATGCCATAGCGCCGGCAGGGGCTCTCGGACAACCTCGAGCTGCCTGAGGACGCGTTAATCTCCGGAGACTCGAGCCATGATGCAATTGCCATTCCCATCGCAAGGGCTGGCGCGCCACCGCCGCAGCGCTCTTCTCACCTGCTGGGCCAGCCTCGTCCTGCTCGCGGCCTGTGGCGGCGGCGGGCCGACCGCCCCGTCGCTCGACGTCCCGGCGTCGATCGGCGGCCAGGTAGTCGACTCTGGTGCGGCCGGCGCCCGTGGCCCGGTGTCCGGCGTCACCGTGCGCATCCAGAGCACGGGCGGGTCGGCGGTGACGGACGCTCAGGGGCGTTTCTCCCTCTCCGGTGTTCCGATGGGCGACCAGATGCTGCTCTTCGAGCAGTCCGGTCAGACCGCGGGCCTGGCGATCGACGACATCCGGCCAGCCGAGAACATCCACCTGGTGGTCGCGCTTCTGGGGGCGACCGTAGAGGTCCAGTCGATGGATCGCGGTGGCGGCTCCACGACGACGACGACCGGCAAGGCCACCGTGACGCTCGAGAAGGCCACCAACGGCCACGACGCCGACCGGCCGCCGGGGCCGTCGATCGGCGTGGGCGATCCGGTCACCTGGACCTACGTCGTCGTCAACACCGGCAGCGTCGAGCTGTCCGGAATCGAGGTCACCGACGACCAGGAGGTTCTCGTCGGCTGTCCGGGGACGGCTCTGCTTCCCGGGGCGAGCATGACCTGCACCGGCAGCGGTACGGCGGTTGCGGGCCAGTACGCCAACCTCGGTACCGTCGCCGCCGCGGATCCGTCCGGAAACCCCGTCGGCGCCGAGGACCCGAGCCACTACTTCGGCATCGCCGCCGAGCCATCGATCGACATCGAAAAATCGACCAACGGCGAGGACGCCGACAAGGCACCGGGTCCCACCATTCCCGTCGGCCAGCCGGTGGCATGGGACTATTTCGTCCTCAACGACGGCGGTGCCGAGCTCTTCGACATCGTCGTCACGGACGATCAGGGGGTCCTCGTCGAGTGCCCGCTGACCAGCTTGCCGTCCGGCGAGAGCATGACCTGCACCGCCGCCGGTATTGCCGTCGAGGGCCAGTACAGCAACCTCGGCGCCGTCACGGCCGTGGACGCCGAAGGCAACGTCGTCGGCGATCAGGACCTGAGCCACTACTTCGGCGAGGCCGGCGGTGCGGAGGCCTTCACGGTCGACATCCAGTCCGATCACTGGAACACCAATTGGTCCGGCAGCTCCGGGACCGTCTCGGCCAAGATCCAGGGCGGCGACCTGGCGACCGTCGAGACCGACACGATCATCCTGTTCGAGACCGACCCGCTCATCGCCGCCTTCCCGACCAGCTTGCCGACGATCACGGGCAACCACATTCGCGCCGACTTCGCCAAGGCAGACGCGTTCGCCATTCTGGACAGCCCTCAGACCGGGGAGACTCGCACCGTGACGGTGCAGTTCGTGGCCGGCGGGGTAATCGTCGAGGTGCAGGACGACATCGAGATCGTGGGGCCAGCGATCTAGCGTTATGATCGCCCGATGCCGCGGTCTCGGGTCGCCTCGCCTCTTCGAGACCCGCGTCAGGGATTGCGAAGCTCGAAGAGTTGCCCGAACGAGCCGTTGCCCGGCGGCGGCTCCGGTCGGGGCAGGCGAGCGCCGTCTCCGAGGGCTGCGGTCGCCGCGGCGCTGCTCGCTCTGATCTGCGCCCCGGGCGCCGATCTGCGATCCCAGGTGGAGTTCCTCGACCTGGCTCCGGAAACGGGCACCGCCGCCCCCGGCTTCGGGCGCGGAGCGGCGATGGTCGACGTCGACGGCGACGGGCTCCTCGACATCGTCGCCGCCAACGACTCGATGCCGAACTCCTTCTTCCGCCAGCGGGCCGACCACACCTTCGAGGACGCTGCCTCCCTCTGGGGCATCGCCCACGACGAGAGCGTCAGCTGGGGCGTTCTGGTGACCGATTTCGACAACGATGGCGACCCCGACGTGTACTTCTTGAGCGGCGGCTTTCCAGGGCAGCCGAACCAGCTGCTGCGCAACGACATCGCGACCAGCGGCGTGCTCACGGACGTCACCGCGCAGTCCGGGGACGCCGTCAGCCCGCAGAGAGCCTTCGGCGGAACGGCGTTGGACTACGATCTCGACGGCGATCTCGACATCTTCCTGACCTCGCCGAACCCGGGCGAAGCCAACGTCCTTCTGCGCAATGACGGCGGTCTCTTCTTCACCGACGTGTCCACCGCTGCCGGGATCGCCCAGGAGGGCACGTTCCGGCATTGCAGCGCCGGTGACTTCGACAACGATGGCTGGCTCGACGTCGCGGTCGGAGCCTTCGTCGGCCCCAACAAGCTCTACCGCAACAACGGCGACGGAACGTTCACCGACGTGGCGGCGGCGGCGGGAGTCGAGGCGCCGCACGACAACTTCGGCCTGGTGCTGGAGGACTTCGACAACGACGGCTGGCAGGATCTCTTCGTGCCCAAGTACCTCCTGGAGCCGACCGGCACGAGCTTGCTGTACCGCAACAACCACGATGGCACCTTCAGCGACGTCACGGCCGGGAGCGGCATGACCGGCCAGACCGACATGGGCCACAACACGGGCGACCTGGACGCCGACGGCTATCCCGACATCTTCATCGGCACGGGCAATCCGGCGTTTCCGGACGACATCCGTCTGTTTCTCGTCAACCCCGACGGAGAGGGAGGATTCTCGGGGCTCGACGTCTCGGACGAGAGCGGCGTCACGGCGAATGGCCCGGTGCGCTGCCACGGCATCGCCCTTGGCGACTACGACCAGGACGGGTACGTCGACGTCTACAACAACAACGGCGGCCCGGCGGGGCTGCCCGAGACCTCGGAGCCCAACTTCCTGTGGCACAGCCAGGGCAACGGCCACGGCTGGACCGCGCTCAGGCTCACGGGGGTGATCTCGAATCGCAGCGGGGTGGGTGCTCGCAGCGTCGCGTTCACCAGCGCGGGCCGAGAGATCCACCGCATGTTGCGCGCCGGCAACGGCTTTGCGAGCACCGACAGCCCCATCCAGCACTTCGGCATCGGTCCGGACGAGAGCATCGACCGAATCGAGATTCTGTGGCCCAGCGGCGTGGTCCAGACCATCGTCGAGCCACCGCTCTATCAGGTGATCGACGTCGTCGA
The DNA here is from genome assembly GCA_029862975.1 of Acidobacteriota bacterium. Classification (GTDB taxonomy): domain Bacteria; phylum Acidobacteriota; class Thermoanaerobaculia; order Multivoradales; family JAHEKO01; genus CALZKB01. Next base: position 20,769 of record JAOTWP010000053.1, read on the forward strand.
GACCGCGGACGGCGATCCGCTCTTTGCCGACGGCTTCGAGTCAGGAGACGCTTCGGCCTGGTCTCTGACCGTGCCGTAGACCGCCCGCGACGGGCGCGGCGCGAGTTCTTCGCGGGCTCCCACGGCGACCCGTCGGCGCGAGCGACAGGAACGATCAGCCCGGAGGCGGCGGAACAGGCAGGAAGCAGCCCTGGAGTCGGCGAGCCACGACCAGAGAGTAGGCCAGGCGGCTGCCGTCTTCGAAGCCTTCCTTCCAGCTCTCGTCCTCGTCCTTCCAGCCGGAGCGGTACGGTCTCGAGAAGCTCGAGGACAGGGCTGCCTCGCAGTCGCGGAGCTCGCGCTCCGAGCCGGTCTCGACTCCCTCGACGAAGCCCAGGGCGTACAGCTCGTCTTCGGTCTCGACGCCCGCGGCGATCCGATCGGCCGTCTCCAGGGCGAGGTCGATCCTGCGCTGGACGGCGGCATTGACCTGTGCCGCCTTCCACGCGGCGTGCGCCACCCGGGTCCGCTCGTAGCCTGCGGGCAGCGGCTCGGTCTGCCGGCCGTTCCAGCGCGCCGAGCGGCGCGCCTCGTCCGGGCTCGGGTGGCGCTCCACCAGTCTCTCCAGGACCTCCTCGATGCCGGCCAGGTCGCCGCCCCTGACCAGGCTCCGCGGCAGGTCGACCAGGAGCTCGACTCTGCAGGCCACTTGCTCGTACAGCGTGTACGGACCGTCGACCCACGAGATCCGGGCGGGCACCGCCAGGTCCACCAGCAGGTCGACTCCGGCCCGGTGGAGATCCAACTTGCTCAGCCGCCCCAGCTCGCCGGCCGCGAAGCGCTCGCCCCGCCCCCCGCGCAGCCGCCGGCCGTCCACCGGGTTGTTGGTGTACCGCTCGTCGCAGTCGGAGACCACCTCACCAGCGAGGACCACGGCGGCTCCATGCCAGCGCGACCGCAGGCGATCCTCGAGCTCGCCGGAGCTCGCCGGCACGGCGCGGGCCGGCAGGAGGAGCAGCGCCACCCACGGCGCGTGGCGAGCCAGGTTCACGCCCCGGAGTCTACCTCCGGCGCTGCCGCCGGTCTCCCTACCCGAGCGGGTGTTCCCCGGCACGGCGCAGTGTCGTAGGTAGATCCTGTAGAGGATCTGCGCAGGCTGCCGTTGCCGCCGGCATGGCCCTCATTCTGCGGCGCCGTCCTTCGCGAGGGCGGGGCTCGCGATCGGAGTCGCCGTTGGATATTCGACATGGGCGACGCAACGCGCCACGACGCCGCGGCCGAGTCCGCTTCGTGCTCGAGGGCGTCGAGGGACTCGCGGTCCTAGCCGCCACGCTGTGCACCTGGCCCCTGTCCAAGCGATGGCTGAAGAACTGGGGGTCGAGCCCCGCCGAGCGCGGGCGCGCCTGGCCCGGCGACCGGTATGTCGCCGTGGAGCACGACACCCGCACGCGGGCGATCGACATCGCCGCGCCGGCCGGTGCCGTGTGGCCGTGGATCGTCCAGTTCGGCCTCGATCGGGCCGGGTTCTACTCCTACGAGCTGTTGGAGCGCCTCGCCGGCATTCCCGTCACGAACCTTGAGAGCATCGAGCCGTCGATGCAGTCGGTGGCGGTGGGTGACGAAGTCCGTCTCCATCCCAAGGCGCCGGGCATTCCTGTCGCCCATCTCGAGCCGGGGCGATCGATCTGCTTCGGCGAGAGCGACGCCGCCGGGTCGGCCGCCTCACGACCGGACCCTGCTCGGTCCTGGTCGATCTACCTCGAGCCGGCGGCCGCCCGTTCCTGCCGGCTCCTCGTTCGGGGCTGCATCGAGCCGTTGCGCGAGCCGTCATGGCGCAAACGACTGTCTCTCGCCTTCGACGGACCGCTCGACTTCGTCATGGAGCAGCGCATGCTGCGCACGATCAAGCGACTCGCGGAATCGAGATCACCGGACGAGGCCGGCCAATCGTGACGGACGACGACCTCGGCGCCTCGAGGGCCATGGCCGACCTCGGCACCTCGACTCGGCTCGTGGCGTCATGGGCTTCCAACGGAGTCGCACTCGGGCCATACTTGGCGCCTCCGAAGGAGGGGGTACTTCACCAGAGCAGGGCATGAGGATCACCAGGGGCATCGGCAGCTGCGGTTTCGCGCTCGAGCACGAGCTCGTGCGCGCGGTGGGTGACGCCGCCGGCAGCACGCGCCGCGCGGGCACGAACGAGGCCTGGAAGCGCGTCCGCGCTCGCCGGCCGGGGCTCTAGCGCAGGTGCGCCGCCGCCACGAATCGCGGGCTTGGGCAGCGGCGCCTGTCCTGGCGATGCTGCTGACCATCCTCGGATGCGGCGCGTCGTCCCGCCCCTTCGACACCATCTTCGTGGTCACCATCGACACCCTGCGTGCCGACCACCTCGGCTGCTACGGCTATCCGCGTCCGGTGTCCCCCTTCATCGATTCCATGGCCGCCAGGGGAGTTCGTTTCGAGCGGGTGGTCTCGTCGAGCTCGCACACCGGGCCGGCGCACGCATCGCTGTTTACGTCGCACCATCCGGCCAGCCATCGGGTCCTCGTCAACGGCGTCGATCTGCAGGACGGGATCCCGACGATGGCGGGCCTGCTGGCGGCGGCAGACTTCGAGACCGCGGCGTTCCTGAGCGTCGATTTCCTGCGCAGCGTGACCCACGGTTTCGACGTCGTCGACGCCGACACCAGGGGCGAGCGAGGACACCGGCGGGCGGAGTCGACGGTCGACGCCGCGCTCGAATGGCTCGCCGGCCGCGAGATCCCGCGGCGGGCGTTCGTCTGGGTCCACCTCTTCGACGTCCACCAGACGCAACGGCGGCATCGGGTTGCGCGGCCCGGCCTCGAGGCCAGGATGGAGGAGGACGCGAAGGAGAGGGCGGCGATCCTGCAACCGCATTGGACGCAACAGCACGGACTGACTGCCGCCAGGCTCAGGAGGCTGCTCGCGCGCATCAACCGCTACGACGCGCAGCTCTCCTACGTGGACGCCGAGCTCCGGCGACTCGTCGAGACCGCCGACGCCGGAGGGCGCCGGAATCTGTGGATCGTCACCTCGGATCACGGCGAGGGTCTCGGCGATCACGGCTATCCCGGACACGGCAAGTATCTCTACCAGGCGCAGCTCGAGGTGCCGTTGATCTTCTACGGCGGAGACGGCTGGCCGCCGGGAGCCGCCGTCGACGACATGGTGCGGCACGTCGACGTGCTGCCGACCGTGCTCGAGCTCGCCGGCGTGGCGCCCCCTTCCGACGCGGGCTTCGAGGGGCGCTCGCTGGTCCGTCTGCTCGAGAGCCCGTCGGCGGCGGCGGGGGTGCGCTACGCCTTCTCGCAGCGCCGGCCACCCAATCGGCCGCGACTCGACGCCGGCTGGCCGCCGGGCCTGGTCATCGCCGCACAGAGCGAGCGCTACAAGTACATCCTGTCCACCGACCGCGAGGACGAGTTCTACGACCTCGAGGCCGATCCGCGCGAGCTGAACAACCTCATCGGCGAGGAGATCGCGGCCAAGGACGAGCTGCTCCGCTGGATGCTGCGCAAGTACGAGGCGATGGCCGCCAACCCGCTCGCCCCCGGCGGCGAGATCGAGGAAGAGTACCTGGAGGAGCTGAAGGCGTTGGGCTACCTGTAGCCACGCCCGGCCGCGCCGCCCCTGACGCGCGCCTCCTCCGGGCGAAAGCCCGCGCTTGGCCTCCGCCCAGTAGATCTCCTTGAGCTCTCGGACGGCTCCCTTTCCGGTAACGAAGAGAGGAAGTCGGGCGCCTCCTACCAATGGAGGTTTGCCAGCGAGACTCATCAGGCAGCAGCTTCCGCGGCCTGCGCGGTCGACCGTAGAAGGCCGAGGCGCTCCACCGGCAACCGCGATTGCAATCGTTGCTATTTCGCACGACTCATCCAGAGGAGATCCAAGATGAAGCTAACCAAGAGCATGATCCCGTTCCTCGGGCTGACCGCGTTGATCGCATTGGCCTGCGGGGCCAATGGTCCAAAGCCACCGGAGCGTGGATTCTTCGTAGAAGATCAGGAGACCCAGAGCCGCGCTCCCGCCAATATGGTGTTGACCTGCAAAGGCGAGGTAGGCCTGGTGCTCGACGCTGCCAACGAGGGAGTGCGTACGACGACCGACGTCTTCGGCACCGGCCCCGGGGGTGGTGAAGGCGGAGAGTTCGATCCGGCGCCGGTTCTGAGCATTCCCGAAGTGTTCCTCGACGAGGGCGAATGCCTCGACGCACATCTCAGCGTCATCGTGGGCAGCGCCCAGACCTATGGGGTTGCGCCCCTGGCGTTGTTCCAGGTCACCCTGACGCCCGTGGGTGGCGGCCCGCGACACATGGTGGGCCACTACGAGACTCCCTACGGCATTCCCAGCCCAGCCGTCGCGCTGGAGGCGGAGACGGACGTGGACATGCTCGCCGCCAACTTCTTTCAGAGAGTTGGCAGTGAGGAGCACGACGTCCCGCCCGGCGTCTACAGGGTCGACGTGTGGTGGGCAGGAGCTCCGCCGGGCGTTCCGGGAGGTGCCATCGGAGCCGCCTTCGTCCTGAAGCTCTATCTGCGGGACTAGGGAGCAGGCTCGCGGGTGGAGAACGAACTCGGGGCACCTCCGGCCGGCGCCGAGTGCCGGCCGGGTGCCCCGAGTAGAACCGCGAGGAGTCGACGACTACTCCGACTTCTCCACCCGCAGGTCCCCGACGTGTTTGGCCAGGCGCCGGTAGAACAGAATGCTGACGCCGCACGACGTCATCAGGTAATACGCCACGGCATCCGATTGCGGCAGCGGACCGCATGCCAGCTGACGCTTCAAAGCCGCGATGTTCCAGAAGTAGACTTTGAATCGCTGCACTTTGTGGTGTCGAGTATGGTCGCCTTCTCGCCTT